>CAMAZB010000021.1 GCA_945862785.1 uncultured Clostridia bacterium | reverse complement strand
TGCCTTTTAAGCAGTGGGTCCGGGGTTCGAATCCCCGCCGGGTCACCAACTCGTCGCAAGCGTCATATCGCCTGCGACGGGTTTTTTATACTCCGCATCAAAAACTCATCGCGCTCATTCTGCTGCTCCTCCTCTCCAACCGCAATTCGTTTCGCTGGATTCGCGGTTGGCTATGTCCTGAGGGCAGCAGTATCTATACTGCTGTGACATCACAGTGAAACTCCTGGAACCGAGTGGTTCTGGGAGTTTTTTGCGTTCCGGGCTTTGCAGTTTGGCTTTTTTAGATGTTCCCTGTAAGGATGGTGTGATCCCGGCCGGTTTGTATACTTTTGAAAACGCGATGACCGGGAAAGGTAATAAAAGGACTGTACCTGAAAGCCTGATCGTGGTATCATAAAGAAAAACCAAAGTCGAGGTGTTTTCCGTGTACGATGAACTGACGGAAGTCGATATCAAAAAAATGCAGGAGGAGATCGACCACCGGGTGCGGGTGCTGCGGCCCCAGCTGATCGAGGAGGTACAGACCGCCCGGGCTTTCGGCGACCTCAGCGAAAATTTTGAATACAAATGTGCCAAGCAGGCCAAAAACCGTAATGAGAGCCGCATTCGCTATCTTGAGAGGATGATCCGCACCGCCAAGGTCATCGAGGTGAAGGGACAGGAGAACGCAGTGGGCCTGTTCGATAAGGTCACCATTTTCAACGAGATGCTGAAGAAGGAAATGACCATTCAGATCGTCACCACGCTGCGGCAGGACGCACTGAAGGGCCTTATCAGCAAGGAGTCCCCGGTGGGGAAGGCCCTGATAGGACATCAGGTCGGAGAGCGGCTTTGTGTGGAGGTGGACCCTACGCGCAAGTATTTCGTGGAGATCCGGTCCATCGAAAAGGGCTTTGATGACGAGAGCCTGGATATCAGCGCTTATTGATCCCAACGCTGCGGAGCAGCATTTCTGTTCATAACTAATGCGTGTTTTTTGGATTTAGAAGCAATATATCAGATAATTTTGCGATAACTACCAGTGTGGCAGCTCTAATATCCGCCGTTTGACGGAGAGACTGCGGGAGGAGTGCCGCATAAGAAACGTCATCTGCGAACTGAAAAGAGCCATGGCCTGGCTGATGGAGTTCGGGGACCGCCGGGCCAGTGAACAGAGGTTTATTGAAAGAGCGGAGGAAGCCGTATGCTATTTTTGTGTTATCCCAAATGCACCACATGCCAGAAGGCAAAAGCATGGCTGGACGCCAGCGGTGCTGCCTACGATCTTCGGGATATTAAGTCGGAGAATCCATCGGCGGAGGAGTTGAGGAACTGGTGGAAGGCCAGTGGACTGCCTTTGAAAAAGTTTTTTAATACCAGTGGACTTCAGTACAAGGCGCTGGGCTTGAAGGACAAGCTGCCCACCATGACCGAGGAGGAGCAGATTGCTCTGCTGGCCACCGACGGGATGCTGGTGAAGCGGCCCATCCTGGTGAGTGACGGCTTGGTGCTGACCGGGTTCCGTCAGGCGGAGTGGGAAGAGAAGCTGAAATGATCCGACGTTACGATTTTGCGCCGTTGGACGGTATCACCAAGGTGGTGTTCCGCCGGGTATGGGCCGCTCATTTCGGCGGTGCGGACCGATATTTTATCCCCTTTTTCTCCCCTACCTGCCATCATATCCTGACGGATCGCGACCGGCGGGAGATGGACCCTGCGGGTAACGGCGGTCTGTCCTCCGTACCTCAGGTGATGACCCGCTGCGCGGCGGACTTCCTCTGGGCGGCTGAACAGGTGGCGGATATGGGATATCCCGAGGTGAACCTGAACCTGGGGTGTCCCTCCGGTACCGTAACGGCCAAGGGCAAGGGCGCGGGATTTCTGGCAAGACCGGAGGAACTGGAGCGGTTCTTTGACGAGGTGTTCGCCGGGGTCTGCCTGCCTGTTTCCGTGAAGACCCGGCTGGGCGTCTCCGATCCGGAGGAATTTGGGCGGCTGTTGGAGATCTATAACCGGTATCCTATCGCCTGCCTGATCATCCATGCCCGGGTGCGGGACGAAAAGTACCGCGGCCCGGTGCATTTGGAGAAATTTGCCCAGGCGCTGGCAGCCAGCAAAAATCCGGTGTGCTACAACGGCGATCTGCGGACTGTTGAGGAAGTGCGGGCCATGGAGGCTCGGTTTCCCACTCTGGACGCCGCTATGATCGGACGGGGAGCCGTGGCGGACCCGGCCCTGTTCCGCAAGCTCCGCGGCGGCCCCGCTGCCACACGGGAGGAATTGCAGGAATTTACCCGTGATCTGTTCGGGGAATACCAGGCATTTTATGGTCAGGTGGGCCCGGCAGCCCAGCGGATGCGGGAGGTCTGGTTCTATCTGATCCATCTGTTCGAGGACGCGGAGCGCCTGAACAAGAAAATGCGCCGTTTCAAAAGCCCGGGGGAGTATGAGACGGCCGAAGCCGCCATTTTCGCGGAGCTGCCCCTGCGGGATCACGCCGAAGGCGATCTGGTGTAGGAACAGGCTTGCTGTAAAATGAGAATTGCACAAAAAACATTTATAAAAAAGTGATGGAGAATTGTCATATGGCAATTCTCCATCACTTTTATGGGCCAGATTTCGGTAATAGCCCGAACGTCCATTTTGCGGCAGGGCCGGATTCAAAATCGAAAGAGGTTGAGCCCCACATCCTGACTGAAAGCCCGGTCCACGGGGCCTGAGATCTCCGTCATCTCACAGGCAGCGCTGATGGCCGCACGGTTCGCTGTCGCCAAACGGCCCTGGTCATCTCCGGTGCTCATGTGAGGGGGCAGTAAAAGGCTCTGCCTATGCTGCTTTTCCTTCTCGCGGCAGATTTGATGTCAGGACGGCACAGCCGCGGAGGGGAATCAGGCCAGAGTCACGTCGCCGTCCTTCACCCAGCCCAGCTTGCGGCACACCTGATTGATGGCCGGGGTAAGGATGGCGGGGAGAACAAAGGAGATCAGGATCAAGCCCGCCCAGTCGAAAGCAGTGGGGGCGATAGCGGCAGCGCCGTTAGCGATGGCCTGCTCGCTGGGGGACACCCAGCCGGTCCACACACCCAACTGGCCGCACAGGCCGCAGGTGCCCATGCCGGAGTTGATGGCCGCACCGTTCATCTGCAGCTTGAACAGGCAGGTGGCGATGGGGCCGGTGATGGCGGAGGTCAGCGTGGGGGCGATCCAAATGCGGGGGTTCTTCACAATGTTGGGCATCTGCAGCATGGAGGTGCCCAGGCCCTGGCTCACCAGTCCGCCCCAGCCGTTTTCCCGGAAGCTCATCACGGCGAAGCCCACCATCTGGGCACAGCAGCCGGCCACAGCGGCGCCGCCCGCAAGGCCTGTCAAACCCAGCACGGAGCAGATGGCGGCAGAGGAGATGGGCAGCGTCAGCGCCACGCCCACCAGAACGGACACCAGAATGCCCATCAGGAAGGGCTGCAGCTCGGTGGCGTGCATGATGAGCTGGCCGAAGGCGCTGGCCACCTTACCGATGGGCGGCGCAATGATGTAGGCGGCTCCTACGCCGATGAGGGTAGTGACGATGGGGGTCACCAGAATATCGATTTTCGTCTCCTTACTGATGGCCTTGCCGCACTCAGCGGCAATAATGGCCACGAACAGCACCGCCAGAGGGCCTCCGGCGCCACCCAGCAGATTGCAGGCGTAGCCTACGGCAGCCAGAGAGAACAGCACCAGCGGTGGCGCTTGGAGGGCGTAGCCGATGGCGATAGCCATGGCAGGGCCACTCATAAAGGAGGCCAGCCCGCCTACGGTGTAGGGTACCTTCTCCGCAATCTGCGCGGTAAGGAAGCCAACGTGGAATTGAGCGCCGATGGTGTTGAGGATGGTTCCAATCAGCAGGGAGCAGAACAGGCCCTGGGCCATGGCGCCCAAGGCGTCGATGCCGTACCGCTTGGCCGAAAAGACAATATTCTTACGTTTCAAAAATGCTTTGATGTTTTCCATGGGGAGCACCTGGTTCCTTTGTAAAATAAGTGTGGTGGACAGATGTCTTGACACCTGTCCACCACACTATACACGGAAAGACCCGGGTTGTCAATAGAGAGTTTCAGCCCTCCAGCAGTACGCCCATTTCCCGCAGGGCAGACTGAACCCGCCGGAAGGCGTCCTCGTTGGGGCAGGAGAGGGTGTGGAGGTGGATGCCCTCTGTCAGATTGGAGAGAGGCTGGGCATCGGCCTGGGCGCAGCGGACGATGAACTGGGCCACGTCATAGCGGCTGGAGAGCTGCAGGGGGCCGGTGAGCTGGCCGTAGATGGGATGGTCCACAATAACGTCCAGCACCGTGCAGCCCTGATCCACCATGGCGTTCAGCTCCGTTTCCATTTCCGCACCATTATGACGGCAGGCTACCTGCCGGATCAGGCCGGAAGGGAATTTCTGGATAACGTAGCCACGGGGTGTGGCGGAGATATCCGCTCCCGCGGCCCGCAGCAGGGCCACGTCGCCCACGATGATCTGGCGGCTGACAGAGAACCGGGCCGCCAGCGTTCCGGCGCTGACCGGCTGCGGCGAATGTTGTAAGATATCCTGAATGGCCTGGCGGCGTTCTTCGGCGCGCATGGCGGTCCCTCCTTTATGTCATGACAACAGTATAGCACACCGGCAAAGAATTGCAAAGGAAAAAGGAGAGCGCAGTGCGCTCTCCTTCTGTAAATAGTGTCAGCCACCCAGATACGCCTTTTTAATAGTCGGGCTCTCCAGCAGCTCATGGCCGGTACCGGTAGTGACTACCTTGCCGGTCTCCAGCACATAGCCGCGGTCAGCAACAGAAAGGGCTGCCTGGGCGTTCTGCTCCACCAGCAAAATGGTGGTGCCCGCCTTATGGAGTTCCCGGATGATGTCAAAGATCTGTTCCACCAGGATGGGAGCCAGGCCCATGGAGGGCTCGTCCAGCATCAGCAGCTTGGGATGGCTCATCAGCGCCCGGCCCATGGCCAGCATTTGCTGCTCGCCGCCGGACAGAGTGCCTGCCACCTGGTTACAGCGTTCTTTCAGGCGGGGGAACTGGGCGTAGACCCGCTCCAGATCCGCATCCACACTCTTTCCACCCTGGGTGAAAGCGCCCATTTCCAGATTTTCCTGAACAGTCATCTGCAAAAAGACCCGGCGGCCTTCCGGCACCAGGGCCAGACCCTTGGAGACGATCTTGTGGCAGGGGACCCTGCCCAGATCCTCACCCAGGAAGGTGACGGAGCCGGTTTTGCTGTGCAGCAGGCCGGAAATGGTGTTCAGCGTGGTAGATTTGCCGGCACCGTTGGCGCCGATCAGGGTAACGATCTCTCCCTGGTTGACTTCAAAGGAGACGCCCTTGATGGCGTGGATGCTGCCGTAATAGACGTTAATATCCTCAACTTTTAAGATCGGTTCCATGCTCACACCTCCTTTTTCTTGCCCAGATACGCCTCGATGACGGCGGGATTGGATTGGATATCCTCCGGGCTGCCCTTGGCGATGATGCGGCCGAAGTTCAGCACGCAAATGCCCTCGCAAATGTTCATGACCAGATTCATGTCGTGCTCAATCAGCAGGACGGCGATCTGGAAGGTGTCCCGGATCTTGCGGATATTCTCCATCAGCTCCGCTGTCTCCGAGGGGTTCATACCGGCGGCGGGTTCGTCCAACAGCAGCAGGGAGGGATTGGTAGCCAGGGCTCGGACGATCTCCAGGCGGCGCTGGGCGCCGTAGGGTAGTGAGCCGGCAGGGACATCCGCCAAATCGGCCATGTTGAACAGGCTCAGAAGTTCCAGAGCGCGCTCATGGGCCGACTTTTCCTCATGCCAGTAGTCGGGCAGGCGGAAGATGCCGCTCCACATATTATACTTCATGTTGGCATCCATGCCCACCTTCACGTTGTCCTCCACGGACAGCTTCTGGAATAGGCGGATGTTCTGGAAGGTACGGGCGATACCGGCACGATTCACCTGCATGGTGTTCATAGCGTGGGTATCCTTGCCGCCCAGCAGGATGGTGCCGGTGGTGGGCTGGTAGACCTTGGTCAGCAGGTTAAACACTGTGGTCTTGCCCGCGCCGTTGGGGCCGATAAGACCGGCGATTTCCGTGCGGCCGATGGTGAGGTTGAAATCTTCTACGGCCTTCAGGCCGCCAAAGGTGATACCCAGGTTGATACATTCCAGAATGGGCTTCTTATCGATGTCCCGGTCTGGGATCATAGCGCCGGAGGGGACGGGAACGAGCTTTCCAAACATATCAGGCGGCCTCCTTTCCGTGGGACTTGCCGGGTTTGAATCGGCTGAAGAAAGATTTAAGCGTGGGATTGTTGGTAGCCAGCATTACCAGGATCAGCACGATGGCGTAGACCAGCATCCGGTAGTCGGAAAACTGGCGCAGGGCCTCGGGCAGGATGGTCAATGCCGCGGCGGCGACGATGGAGCCAAGCATGTTGCCCAGGCCGCCCAGCACCACGAACACCAGCACCAGAATGGAGGTGTTGAAGTCGAACTTGTTGGCCACGATGGTGGAGTAATTCATGGCAAACAGGGCGCCGGCGGCACCTGCCAGGGCGGCGGAGGTGACGAAAGCCATCATCTTGTATTTTGTGATGTTGACGCCCACGCTCTCCGCGGCGATGCGGTTGTCCCGGATCGCCATAATGGCGCGGCCCGCCCGGCTGTTCACCAGGTGGAACACTACGATCAGCGTGATCATCACCAGGATAAAACCGGCGGTGAAGGTGGAGATTTTCTGGATGCCGCCGATGCCCATGGGCCCGGCGATGATGAGCTTGCCGCCCTCGGACAGGCTGGTCTTATCGCTGAGCAGGCTCATGTGCAGGCCCTTTTTGTCAACGCCCACATAGAGATTGTTGAAGATGCTCTTGATGATCTCGCCAAAGGCCAGGGTCACGATGGCCAGATAGTCGCCGTTCAGCCGCAGCACCGGGATTCCGATGAGGAAGCCTGTCAGCGCGGCGAAGGCGGCGCCAACCGCCAGCGCGATGGCCATACGCAGGGGAGCGGCGGGGATGGCGTCCTGCAGGGCGATGGCGGCGGTGACGCCGGTGAAAGCACCCATGCTCATGAAGCCGGCGTGGCCCAGAGACAGCTCGCCCAATACGCCAACGGTCAGGTTCAGAGAGATGGCCATGACGATGTAGGCACAGATGGGGACCAGCATACCTTTCAAGGAGGAACTGATGGAACCGGTGCTTCCCAGTATCTGCAAAATGACATAGGCCAGAATGACCAGCAGATAGGTCAGGTAATTCCGGCGGGTGGTCTTGTTGAGCTTCAAAGATTTCATATCCGCCACCTCACACTTTCTCACGAATCTGCTTGCCCAGAAGACCCGCGGGCTTCACCAGCAGCACGATAATCAATACTGCGAACACGACAGCGTCACTGAGCTGAGTAGAGATATACGCTTTTGCGAAAATCTCAATAATGCCCAGCAGCAAGCCGCCCAGGAAGGCACCGGGGATGGATCCGATACCGCCGAACACGGCGGCGGTGAAGGCCTTGATGCCGGGCATGGAGCCGGTGGTAGGTACCAGGGTGGGATAGGCGGAGCACAGCAGCACACCGGCGATGGCGGCAAGGCCGGAGCCAATGGCGAAGGTCATGGAGATGGTGGCGTCCACATTGATGCCCATGAGCTGAGCGGCGCCCTTATCCTCAGAGCAGGCCCGCATGGCCTTGCCCATCTTGGTCTTGCCAGTGAACCAGGTCAGAGCCAGCATGATGATGACGCAAATGATGATGGTGAACAGCGTCACATAGGAGATCTTCAACTGGCCGCCGAACAGCTCCACACCGGTCCCGCCGGAGCCGGAGACAAAGAAGCTGGGGAACACCTTGGGGTTGGAGGACCACAACAGCAACGCCGTGTTCTGGAGGAAATAGCTGACGCCGATGGCGGTGATCAGCACGGCCAGGGAGGGCGCCTGCCGCAGGGGCTTGTAGGCCAGCCGCTCCACCACCATGCCCAGAACCGTGCAGACGATCATGGCCAGGATGACGCCCACCAGCGGTGGCAGATTGAAGCGTGAGACCGCATAGAAGCAGATGTACGCGCCCACCATGATGACATCGCCGTGGGCGAAGTTCAACATCTTGGCAATACCGTAGACCATGGTATAGCCCAGGGCGATGATGGCGTAAATGCTGCCCAGACTGATCCCGCTGATCAGAAAGTTCAGAAAGGTCATAAGACAACACCTCTTTCAAAATAGGTTTCTGGAAATGGGGACAATGCTCCAGTGCGTATCTGAAAAATACCGGGCACCGGTGCTTTTCAGATACGCGCTGTATGGCCGGAACGGGCCGGAGAGGCATCAGCCTCTCCGGTTCCGCGCCGGGAAGGGAAGATGTAAGAGCTTAGTCGAGGCCGACATAAGCGCCGTTCTCGATGACCATGCCCTTGGGGCTCTTGGACACAGCACCGGTGGCATCCCAGGTCATGCCATCGCCGGTCAGGCCGTCAAAGGTCATGGAGGTGAACTGCTCGATCATAGCGGCGCACAGGTCCTCGGCGGACATGTCGGGAGTAGCGCCGGCGGCTTCCAAAGCCTGCTTGTAAGCATAGACGCAGTCATAGGCGTCGGCGGCAAACTGGTTGGGGACTTCGCCGAAACGCTTCTGGTACTCGGCAACAAAGTTCTGGGTGCGCTCGTCAGTGGAGTCGGCGTTGAAGGGGGTCAGCAGCATGACGCCCTCGGCCAGAGTGGTATCAAAGCCTTCCATGGTCAGGATGCCGTCCATGCCGTCCACGCCGAACCACTTGGGGGCGTAGCTCATGGAGTTGGCCTGAGACAGAATCAGAGAAGCGGGCTGATAGTACATGGGCAGGAACACCAGGTCAGCGCCGGCGTCTTGGGCGTTCTTCAGCTGCACGGAGAAATCGGTATCGTTGCCGTCGGCAAAGGTGGTGTCGGAGACGACCTCCAGGCCCAGCTCACCGGCCTTGGCGGTAAAGGTGTCATGGATGCCCTTGGAATAAGGATCGTCGTTCTTCCAGATGACAGCGATCTTGGTGCCCAGGCCCTTGTCGGAAATATACTGGGCGGAAGCGGTGCCCTGGTTGGGATCCATGAAGCACATCTGGAACATGTTGTCCTTGCCCTCAATGGTACCGGTGGTGGAGGCGGAGGGAGTCAGAGCAAAGATGCGGTCGGCATAGGTTTCAGCGGAAGTGGCCTCGCAGGGCTTGGAGGTGACGGAGCCCATGGAGATCTGCATTCCCCAGTCCTTCAGGACGTTGTAGGCATTGACAGCCTTCTCGGCGTCGTGGGTGTCGTCCTCGTACTTCAGCTCAAACTGGATGCCGCCCATGGCGTTGATCTCGTCCACGGCGATCTGGGCGCCGTTCTTGACAGCGTTGCCGTAGATGGCGGCACCGCCGGTCAGGGGGCCGGTGCCGCCCAGCTTGAAGGCGCCGCCGGCTTCGCCGGAAGCTGCGGGAGCATCAGTGCCGGGGGCGGGCGGGTCTTCCTTACCGCCGCAGGCGGCCAGGCTGAGGACCATAAGCATGGCCATCATGAGAGCAAAAAACTTCTTTTTCATCTTGGATTCTCCTTTTTCGGTTTGATATTATACAAAAAAGCGGCTCCGCCATGTGAGCGGAGCCGCTTTGCTGTATCACAGTGCAGTCAAGCGTAGGTTCGCATCCATGGCATATTGCGGTTTTCGGCAATCAGCAGGCCTACCAGTACCAGTACAAATACCAAGCCCAGAATGGCCAGAGCGGACAGGCGGCAAATAATAATGGACGCCATAATGATGGCGTCCAGAATCAGCATAATGGTATTGAAAGAAGCCTGAGCAGACTGCGCGCGGGAAGACGCAGCTTCCGCGCAGGAGGAGGCCGTACCATGAGACATCATATGATTACGCATCTGAGTAAAGGTCATGGTGTTCAGCTCCTTTCCTGTGTGTCGCTTCAAGTTGGTACTTATTTTAGAGCCTTAAAGTGACAAAGTCAACCGTCAAAATGACGGCAAAAATGACAGAAAACTACTTCGGTTCCCCAAAATATTGTGCGATACTAACAATTTCGGCACAAAAGACTGCATTTCTAACGGACTGTCAGAACTCTGCCAAATGATGCAAAAATCAAGTTGCAAGTTCCAACAAAATGCGAATTGACTTGCAAGGCGGGCGTGGTATCATTAAATTCAGCAGAAAAGCAAACGTTTCAACGGGCAGGAGGGGAACACCATGAAAACGGCGCTGCGATATCTGCGGCCCTTTGCGCGGCGGGTATGCTGCGGCGCGGCCATCAAGTTCACCGCTGCCGTTCTGGAACTGGTGCTGCCGCTGCTGCTGGCTCATATCATTGATGTCTGTGTCCCGGCGGGGGATCTGGAGGCTATCTGGCGTACCGGCGGACTGATGATGGTGATGGCCTGCGGCGCGGCACTGTGCAATGTTACCGCCAACCGCATGGCGGCCTGGGTGTCCATGGAGGTCACCCGGGATCTGCGGGGGGACCTGTACAGCCGGGTGGAGCGGCTGTCCTGCGCCCAGATGGACCGTTTTTCCATCTCCTCCCTGGTTTCCAGACTGACCAACGATACATACCACGTCCACCAGATGTTTGACAAGGTACAGCGGGGCGGTATCCGGGCGCCCATGCTGGTGCTGGGCGGATTGGTGCTGACCTTTTTTCGGGCACCGGCGCTGGGGCTGGTGCAGCTCGTGGTGTGCAGCCTGACGTTTTTTACCATCTGGCTGGTGACAAGACGGGGAATTCCTTATTATGTAAAAGCGCAGACGGCGGTGGATACCGTGGTCCGCATCATCCGGGAGAATACGTCCGGTGTTCGGGTTATCAAGGCATTGGCCTGCCAGGAGCGGGAGAGGGCGCGTTTCCAGGAGGCCAACGGAGACGCTCGCCTGACTGAGGAGGCTGCCGGCTGCGTTATGGCTGCCGCGAACCCAATTACAGATTTCCTGCTGAATTCCGGTCTGGTTCTGGTGGTGCTGGCAGGTGCTATGCTGGTGAACGCGGGACGGATGGATGTCGGACAGATCGTGGCGTTTCTCTCCTATTTTACTTTGATTCAGAACGCTACCCTGGGTATGGCGAAGATTTTTGTGAAGATCAGCAAGGGAGTGGCGTCCCTGCGGCGCATTGAGGAAATTTTGCAGGCCCCCGACGATCAGCTGGTGCGGCCCTCGGAAGAACGCTCCGAAGCGGAGCTTGGAATGGATGATGTGTCTTTCTCTTACTTGGGCGTGGAAAAGAATCTGGACAGCGCATCCTTCTCTCTGCAAAAAGGGGAGATGCTGGGGATTTTGGGGCCCATCGGCAGCGGCAAGACCACCCTGGTCAGCCTGCTGCTGCGGCTGTACGACGCCGACGAAGGCGTGGTCTGGGTCGGCGGCCGGGACGCTGCCAGCCTGAGCCGGGAGGACCTGCGGGGCCGATTCGGCGTGGTGTTCCAGAACGAGGCGCTGCTGAACGACACCATTTATGAGAATATCTCCTTCCTCCGGGGCCTCTCCCGGGAAGACGTGATTGCCGCGGCGAAAACGGCCCAGGCGTGGGAGTTTATCGAGACGCTGCCGGAGGGCCTGGACACCCGGGTGGACATCCGGGGTGCCAACCTCTCCGGCGGACAGCGCCAGCGGCTGCTCATCGCCCGGGCTCTGGCGGCAAAGCCGGGGATTCTGGTGCTGGACAGTGCCGACAGCGCCCTGGACTACCGCACCGCCGCCGCATTGTACGGCGCCATCCACCGGGACTGCCCCGGCGTGACGCTGGTGGTCATCTCCGAGCGCATCGCATCCCTGCGGGAGGCGGACCGCATCCTGGTGCTGGAGGACGGAAAGATCACAGACCAAGGCAGCCACAGCCAGCTTCTGGCCCGGTGCGCACGCTACCGCCGGATGACGGAGCTGCAGATGGGGGGTGCCAACGGATGAAAAAGTCCCTTCTGCGGCGGTTGGCCCGGTTCCTGCGTCCCTATGGCGCCAGACTGGTGCTGCTGGTAATTCTGATGGTAGCCTCCAACCTTCTGGCATTGACAGCACCCATGCTGTCCGGCTGGGCGGTGGATGCCGTAGGCACAGAGGCCGGCAGTGTGGATTTTGCCGGGGTCCTGCGGAATGCCGGCGGGATGCTGGCCTGCTACGCCTGTTCCTCTGCCCTGAACTACATCATCGCCTCGCAGCTCATCAAGGTGGGTCAGGGCGTGTCCCACGACCTGCGGAAAGCGGCGTTCGACCGCATGAGCGAGCTGCCGGTGGAGTATTTTGACACCCATCCGGCAGGGGATCTGATCAGCCGTATCTGCTACGATGTGGACACGGTGAACGCCACCATTTCTTCAGACTTTTTACAGCTCAGCACCAGCGCCCTGACGGTGGTGGGTTCCTTCCTGATGCTGCTGATCCTCTCTCCCTGGCTGACGTGCGTGTTTTTCGTGACGGTGCCCCTGTCGGCCCTGCTGACCCGGTTTCAAATGAAGCGCATCCATCCGCTGTTCCGGCTGCGCTCCAAGGAACTGGGGGCCCTTAACGGCTTTGCGGAGGAGCGGGTGGGCCGCCAGCGGGCCATCCGCACCTACGGCGTGGAGGCGGCGGATCTACGGCAGTTTGAGGCGTACAATGATGGGGCATCCCGGGCCTACTACGAAGCGGACCGGGCCAGTGCCGCCCTGGGACCCTCCGTGAACTTCATTAATAATGTATCCCTGGCGGCCATCAGTATGTTCGGTGCCCTGATGTACCTGAACGGTGCGTTGACCCTGGGGAGCCTGTCTTCCTTTGTCCTGTATTCCCGAAAGTTCTCCGGGCCCATCCGGGAGGCTGCCAACCTCCTCAGCGAATTACAGGCCAGCGCCGCCGCGGCGGAGCGGGTGATGGACCTGCTGGACGAACAGCCGGAGGCGGGGGATGCCCCGGGCGCGGTACCGGCGGAGGACCTGCGGGGCGACATTACCTTCGACCATGTGGACTTCGGCTACGACCCGGCGCGCCCGGTGCTGCGGGATTTTACCGCCCACATCCCCGCCGGGAGCCTGGCGGCGGTGGTGGGGCCCACTGGTGCGGGCAAGACCACCCTGGTGAGTCTGTTGCTCCGGTTTTATGAGCCACAGGGGGGCTCCATTACCATCGACGGCGTGCCGGTGGGGCAGTACAGCCGGGACGGTCTGCGCCGGCGCTTGGCGCTGGTGCTTCAGGATACCTGGCTGTTCGGCGGGACCATCGCGGAGAACATCGCCTATGGCACGGAGGGCGCTACACGGGAGCAGATCGTGGAAGCGGCGAAAGCGGCCCGCATCCACCGGTTCGTCAACTCCCTGCCGGAGGGGTATGACACTGTGCTTACCGACGAGGGAGCGGGCATTTCCAAGGGCCAGCGGCAGCTTCTGACCATTGCAAGGTGCCTGCTGACCGACGCGGACATCGTCATTCTGGACGAGGCCACCAGCAACGTGGACACAGAGACGGAAGGGGAGATCAGCCTGGCGCTGGAGAACCTGCGTCGGGGCCGGACCTGCTTCGTCATTGCCCACCGGCTGGCTACCATCCGCAATGCCGACTGTATCCTTGTGCTGGACCAGGGCGGCGTGGCGGAGTGCGGTACCCATGAGACATTGCTTGCCGAAGACGGCATCTACGCCAAACTGTACGCGGCGCAGTGGACAGATTTTACAGAGATTTGACCGTATCCTGGTGGCACATTTTTTGTTTTTCAGGTATCCTGACGAAGCGGTGAAAGAGAGTGGGGATACTGCGGAACCGAAGAAGCCGCATGGTGAAAACGTATTCTGAGCAGGAAAACGGGAAAGACGAGGCAACTGTCAAAACGACGATAAAACCGGGTGGAAATTTGGCTATTTTGGATGATGATTGTTTATTTGATATAAAAAATCCACTGCAAAATAGCGAACATATGCATTGACAAACCTCACAGAAATTCTTTATAATGAAGTAAGCAAAGCGCAAACGTTTGCACAAAAGCGGCCTCTGATCAAGGCCTTTGTGCAGACCGCGAAAGCGGAAATGGATGTGAGGGAAAGAAAAAATGTCCAGGCAAGATTCCCGGCAGTATTGAGAAAGAGGTGTTACCGTGTCAAAGAAAAATCTTCCCAAGAAACCTTTAACGAAGAAACGGCTGAAAAACCTGATCTTGAACGTTGTGAAGAATCCCTTTAACATGATCGTTCTGGTCAGCTTGATCGTGCTGTTTTGCTTGATCGTGATCCCTCTGCTGACCATGGTCAAGTCGACTTTCACCCTGGCTCAGTCTGAGCTGCGCCGCAATCCCGGTGCCGCTGTGGGTGATTTTACTCTGTATTATTGGAAGTATATGCTCACTGGTGCTATGGCGAAGGCCGTCCTGTGGGAGCCCCTGCTGAACTCCCTGTTCTGCGGCGCCATGACCACCCTGATCTCCGTGCCTCTGGGTTCTGTCCTGGCATGGCTGATGATTCGTACCGACATCCCCGGCAAGAAGGTGCTGGGCCTGCTGGTCACCATCCCCTACATGATTCCCTCCTGGACGAAGGCCCTGGCCTGGTTGGCTGTGTTCCGTAACTCCACCAGCGGCGCCAACGGCTTCCTGGCCGGTATGGGCATCCCCATTCCCGACTGGCTGGCCTACGGCCCCATCGCCATTATCCTCTGCATGTCCATGCACTACTACGCATTCTCTTACATCCAGGTGTCCGGTGCGCTCCGTTCCATCAACTCCGAGCTGGAGGAGATGGGCGAGATCCAGGGCGCTAACAAGGCCCAGATCCTGCGCCACATCACCCTGCCCCTGATCATGCCCTCTGTGCTGTCCGCACTGGTCATGACCGTTTCCAAGTCCATCGGTACTTACGGTGTTGCCGCGAACCTGGGCAACCGTATCGGCTACTACACCCTGGCCACCAAGATGCGTGTCTTCATCGACCAGGGTCCCCGCGGCGTCGGCTACGCCATGTCCATCGTCCTGGTTGGCTTGGCCGCTCTGATCCTGATGGGCAACCAGCGCATCATCGGCGTCCGCAAGTCCTATGCCACTGTGGGCGGCAAGGGCGGCCGCAGCACCCTGATGCCTTTGGGCGCCGCCAAGAAGCCCATGATGGTGTTCCTGTTCGTGTTCCTGTTCCTGGCCATGGTGATGCCTTTCTTCGTGCTGATCATGGAGACCTTCCAGGTCACCACCGGCGGCGGCTACGGCCTTGACAACCTGACCCTGTACAACTGGATCGGTACTCCCGACAAGGCTGTGAAGTACACCAACTATCCCGGCATCTTCCGCAACCCCGAGTTCATGAGCGCACTGTGGAACACTGTCCGCCTATCCCTGATCGCCTCTATCCTGACTGCTTTCTGCGGCCAGTTCCTGGGCTACATCAGTTCCCGCGGCCGCGGCAAGTGGTACGGCAACCTCACCGAGCAGCTGGTGTTCGTTCCCTATCTGATGAGCGGCGTGGCGTTCTCCACCATGTATTTCTCCATGTTCTCTCGTCCCCATCTGGGCGGTCTGCTCCCCTCCCTGTATGGTACCTTTACTCTGATTATTCTGACCTCCGTAGTTAAGCATTTCCCCTTCGCTAGCCGGTCTGGTACCGCTAACATGCTGTCCATCAGTGTGGAGCTGGAAGAGGCCGCTGACATCGCCGGCGCTAGCTTCTGGAAGCGGATGTCCTCCATTATCATTCCTTTGGCGAAGAACGGCTTTATCTCCGGTTTCATGCTGGTGTTCATCTCCATCGCTAAGGAACTGGACCTGATCATCATCATGATGACCCCCACCACCCGGACTCTGTCCTATCTGGCGTTCACCTATTCTCAGGAGGGCTACAACCAGATGTCCGATGCCATTTCCGTGTGCGTGCTGATCTACATCCTGCTCTGCTACATCGCGGCCAACAAGATCGGCGGCGCCGACATCAGCAAGAGCTGGTAACCGACGGGAACCGTGTTTATTGACAGAAAGGAAAGAATGATATGAGTCGTATTGAATTAAAGCATATTGATAAATTTTATGGAAGCAATCATGTCCTGCGGGACATCAATCTGACTATCGAGGATGGCGACTTCATGACCCTGCTGGGGCCCTCCGGCTGCGGCAAGACCACCACTCTGCGTGTGGTCTCCGGTCTGGAAAAGCCCCAGAACGGCATCATGACCATCGACGGCGTGGAGATGATCAACGCTGACGACGCCTACTATGCCGAGCCCAGCAAGCGCGGACTGAACCTGGTGTTCCAGTCCTACGCCCTGTGGCCCCACATGACCGTGTATGACAACATTGCCTTCGGTCTGAAGATCCAGAAGATGGATAAGGCCGAGATCGACCGCCGTGTCATGGACTCCCTGAAGATGATGCGGATCGAAATGTACAAGGACCGTTATCCCACTGAGCTGTCTGGCGGCCAGCAGCAGCGCGTGGCTATCGCCCGTGCCGTTGCTTCCAGCCCCAAGCTGCTGCTGCTGGATGAGCCCCTCAGTAACCTGGACGCCAAGCTGCGTATCGACATGCGTGCTGAGCTGCAGCGTCTGCACAAGGAACTGGGCACCACCATCATCTACGTTACCCACGACCAGACCGAGGCTCTGACCATGTCCACCAAGATCGCCCTGTTCAAGGCCGGTGAACTGAACCAGGTGGCTACTCCCATGGAGCTGTACAACAACCCCATTGACCTGGAGGCCGCCGACTTCATCGGCAACCCCCGCATCAACCTGATCCCCGGTAAGGCCGAGATGAAGAACGGCCAGCTGGTGGTTAAGAGCGAGCTGGGCGACCATACCTTCGGTGCTGAGTATCTGACCAACGAGGAGAAGCCCGCCAGTGGTGAGTTTGACTGCGTGCTGGCATGTCGCCCGGAGCAGGTTACCATCTCCCGAGAGCCCGTGGAGGGTGCCCTGCCTGTCACCGTGTACGCCAACCAGCCTGCCGGTTCTGAAACTATTGTGACCCTGAAGGCCGGTGATGAGGAGTTCCTGGTGAAGGAGCTGGGCCAGGTCCACTACGATCTGGACCAGAAGGTCTGGGCAATTATCGACCAGAAGAAGATCAACGTTTACAACAAGGAAACCACCCGTCTCATTAAGCGCGCGGTCTAACCGCGAGTTTATAAATGACCCAGCGGCAATTCCCTAAATGTTTCAAAACGAAAGGAGAAGACCCGATGAAAAAGAAGTTGTTTGCATTGCTGATGGCTGGTGTTATGGTTCTCAGCCTGGCGGCCTGCGGTAAGAAAGCCGAGACCCCCACTGAAGATCCGGGTGCCGCTACCGAAGAGCCCGCGGCGGAACCCACCACCGACCTCCCTCTGGGCTATGACCCCGTCACTGGCGCCGAAGCCTATGGCCCCTACTGGGATGAGTGGAGTGACATGACCGATGAAGAGCTGTATGAGATGGCTCTGAAAGAGGACACCACTCTGAACGTCTACGCGACCTCCTCCAAGATGCTGAAGGCTGAGGAGCCCTTCGAAGAGATGTATCCCGGCCTGGACCTGGTGATCTCTGACCTGGACTCCGATGAGGTTCTGAGCAAGGCTCAGATCGAGAATGAGACCGGCAACATCACCGCTGACGTCCTGCAGACCAAGGACGTGAACGGCAGCGTGTTCTTCGAGTACTACAACCAGGGCATCATTGAGCCCTTCTATCCCCGCGACATCTGCTCTCACATCGAGGAGGGCAACCTGAAGTACAGCTATCCTCTGTACGCCTCTCAGGCTTTCTGGTATTATAACACCGAGGCGTTCCCCGATGGCCAGCCCATCGACAGCTGGTGGCAGATCATCGAGAAGAATGAGGACGGCAGCCAGAGATTCCACCTGTACACCAAGGAGATCGGCCAGGAGACCGCTTACCTGTCCCTGTTTGCCAGCTTCATCAATCATGCTGATGAGATGGCCGAGGATTACAAGCGCGTCTACGGCAAGGACCTGGAGTACACCTATGATGCTTCCGCTTTCCCCTTCGAGGTTCCCGAGAACAACGCTGGTGTTGAGTACCTGTGGCGTTTCAGCCAGTCCCAGATGACCTTCATCGGCGACGGTGACGAGCTGGTCCTGGCTGTCCACAACTCCACCAAGGACGCTCCCGCTCTGGCCCTGGCCTCCGCCGGCAAGATCGAGAACCAGGAGGAGTCCGGCTACAACATCGCCTGGTGCGTCAACCTGAAGCCCTACAACGCTCTGCTGAACACCGAGTCCCTGTTCGCTGTTGCCGGTTCTAACAGCCCTGCCGGCGCCCGCCTGTTCATCCGCTACATCACCGGCGGCGCTGACTGCCAGAGCGGCGGCCTGAAGCCCTTCACCAAGGTCGGCAACTGGCCTCTGCGTGACGACTTCGAGGACAAGAAGAACCCTGCCACCCTGGCTGAGCTGGGTGCTATCCCCAACGATCTGGATGCCATCTACTCCATCTATCCCGATGTTCAGGATATGTGGACTCTGTGGCTGAACCAGAACCCCAACATGTAATCCATTATTCCGACTGTTGATCGCGACAGTAGGAAGGCTGTGAAAGGTGGGCGGCCATGCGCCGCCCACCTTTTCTTATTCAAAGGAGGAACTCCATGCTGAGCAAAGGCACCAACCCCATTAAGGATCAGGAGTGGAATGAGAAGGTCACGAAGGCGGCGGACAGTTTTTGGTCCGCCTTTCAAATGACGGAAAACGGCAAAGTAAAGAGTACGCTGATCTTGTATTCTTTCTGTCTATGCTGGGTATTTATCGCTGTCTATTTCGCCGCCTTCGCCTTTTTGCTGGATCCGCTGGATGCACTGGCCTCCGGTGCGCCTAAGGTTGTGGTCTACTTGGTGGAAGCGCTGGTACCTGCTCTGGTCGGGACGGTGGTATGTGCCCTGTCCTGGCCGCTCTACAAGGATAAGCGGCTGATGCTGGCTGCGTTCATTTGGATTTTTCTGCTGGCGATAGCCTGCCTGATTGCTATGCTCATTCTGATGAAGGATGAACCAGAAGCACGCGGCCTGTTTCTGCAATTTTTTGCCCAGGCCGTGCCGGCGCCTGTTTTGCTGGGCGGTGGACTGTCCGCTTTCCTTTACAGCCGTTATCTGAAAAACCCGCCTGCTGTCAAAGAGGCAGATTCTTGGAAAAGGCAGTGAGATTATGATTGATACCGTTCTGTTCGATATGGGCGGCACGCTGGAGGATATCTATGTGGATGACGCCAGCAAAGAGGCTTCCGCCCGCGAGGTTCTTCGTATTCTGAGTGAAAAAGGAATCTCTGTATCTATGGATATTCCGGAGGCAATCCAGGAGCTGGCTGACGGCTGGGACCGTTACGCGGCTTACCGCAGCCCCACGAACCGTGAGCTCAAGCCCGAGGAAATCTGGGGTAATTACGTCCTGAATGGCCGCTTTGGTCTGGATTTTGAAACCGTCAAGCCTTTTGCGGAGGAACTTGCCCATATGTGGGAAGTCACCTACTACCATCGCAGCCTTCGCCCCGGTGTCAAGGAGATGCTGGAGGGTTTGAAGAGCCTGGGTATGAAGCTGGGCGTCATCAGCAATACCGCCAGTTTGTATCAGGTTTTTTGGATTCTGAAGGAATACGGCATCCGGGACTACTTCCAGGATGTGACGCTTTCTTCCGTTACCGGTTATCGTAAGCCGGACCCCAATATCTTCCTGGTTTCTTTGAATCAAGTGCAGTCTGCCCCCTCTACCTGTGCCTATGTGGGAGATACCTTCTCCCGCGATGTTATCGGTCCGCAAAATGTGGGCTTTGGTGTGACTTTCCACATCCACTCCCATTTGACGAAGTCTCGGGATAAGGATGTGCCCAAGGATGTGAAGGCGACTTACA
>CAMAZB010000020.1 GCA_945862785.1 uncultured Clostridia bacterium | reverse complement strand
ACCACGAAAGTCACGCCTTTTGAAAATTTTTACTGTCTTATGAACAACGCCCGAACGGGCGCCGTTTTTCTTGCGGGCAAACGCTTTCAATTTGTGCGTTTATTACAACTGTATTTGTCATTATTTGATTTATCTCACAAAGTTTTACGCAAATTTTGCATTTGGTCATTCCGCCGATTTTAACCCTACGCCCCTACATATATAATGTGTGTGTCACATAAGTTGAACCGCGCCGCTTTTCCGGCGGGAACTTCAATAAAGGAGCATCGGCATGGATATCTTTTCCGTATTCACTCTCTGCGGCGGCCTGGCCTTTTTCCTCTACGGCATGACCACCATGTCCAAAAGTCTCGAAAAAATGGCCGGCGGCAAGCTGGAGCGCCTGCTCAAGCGCATGACCTCCAATCCTCTGAAAAGTCTGCTGCTGGGCGCCGGTATCACCATCGCCATTCAGTCCTCCTCCGCCATGACGGTGATGCTGGTGGGCCTGGTCAACTCCGGCGTCATGGAGTTGGGGCAGACCATCGGTGTCATCATGGGCTCCAATATCGGCACGACTCTGACGGCATGGATCCTGTCCCTGGCGGGCATCGAGAGTGAAAGCGTGTTCGTGAACCTCCTGAAGCCCGAAAGTTTCTCCCCCGTGGTGGCGCTGGTGGGCATCATTCTCATCATGGGCTCCAAAAAGCAGAAGCGGCGGGATATCGGCCGCATCCTGGTGGGCTTTTCCATTCTGATGTACGGCATGGAACTGATGAAGGACGCCGTCAGTCCCCTGGCGGATATGCCGGGGTTCTCCAGCCTGCTCACCGCCTTCAACAATCCCCTGCTGGGCGTTCTGGTGGGCGCTGTGTTTACCGGCGTCATCCAGTCCTCCGCCGCGTCGGTAGGCATTTTGCAGGCGCTGGCCATGACCGGCTCCATCACCTACGGCATGGCCGTCCCCATCATCATGGGCCAGAACATCGGCACCTGCGTCACAGCCCTCATCTCCGCCATTGGCGTTTCCCGGAACGCCAAGCGGGTATCCGCCATCCACATCTCCTTCAACGTCATCGGCACCGTAGTGGGGCTGGTCCTGTTCTACGGCGGCAACGCCCTCTTCGGCTTCACCTTTATGAATGCCGCCATAGATGCCGTGGGCATCGCTTTCTGCCACACGGTATTCAACGTGTTCACCACGGTATTGCTCCTGCCCTTCTCCCGCCAGCTGGAAAAGCTGGCGCGGAGAATGATTCAGAGCGAGGACAAGTCCGAACAGTTCGCCTTCCTGGACCCTCTGCTGCTGCGGACCCCCGGCGTGGCCATCAGTGAATGTGTGTCCATGACCAACCACATGGGCGAGCTGGCCCACCGGAATCTTCTGAACGCTGTTGAGCAGCTCTCTGATTATCAGGACGCCCGGGGGACTGAGATCTCTGGAAATGAGGACAAGCTGGATATCTACGAGGACCGTCTGGGCGACTATCTGGTGAAGATCTCCCAGCACGGCGTGTCCATGGGCGACATCCGCACCGTCTCCCGTCTGCTCCATGCCATCGGCGACTTCGAGCGCATCGGCGACCACGCTCTGAACCTCCAGGAATCCGCTCTGGAGCTGCACGAGAAAAACCTCCGTTTTTCCGACGCCGCCAGCGAGGAGCTGCGGGTCCTGCTGTCCGCGCTGGACGATATCATGGATCTGGCGTTCTCCTCTTTCGCCGCCAATGACCCCGTGGCTGCGAAAGAGGTGGAGCCGCTGGAGGAGACCATTGACCATCTGATCGAGGAGATCCGGATGCGCCATATCCGCCGGCTGCAGACCGGGGAGTGCACCATCCAGCTGGGCTTTGTCCTGAACGACCTGCTGACCAACTTCGAGCGCGTCTCCGACCACTGCTCCAATATCGCCGTCTGCGTCATCGAAAGCCAGGCGGACGACCTGGACCGCCACACCTATATCCACGATCTCAAAACCGACCGGGCCTTTACCGCCGATCTCAACCGGGATCTGGAAAAATACCGTCTGCCCCAGATGTAAAAAACGTTCCACAAATGTGGGACGTTCCAGGCTGTCGATAACCCCGGAAATGTAGGAAACCAGGAAGGAAAGGTGTGCGTGGCTGGCCCGCAGGACGTTTCGGAGCGCAACCGGGCGTAGCCCGGCTCTTAGCGCGGAGATGAACCCAGGAAGGGTGCCCTGCGCCATTCAAATCAATAGATTTCAGAACTTTCGAAAAGTTCTGAAATCTTAAGCAGCTTGTCGAAAAGACTTTTTCGGCAAGCTGCTTAAGATGGAGCTGTTGCAGAATGAGTAATTCCGCAACAGCTCCTTCTTTTATTATGAAAACCTATCTCCGTCAGGGTGCAACAGAGTTGCCCGCCGCGGATTTCCGTGCCGGGCAGGGAGCGTCACGTATGTCAGGCGGTGGTGGATGGAAGCTCCGGCTCCCAGCCCAAGGCTTGCAGCCGTTTCAGGTAGCTTCGAATTTTATGTTCTCTGCGGAAGGCGTCATAATAATCCGCTCCCAAATCACGGAATGGAACGCCCTCCTTCAGAACATGGTAGATGGCGATGAGCATGGAGTGGGCCACGGCCATGGTCGCCCGGTTCTTTCCGCGTCTCGCCGCGATGCGCTGGTACTGGGCCGCAAAATAAGAACCCTTTACTCTGCTGGCCACCTTGGCGCACTGCACCAGCATGGACTTCAGCGTCTTATTCCCCTTGCGTGTCTTGCCGTGATACCGCTTCCCGGCGCTTTGGCGGTTGCCCGGACAGACCCCAGCCCAGGAGCACAGATGTGCCGCGGAGGGGAACCGGCTCATATCTAATGCGTACTGATGCGCCGTAGCGCACCAGTGGAAATACGCATTGTAACAATGGCTGAATTCCATAAAAGCGGCCTCTTTGAGCCGTTTTTACGGAATTGCGCGGCTACCGCCGCGCGAATAAACCGCAAAGCGGTTTATTCAGTAGACATTATCTATGCCTGTCTCCGCCAGAATGACCTCCGCGCTGCGCCGGGCGATCCCGGGCATTTGGCAAACCTCTGCAATGGCCGGTTGGAACTCCGCCATGTACGCTTCCGCCATCCGGTCCAGCTCCTGAATGCGTTTGTCCAGGTCATCAATGTGGTCGAGGATCTGCGCCAGCAGAGCCCGTTGCAGCGGTGTGACGATCCCATCCAGAGCCGCCACGATTTCGTCCAACTTGGGCAAGAGACTCTTGTGGAGCAGCTTGGAGATTTCCCTACTGTCGTCCATTGCCTCTCCCGCGACAAGCCGCTCCAGCAGGCGCTGGGCACTTTTGCTGTGGATGTCTGCCACCACGCTGCCCAGCTTGATGTTGGCACCCTCCAGCACCTTTTGCAGACGGTTCAGTTCCCGGCTGCGCTCTTCGATGATGCTCTTACGGTAGCGGGTCAGTTCCCGCAGCTCCCGCTGTTCCCGGCTGGGGACGAAGCTGGCCCGCAAAAGGCCGTGTTGGAGCAGCTCCGCGATCCACTCCGAGTCCTTCGAATCTGTCTTGCGCCCCGGCACCGCCTTCATGTGGGCGGCGTTGACGATCATGGTGTCCAGGCCCAGCAATTCGAACAGGTTGTACAGGGGCTTCCAGTACGGCCCCGTGCTCTCCATGGCCGCCATTTCACAGCCCGCCTCCGTCAGCCAGTTGGCCAGCGCCTTGATCTCGCCGGTCATTGTGCCGAACTCCCGCAGCTCCTGCCTGCCGCCTTCTCTCAGGCGGGCTACGATGAGGTTCTTGTGCACGTCGATCCCACAACAGCACCGATAGACAACTTCCATAATGAGCCTCCTCATTTTGTTGTCACGGTGTGCTCTCCTACGGCTTCACTTTACTATGCGTCCTCTTGCCCAAACCGGGCTGGACAATTTGTGGTTCAACGGGAGAGCATGATGCCAGTTTGTTTAGCGCGCTCATGGCGGCATAGAAAAACCGGCCTTGTACCGTGCGCTTCCAGTCTACCATATCCTCCGGTTTTGTCCTTCGTGGTGCAAGGACCTTGCGTGAAGTTTGTTTGTTTACATGGTCAGGACAAGAATACATCCATAATTTTGAAAATATTGGTATCACATCATTTCCACGTTCCAGTGCCGCAGTGCGTTCTACCGTGTGAAGAAGCGGTACGCTGTCCGTTCCCGGTAAGGTTCCCCCGCCCGCAGGATGGGTGTCGGGAAGTTCTCGTGGTTCACCGCGTCGGGGAAGTGCTGGGTCTCCATGCACACGGCGTGGGTGGGGCCGTAGACGGCACCACCCTTACCCCGGCGCTCCGTCAGCCAGCCGGCGGTGTACAACTGCATACCCTCCAAAGACGTGGCCATTTCCAGAGCGATACCCGTTCGGGGGCACCAAAGCTCCGCCGCCGGAGCTTCTCCGCCGTTCAGGGCAAAGTTGTGGTCATAGCCCCGACCGCTGTCCAGGAACGGGTCTGCCAGCCGTGACCCCAGTTCTGTGGGAGTACGGAAATCTAGTGGCGTGCCTGCCACCGATGCCAGCTCCCCGGTAGGGATGTTACCTAGTCCGGCAGGGGTATAGCGGTCCGCCCGGACCGTCAGCACATGGTCGTCCACCCGGCCGCAGTCGTGGCCCGCCAGATTGAAATAGGCGTGGTTGGTCAGGTTCACCACCGTGTCCCGGTCCGTGACGGCCCGGTAGCCGATAGTCAGTGCGCTGTTTTCCAGGGTGTAAGTGACTTCCACATGGAGATTGCCAGGAAAGCCCTCCTCCCCGTCCGGGGAATCGTAGGTGAACGTGACGCTATGCTCCGCGCAGGCATAGGCCCACAGCTTTTTGTGGAACCCTTCCGCCCCGCCGTGGAGGCAGTTGGCACCCTCGTTGGCGGTGACACGGTATTCCGTGCCGCCGATGGCAAACCGGGCACCGCCGATACGGTTGGCGCACCGTCCGATGGTGCCGCCCAGGCAGGCGTCCAGTGTCCGGTAGCTGTCCAGGTCATCGTAGCCCAGGCAGATATCCGTCAGTTTTCCCCCCCGGTCCGGCACCCGGATGGAGCGCACCGCCGCGCCGTAAGGGATCAGTTCCACGGCACAGATGCCGTCGGTCAGTTCGATGACGGGCACGTCCTGGCCGTCCATGGTCCCAAAGGGCTTGATCCTGTACATTGCTCAGCCCTCGTAGCCGCCCGGGTGGGTGCTGTGCCAGGTCCAGGCGTCGGCGATGATCTGCTCCAGGCCACGGGTGGGCTTCCAGCCCAGGACTTCCGCCGCCTTCTTGTTGGAGGCGATGAGCACGGAGGGGTCGCCGGCCCGGCGGGGCTCCACCTTGGCGGGGATCTCTTTGCCGGTGATGCGGCGGGCGGTGTCGATGATCTCCTTCACGGAGTAGCCGTCGCCGCTTCCCAGATTGAAAATGCCGCTCTCGCCGGTCTTTTCCAGGTGCTCCAGCGCCAGCAGATGGGCCTCCGCCAGATCCCGGACATGGATGTAGTCCCGGATGCAGGTGCCGTCAGCGGTGGGATAGTCGTCGCCGAAGATGCCGATATGGCTCCGCTGTCCCAAGGCAGTCTTCATCACCAGGGGGATGAGGTGGCTTTCGGGGTCGTGGTCCTCACCGATACCTGCGTCAGGGTTGGAGCCGGCGGCATTGAAGTACCGCAGGGCCACATAATGGATGCCGTAGGCCTTGTCGCACCACTTCAGCATACCCTCGATGGCCAGCTTAGTGGCGCCGTAGGGGTTGGTGGGGTCGGTGCGGTCGTTCTCCTCGATGGGCTGCTTCTCCGGCTCGCCGTAGGTGGCGGCGGTGGAGGAAAAGACGATTTTATTGACACCGTGCTCTTTCATGGCGGTCAGCATGGACTGGGAGCCGGCCACGTTATTGCCGTAATACTTCAGGGGGTTGGTAACGCTCTCACCCACCAGGGAGTAGGCGGCGAAGTTGATGACGCCGTCGATATCGTTCTCGCTGAACACCTGGTCCAGGAACGCGGCGTCCCGCAGGTCGCCCACATAGAGCTTCCGGGCGCCCTTAACGGCCTGCCAGTGGCCGGTGCGCAGGTTGTCCACCACCACAACGTCGTAGCCCTTTTCCGTCAGCAGAGCCACCATGTGGCTGCCGATATAGCCGGCGCCGCCGGCAACGAGAATGGTCTTCATATTCGTTTCCTCCTTTATTTCATGCTGTTGATGAATCTCAGGAAGGCCGTCCGGCCCTCGTCCGTACACTTGTAAACGCCCGCGTGCTCCAGCACCGTGGCGAACACCACGCCCACTTCCTTTTGCAGGATGTCCATGGCGTTTTCCTTTGTAAAGGTATAGCGCGTTTTCAGCTCCTCCGCCCAGTGGTTGTGCTTTTCCAGCGCTTCGTCGGCCCGGATGTCCCGGCCTTCTACGAAGGCGTCCGCCAGGTCTGCCAGCTCGCCCTTCAGCCGGGAGGGCTGCACCGCCAGGCCCATGACCTCGATAAGGCCGATGTTCTCCTTCTTGATGTGGTGCAGTTCCTGATGGGGATGATACACGCCCAGGGGGTATTCCTCCGTGGTGATGTTGTCCCGCAGCACCAGGTCCAACTCGAATTTCCCATCCCGCATCCGGGCGATGGGAGTGATGGTGTTGTGGGGCTCACCGTCGGTCTCGGCGAAGATGAAGGCCGCCTCGTCGGTGTAGCCCCGCCACGTCGTCAAAATCTTCTCCGCCAGGTCCACCAGGCGGTCATCGTCGGCGGAGCGAAGGCGGATGACGGACATGGGCCACTTCACGATGCCGCATTCGATGTCCTCAAAGCCGGGGAAGGAGACAGCCTTTTCAACCGGGGCCTTCTCCATGGCGAAGGTATACCGTCCGCCCTGGAAGTGGTCGTGGCTCAGAATGGAGCCGCCCACGATGGGCAGGTCCGCGTTGGAGCCCACAAAGTAGTGGGGGAACTGCTTGACGAAATCCAGGAGCTTGCGGAAGGCGGAGCGGTCGATCTTCATGGGCACGTGCGCTCCGTTGAAGACGATGCAGTGCTCGTTATAGTAGACATAGGGGCTGTACTGGAAAAACCAGTCCTTGCCGTCGATGGTAATGGGGATGATGCGGTGATTCTGACGGGCGGGGTGGTTCATACGGCCCGCGTAGCCCTCGTTCTCCCGGCAGAGCTGGCACTTGGGATAGCCGCCCTGGGGCGCCGTCTTGGCGGCGGCGATGGCCCGGGGGTCCTTCTCCGGTTTGGAGAAGTTGATAGTGATATCCAGGTCGCCGTAGGGCGTGGGAGCCACCCACTTCACGTCCTTTGCGATGCGGTAGCGGAGAATGTAATCGGTGTCCTGGCTGAATTGATAGTACCAGTCTGTGGCGGCCTCCGGGGATTCCTCATACCGGGTCCGGAACGCCCGGATGACCTGGGAGGGCCGGGGCGTCAGGCGGCCCATCAGCTCGGTGTCAAAGAGGTCCCGGCTGGTGGTGTCATCCTCGATACGGCCGTTCTCCACGGCCCAGTCCAGAAGGTCTTTCAAAATCTCTTCCAGGGGGCGGTCCTGCGCAGTGTCAGGCTCTTCCCGGTTGTCCAGCTTCAGAGCCTCCAGCAGGCGGTTGGCGGCCCAGGTGCGGTCACAGTCCTCGTCCCATTCACGCCAGCCGGACGCCGCCCACGGGGCGGATCATCACCACATGGCAGCTTCCCTGGTCCAAAGCGGCCTCGGTCTTTTCCTTAAAGGTATCCAGCATATCCAAAGGCACGAAAGCCTGAGCCGTGCCGCCGAAGCCGCCGCCGTGGCCCCGGACCGCGCCCCAGCCCTCCAGGATGCTCTCGCACAGGGCAATGGTCAACATCAGCTCCTGGGCCGTGGTCTGGCCGGTGGGGATGACGTTCTGCAGATACATGGCGGAGGAGCGTCCGGAATCCCGGACCAGGGCCAGGAAACGGTCAAAGTCCCCTTCCCGGAGGGCCTGTCCCTCGGCCTCGGCCCGGCGGTTTTCCGCGTAGATGTGGAAAGCCCGGTTTACCGCCCGGTCTCCCGCGGCCTTGCGGACTTCCGGCAGGGCGGCCAGGAACGCCTCCTCCGGCACCTCCCGCAGGACCTCCTTGCCAAAGCAGCGGCAGACGGCCTTCAGTTCATCGGTGATGGATGCGTATTCGGCGGTCAGGTCCGCGTGGCCCGTGCCGGAGTTCAGGATGCACAGGGCATAGCCGTTGGCGTGGAGGTCCAGGCTGATCTGCTCCACCACCGGACGAACGGTATCGGCGAAGTAGATGGCCACCACGCCGCCCACGGAGGAGGCGGTCTGATCCATCAGGCCGCAGGGCTTGCTGAAAAACACGTTCTCGGCGTACTGGCCGATCTGGGCGATCTCCACCGGGGTGCATTTGCCATCCCAGAACAGGTCGTTCAGCATGGTGCCGATCAGCACCTCAAAGGCGGCGGAGGAGCTGAGGCCGCTGCCGCCGGGGACGGTGGAGGTCATGTACACATCCAGTCCCACGTTGCGTAGAGGACAGCCCAGCGCACTCATCCGGGCGGCCACACCCCGAATCAAGGCTGCGGAGGTATTCTGCTCCTCAGTCTTAGGCGTCAGCTCTCCCAGATCCACCACGATCAGGGGATATCCCTGGGACTGGACCCGGATCATGCCGCTCTGGTTGGGGGCGGCAGCAGCCAGGATGTCCAGATTCACGGCGGCAGCCAGGACCCGGCCGTGCTGGTGGTCGGTGTGATTACCGCCCACCTCCGTGCGTCCGGGTGCGCTGAACAGCGCTTCCGGCTAGCTCTCAAAGGTCTTGGCAAATCCGGTAAGGACTTCAGAACAACGGGCCCGTGCATCTTCCGCGTGCTCCGCGCCGTAAAGGCGGACCAGCGTCTCCTCAAATGCGGGGGTATGGATGTGTTTTTCCAGATCAATGAATTCCACAGTCTGTCCCTCCTTGTTGTTCTTATTCTTAACGTATCAGTTCCCGGCTTTTCTTTCCATGCCCTCCCGTCTCCCGATACATGGATTTTTGTTGCAAAACCGATTACGTGGAGGTATGATGGAGAAAAGTGAAAGCAGCGAGGAGGTCCACCCCATGCCCCAGGATTTCAAATACTCCTTCAAGGCCGCTGAACGGGCGGAACTATCCCTGTTGGTCTATAATACCGGCTTTCAGAAATGCCCGCCGGACTACGGCTGGGGTCCCGGCGTCCGGGACCACTATCTGCTGCATTATGTGGTTTCCGGCAAAGGATACTACGAGACAGACGGCAGGACTTTCGTTCTCCAGGCGGGAGACGCTTTCCTGGCTCTGCCGGATACCCCCATCTATTACCGGGCGGACCACAAGAAGCCCTGGGAGTATTACTGGGTGGGCTTCTCCGGCCCGGCGGCGCCGCTGCTGCTGGCCCAGACGCCCTTTTCACGCCGGACGCCGGTGCTCCATCCCGCCGCCGGGGAGCACCTGCGCCAGGCCCTGCTGGACATCTATAAAGCCCGGGGCACCGACTATCCCAGCGCCGTGCGGATGGCGGGCTATCTGCAGGCCATGCTTGGCCTGCTGATGGAGAGCGGTTCAAAGCGCGGCGGGGAGGCCCTGTCGGATTACGCCAGGCAGGCCGCCGCGTTTATGCAGCAAAATTACTCCCGCAGCATCAGCGTGGAGGACGCTGCCCGGCAGGCAGGCGTCAGCCGCAGCTACCTCTACCGGGCCTTTCAAGCAGAGTTCGGCTGCTCTCCCAGTGCCTATCTGACCCGCTACCGCATCCAGCGGGCCTGTCAGCTCCTGCGTCACAGTCAGCTTCCCGTGGGAGCGGTGGCAGTCTCCGTGGGCTTCGAGGACCCATTCTACTTTTCCCGAACCTTCCGGCGAGAAACGGGCGTCAGCCCCACGGAATACCGTGAGAGCAAAAAGGATACCGGCGGCTGAAAGCCGCCGGTCAGCTTGTCGAAAAAGTCTTTTCGACAAGCTGATTAAGATTTCAGAACTTTCAAAAAGTTCTGAAATCTATTGATTTGAATGGCGCAGGGCACCCTTCCTGGGTTCATCTCCGCGCTAAGAGCCGGGCTACGCCCGGTTGCGCTCCGAAACGTCCTGCGGGCCAGCCCCGCACACCCTTCCTTCCCGTTTTCCTACATTTCCGGGTTTTTCGACAGCCTGTCCCGCGCTGCGGTTGCAGCGCGGGATTCCTTTATGCAATTTTCAGTCGCAGACCTCGTCCGCCACACGGCACAGCACATCGGGGTGGTTGGAGATAATGCAGTCCACGCCCCGGGCAATCATGTCCTTCATATTCTCCTCGTCGTTCACCGTCCAGGTGTTGACCTTCATGCCCCGGCCATGGAACAGTTCCATCAGCTCCGGCTGGTATTGCAGAAGCATATACCGGGGGTGCATATTGTCGGCATTGGAGCGCTGGACGTAGTACTCCATGTCCAGATAGGGCTTGTCATACAGCAAGCCGGTCTCGATCTCCGGGCACAGCTCCTTGAACTGCTGCATGGAGATGTGGTTGAAGGAGGAGACGAATACCTGATCCTGCATCTGGCGGGCGCAGATCTCGTCGATGACCCTCTGCTCCAGGCCCTCGTAAAACACCTCGTAGTTTTTCAGTTCCATGTTCAGCAGCATTTTGGTCTCCTTGCAGAAGTCCAGCAGCTGGCCAAAGGTCCAGATGTGCTGGCCTGCAAACTCCGGAGACTTCCACGCGCCGATATCCAGCGCCACCAGCTCGTCATAGGTCATGTCCTTGATGAAGCCAGTACCGTTGGAGGTACGTTCCACGGAGGCGTCATGGAAAATCACCAGCTTGCCGTCCCTGGTGATGTGGACGTCGCTCTCGATGCCGTCGGCGGCAGTCTTTTCCACCGCCATCTGGAAGGCCAGCGGGCTGTTCTCCGGATAATCGCCGGAAAAGCCGCGGTGTGCAAACAAAAGGGGCCGTTTCATATAATGTCTCTCCTTACACTAATAATAAAAGCGCATGGCGATCCTGCCACACGCTTCTCTCAAAATCTCTGGAATGTATTATACCTGTATTTGTGGAGAAGTACAAGTACCAGAACAAAATTTTGGGTAAAAAAATAAGGCCGCGTAACAGTATAATGATCCCACTTGCTGCTAAAATACGCAAGCAAAGTCAATATAAAATGAATAAGGGTGTTATTCAAGCCGGGATTCAAACGCACCTAATTCGTTAAAACGATTATGGTGGTGTATGGCAAACTATCCTGAATGTTTGACACTCACAGTAGTGTCAAACATTTCGTTCCGCCTGTGGGCAAATATCGCTTTCAACAAGTAACTCTGTATTAGACATATATGCCCGCCAAATCGGCGCAAGCCGCAGAAAAGGCCAAAGCCTCTTGGATTGGCAAAGCTACCGCGGATTTTCAGTTCTGTGTGCAGAGTTGACTAACGCCAACTTTCCTTTACCACCCGCGCTGCTATAACGTTATCTCTCAATATCATTCGTAAAAAATATAAAAACAGGCAGTCACCTTGTTGTTTTCTGCATTGGCGACTGCCTGATACATATCAATCTTTCTGCTTTTCGATCTTTCGGGCGAAATCATCGATCAGTTGATTCACCAGCTGTGGTTCATCCGTGTTGGAATTATGCCCCGCGTTTTTCAGCCAGCGAATCGGGATTCCTGTTCGCTGGTGCCACGCCTTGTTGTAACGGATGCAGGAACCGGCATGGTCCTTCGCCCCGCAGATCAGCAGCACCGGGCATTGCAGGCGATACGGCAAATCCGCTTCCATAGCCTCCGCCAAAATTCGAAACCCATGTCCTGAGATCTTGGCATAACGTTCCTGATCACCGTCGTAGGTCATCATCATATCGTACATCAGCTTCCGCCCGTACTCCGTGGCTGAGACGCCCTGTGTGCCGGAACGCAGCAGCCACTTCCATGGATAGTGACGGTACACAGGCTCCATTCTTTTCAGGAGCCACAGCTCCGCCCTTGTTACATAACTGCGCTGCAACGGAGCGGAGTCAATGGCCACAAAGCCTCTCAGCTTCTCCGGGTACAACTCCGCATACGCCTGCCCAACATAACCGCCCATGGACTGACCAATGATGACCGGCTTGTCCAAGCCTTCCGAGCGGAGTATCCCGTCCACCCATTTTGCCTTGTCCATGAGGCTGAATGAAAATTCGAACGGCCAGGAAGCGGCGTGTCCGGGCGCATCCCAGACGACCACATTGTAGGTGCCTTCAAAATACGCGGTTTGCTTTTCAAATAACCGATGGTCCGCCGTCAGCCCCGGCAGGAATACCAGGGTCAGTTTGCGATCATCAATCCTGTCATTGATCCAGTAATGGATCGTACCGCAGGGCGTTTCCCAGGTTTTCTCACGCATACGGTGAGCCTCACAGATTCAAAAACCGCTGCAAGTCCCGGTTGCTGCCCAGAACAAAAATCGTCTCATCCGCCCGGAAGCAGTGGGTGGGGCCGGGCAATGGCTCCAGATTCCCGTTATATTTCGTAGCCAGCACATTGATATGGTACTTCTGCCGGACAGCCAGCTCCACAATGGTTTTGCCCACCCAGGACGCTGGCACCGCGGTTTCAAAAATCGAGTGGTCGTCCGTAAGTTCGATGTAATCAAACACATGGTTCGCAGTATAACGCACCGCTGCCCAACTGGCCATCTGCTTTTCCGGGTAGATGACATCGTCCGCTCCGTTGCGCAGCAAAAACTTGGCATGGACATCACGGGCCGCCCGGGATAACACAAAGGGTGCGCCATTCTCTTTCAGCAATGCGGTGGTCTCCAGAGAGCTTTGAAAATCATCACCGATGGCGACGACGCACAGGTCAAAATTTCGGACGCCCAGGGAGGCGATGAACTGCTCATTGGTGCTGTCTCCGATTTGCGCATTGGTCACCAAGGGGAGAATGTCATTGACCCGCTGCTCGTTTCGATCCACAGCCAACACCTCATGGTGCAGTTCCTTCAGCTTTTCCGCCATATGGCGGCCAAAACGTCCAAGTCCAATTAAAAGCACAGATTTCATATGGATGCTCCTTTTAACCTACCGTTACCTGTTCTTGCGGGAATTGAGAAGAAATCGCCCGATTGCCAGCCGTGAAAGCGTAAATCATGGTCAGTCCTCCCACACGTCCGAAGTACATGAGAAACGCCAGAATCATTCTGCACGGCAACGAAAACCGCGCGGTGCCGCCCAGGGACAGGCCCACCGTACCAATGGCGGAGGCCGCTTCAAACAGCGCGTCCATCAGCGGGACCTGGTCGATGCAGCAGATCAGGATGCCGCCCGAAAGGAAAAACAGAAGGTACAGGAGAAAAATCGCGCAGGCGCTCTGGAGCGCGCCGTCCTGAACCCGCCGTCCGTAACACTGGGCGCTGCGCCGTTTTTTGAAAACCGCGATGGCGCTCAGCACCAGCACCGCAAAGGTGGTGGTCTTGAAGCCGCCGGCCGTCGAACCGGGAGAGCCGCCGGTGAGCATCAGCAGGATGGTCAGCAGTTGGCTGGACTCGGACATCCGCGCCAGGTCCACCGTGTTGAAGCCCGCGGTTCTGGGGGTGACAGACTGGAACATGGCCGCCAGCACTTTCTCCATGGGAGACAGGCTGTCCCACTGTGGGAGCTGGAACTCGTACAGCAGGAAGAACAGAAATCCAAACAACAGCAGTCCCGCGGTCGTGACCAAAATGAGCTTGCTCTGCAGCCGGTATTCCTTGAACCGGAAGCGCCGGGCGGAAATATCCTGCCAGGTCAAAAACCCCAGGCCGCCTACCACGATCAGCAGCATGACGGTGATGTTGACGATGGGGTCTCCGGTGTAGCCGGTCAGGGAGGAAAACGGCGACTTCACACCCATCAGATCGAAGCCGGCATTGCAGAACGCGGAGATGGAATGGAACACCGCGTACCACAGGCCGCGCCCCAAGCCGAACTCCGGACAAAAGCGAAGCGCCAACATCAGCGCGCCCACGCCCTCAATGGCAAAGGCGGTCTTCAGAATAAAGCCCGTCATGCGGACGATGCCGCCCACCTGGGGCGCGGAGATGGACTCCTGCATGACCCACCGCTGCTTCAGGCCGATCCGCTTGCCGGAAAACATAAAAATCGCCACAGCCATGGTGACCACGCCCATGCCGCCCACTTGGATGAGAAACAGAATGACCAACTGCCCAAAGCCGGACCAGTAGCTTGCCGTATCATGGACCACAAGGCCGGTCACGCAGGTGGCGGAGGTCGCGGTGAACAGCGCATCGAAAAAAGAGGCTCCTCCCCATTCCCGTGTGGAAAAAGGCAGCATCAGCAGCGCCGCTCCCAGCAGGATCAGCAGCAAAAAGCCGAAGATGATAATGCGGGCAGGTGACACCCGCTCACTTTTCCAAAAAGGCGCAAACACCGCCTGAAGTTTTTCTCTGAACATGCGGCCACTGCCCCCTGAAGTATAAGAACGTATAAAGATTATAGCATGGAAGAAATGAGGAGTTTATTAGGGTTCTTCACAGAGTATTAAGATTTGATAAAGGCAAGCCTGGAGTCAGGCTTGCCTTTATCAATATGGGTATCAGCGCAGATCCACAGGGAATAGCAGCTTCAAAAACACCTTTTCCGCGCAGCCGCCTCTTGTGAAGTCAAAGTGGCACTCCTGGCCGGAGCCATCCAAAACCCGATAGCTGTGCTCCGTCCGCTCCACCTGGAACCGGAGCCTTTCCAAAACCATCCGCAAGGCAAGCTCCCATTCCAGCAGGAAGTGGCTGCCCTCAAAATAGTAATGGTCCCAAAGCCAGTCAAATTCCTTCGGCTGCTGGCGATCCGCCAAAAAGGACTGCCACAGCTGCATTTTGTGCTCTGCGTGAAGGGCGTATAGACATTGGCTGGGGCTGATTTCCGGGAACCAGGAAAAGTAGGTGAACGCGCTTCCCTCTGTCGGCACCAGGAGCCCGCAGTCCTTGACAAACTGCTCATGCTTCCTGGACACAACCCCTACCATTGGCGAGTTCAGCGTCATGGCGCTGACCACCGCTGCCAGATGCTCCATATACTGGCTGTCCGGCAGATCCAGATGGACGCCGAGGCTGCTCATCTGCCCGATGGGGCGGCCGGAGACGGAGCGCACCCGCGCCACCGCCTTACCGCTGTTCTGATCATCCATCTGAATGGTCAGCTCCGCCGTCTCCCTGGAATCCGTGGTGCCGTAAAAGCGAAGCGGCAGATGTTTGTCCACCTGTGCGGCCAGACTCCCCACGCAGTCGATGATGTCCCGCTGCTGATAGGCCACATCCCGGAACAGGAGCGTCATTGCGGTTCCCTCCGGCAGATACAGAACCGTCGGCAGTTCATCAAATAAGTCGCATAAGATGCCCACGATCTCCAGAAATCCACTGGCAGGCGAATCGACCTGATCATATTTTCCGACTGACAGACGCTCTTCGGAAACGAGCCGATAGGGATAGAGCATATCAGCCTTCCTCCACCAGAATACCGTCCAGCGCCAGATTGACCTTCAGCACATTGACCCGGGGTTCACCAAAGATGCCCAGAAAGCGTCCGGTGGTGTATTCGTCGATGACCGCCTGCACATCCTCCTCGGACATGCCCCGGGCCTGGGCGATGCGGTGGACCTGATAAGCCGCCGCTTCAGGGCTGATCTCCGGGTCCAGGCCGGAGCCGGAAACTGTCACCAGGTCCACGGGGATGGGCGTGCCCTCCATGGAGGGGTCGGCCTCCAGCAAGGCGTCGATGCGCTCCTGCACCAGGGCGTTCTCTTCGTCACCGGCGGGAGATTTGTTGGTAGCCCAGGCGTACATCACCGGGTTGCCCTCCTCGTCCGTGAAAGAGGTCAGGTCCAGGCTCATGGGGCGGCCCCACAGGTGCTCGGGCTTGGTAAACTGCTGGGCCAGCAGTTCGGAACCGTAAATGTGCCCTTTGAGGATCAGGCGCCGCATGAAAGTTGCATGAAGATTCATTGAACGTTAATGCAATCTTAATCTCCCGGAAAAAACGCAAAGCCCATCCATAGGTCTTTGCGGCTATAATGAAAACAGAAGGAGAAATGGTGTGCATTTTCTCACATTCGGGAGGGATATGTATGGAAGCGGTCGTTTTGATCGGCGGGTTCCTTTATATCGCGGTGGTGGGTTATCTCGCCATGGACCGCCTTGGGCGTTTTTGGGACAAGGGCGGCATCTCTCCCTACTGGGATGAAGCGGAGGAACAGCAGGCCCAGGACGCAAAAAAAGAGCCCGTGAATTCGGGCTCTTTCGGCGAACAAGAGGGTTGCAATCCCCTTCACTCCAAGGTAGTATAAGGAATACCACGAAAGAAAGGGGCGGTTTTCCATGGCGGACGAGTATCGCCCGGACTCTGAAACGCTTCTGCGGGAACTCCGGCAGACAGAAGGCCAGCCGGGAGGACGGCTGAAAATCTTTTTTGGCTACGCCGCCGGTGTCGGCAAGACCTACGCCATGCTGGAAGCCGCCCGCCGGGCCAAGGAAGCTGGCGTGGACGTGGTGGCGGGCTATATCGAACCCCACACCCGGCCGGAAACCACGGCACTGCTGGATGGGCTGGAACAGCTACCCGCCAAGATCATTCCATACAAAGGAATGCAGCTGCGTGAATTCGATCTGGACGCGGCGCTGGAGCGCCATCCCCAGCTGATCCTGGTGGACGAGCTTGCCCATACCAACGCCGAGGGCAGCCGCCATGTAAAACGCTATCAGGACGTGCAGGAGCTGCTGCGTGCAGGCATTGACGTCTATACCACCGTCAATGTACAACATCTGGAGAGCCTCAACGACAAGGTGGCCGCCATCACCGGTGTGTCCGTTTCCGAGCGCATCCCGGACAGCGTATTCGACTCCGCCGACCAGGTGGAGCTGGTGGATCTGGAGCCTGTCGATCTGCTGGAGCGGCTGCGGGAGGGGAAGGTTTACCGCCCCAGGCATGCCGCGCAGGCCATGGGGAACTTTTTTACCAGCAAAAATCTGGCCTCCCTCCGGGAGATCGCCCTGCGGCGGACAGCGGACCGGCTGGATGCAGCGCCGTGGTTCGAGGGGAACGAAAAGCCAAAGGCGGGGGAACATATCCTGATTTGCCTTTCTGCCTCCCCCTCCAATCCCAAGGTCATCCGCACCGCCGCCCGGATGGCAAGGGCTTTCCACGGCGCCTTCACGGCCCTGTTCGTGGAGACGCCGGATTTTGCGTCCATGTCTGACGAAGACCGCAGGCGTATCAGCGCCAATGTCCGTCTGGCAGAAGAGCTGGGCGCGCGGATCACCACCACCTACGGCGATGACCCTGCGGTGCAGATCGCGGAGTATGCCCGCATCAGCGGCATCTCCAAGGTAGTTTTGGGCCGCAGCCCCCACCGGGAGGGACTCCGGCGAACCAAAAATCTGGTGGACCGGCTCAATGACCTTGCCCCGGATCTGGATGTCTACATCATCCCGGACCAACAGGGGAACAGCCGGGCAAAGCACGCCAATCACCCCCATCGGAGCGAGGAGCGCCTTTCCGCCGGGGACCTGCTGAAAATGCTGTTTGTTCTGGCGGGCTGTACACTGGGCGGCTATTTCTTTGCCGCTCTGGGCATCTCGGATACCAACATTATCATGCTCTACCTGCTGGGCGTGCTGGGCATCGCCATGGTCACCACAGGGCGCAGCTACAGTCTGCTTTCCTCGGTACTGTCGGTGCTGTTGTTCAACTTTTTCTTCACAGAGCCTCATTTCACGCTGCGGAGCGACCCCAGCTACATCGCCACCTTCGGCATCATGTTCATCGTGGCCCTGCTCAGCAGTTCTCTTACCATCCGGGTCAAGACCCAGGCGAAGATGAATGCCGACAAGGCCTACCGCACCGCCATCCTGCTGGAATCCAGCCATAAGCTGCAGACGGCGGACAGCGCAGAGGCCATTCTGACCGTCACCGCCCAGCAGTTGGGGCATCTGCTGGAGCGGGATCTGGTGGTCTATCCCACAGACGGAAAGGGCGGACTGCTACCGGCCATCGCTTTCCCCTTTGTGGAAGAACGGGACCTTTCGGCGCTACTGACACCTGATGAGGAGGCGGTGGCGGAGTGGGTCCTGAAAAATAACAAGCACGCCGGAGCGACCACCAACACCCTGCCGGGCGCCAAGTGCCTGTATCTCTCCATCCGGGGTACCGGGGGCGCTCTGGCGGTGGTGGGCATCGCCGTGGAAAGCGGCCATCCGCTGCAGTCCTTTGAGAAAAACCTGATGGTGGCCCTGCTGGACGAGTGCGGTCTGGCGCTGGAAAAGGAGCTGACCATGCGGGAAAAGCAGCGGGCGGAGGCACAGGCCAGTCAGGAGGCTTTGCGGGCCAACCTGCTGCGAGCCATCTCCCACGACCTGCGAACGCCCCTCACCAGCATCTCCGGCAACGCCGACATCCTGATGGAGCGCGCCGACCATCTGGAGCCGGAAAAGCGGCAGAGCCTTTTCACCGCCATTTACGACGACGCCATGTGGCTGTTTAATCTGGTGGAGAATCTGCTATCTATCACCCGACTTGAGGATGGCCGTGTCCATATGAATATGGAACCGGAACTGCTGGGGGATATCTTTGCGGAAGCCCTGACCCATCTGGATCGGAACGCCTGCAAGCACCAGATCCGCACGGAGCTGCCAGACGATATGTTGATGGCAGATATGGATGCCAGGCTGATGGTGCAGGTCATCATCAACATCGTGAACAATGCCATCAAGTACACGCCGGAAGGCTCCCACATCACCCTGTCCGCCCGCAAGAGCGGCCAAATGGTGGCTGTGGAGATTGCCGACAATGGACCGGGTATTCCCGATCAGGCCAAGGAAAAGCTCTTTGACCGGTTCTATACCGCGGGCAACGAGCGGGGGGACGGACGGCGCGGTCTGGGGCTGGGACTGTCCCTGTGCAAGTCCATCGTCACTGCCCACGGCGGCACCATTGAAGTTTTGGACAATTATCCCCAGGGCGCTGTTTTCCGCTTCACCCTGCGGGCATCGGAGGTAACAGCTTATGAATAAACCGCAGATATTGTTTGTGGAGGATGACACCGCCGTAGGCAACCTCATCGCCACCACACTGGAAACGCAGAACTACCAGTTCCACCGGGCGAAAAACGGACAGCAAGCAATCCTGGAGGCGCTGTCCTGCCGCCCGGACGTGATGCTGCTGGATCTGGGACTGCCGGATATGGACGGTATTGAGATCATCAAAAAGATCCGTTCCTGGAGCAATATGCCCATCATCGTGGTTTCCGCCCGGTCCGATGACCGGGACAAGGTGACGGCTTTAGACGCCGGGGCGGACGACTACCTCACAAAGCCTTTCTCTGTGGACGAACTGTTGGCCCGGCTGCGGGTAGCTCTGCGGCGGGTGCGGTATGACAGCCAGAAGACCTGCGAGGCATCGGCCCGGTATCAAAACGGCGGCTTGGTCATTGACTACGCCGCCGGGTGTGCCTACCGGGACGGTCAGGAGCTGCACCTGACACCCATTGAGTATAAACTGCTGTGCCTGCTGGCCAAGAACACCGGCAAGGTGTTGACCCACAACTACATCATCAGCGAGATTTGGGGAAGTACTTCCGACGGTATTGCTGCGGAACTGCCGTCCCTGCGGGTCTTTATGGCTACCCTGCGGAAAAAACTGGAAGTAGACCAGAGCCATCCCCAGTACATCCAGACGCACATCGGCATCGGCTACCGCATGATCCAGCATAACCGGGACAGTGCGGTGTCACCGGAAGCCTGAAATCATCCGTATCATTCCGGCTTCTGCACGGGACTTTTGACGCAAAGATAAGGACCGGATGTATACTGCAACGTCATTTAGTTAATGTCTACTGAACAATTGAAAAATCCTTGCAGTGCAAGCAATAGAGGCTGATTTTTGATATAATAAGAGTATCATAAAACTTAAGAATCAGGCAAAAACCTTGCACTTGGAGGGCGGCTATGTATCGTTATAGCAATACCATAGCCTTTGGGGTTCTTGTTGTGTTTTTGTCAGATGCTCAGTTGTCGGGGGCTGGTTCCGTTCTCCAGCATGGTCTATGCGCCTGGCTTTTGTCGTAATTATAACGTAAGGGGTGTTTTCCGCTCCCACGAGCTTAGGCACACCTTCGCAACCACCGCTCTGGAGCATGGGATGGACACCAAGACACTCTTCACCATCATCGGGCATGTTTCAGCCTCCACCACACTGGACATCTATGCCCACGTGACAGACGAGATGCGGCGCACGGCGGCTGTTAAAATCGACCGCGGAATCAGCAAAACAGAGCCGCAGAAAACAACTGATAGCGCCACCCCCCAGAAAGCCAGCCCCATCCACCTTCCAGCCGTACAAGGGCCAGCGGCGCAAACCAGGCA
>CAMAZB010000019.1 GCA_945862785.1 uncultured Clostridia bacterium | reverse complement strand
GCAGTGCCCTTGGTGATGCCCTTTTCCGCAGCCCACAGCACGGCGTTATAGCTGCTGTCGCCGCTGCTCACGTCAGTGAAGGGGATTGCCGCGGACTGGGGGGCGGGGGAACCGGTGGCCTGCCACAGGGCCGTGACGGCCTGGGCACGGGTGCACGCAGAATCAGAGCCAAAGGATGCTTTTCCTTCCAGCAGGCTGGCGAAGATGGTGTTGCTGATGAAAGCGTACTCATCGCGCTGATGTGCCTTGTTGGTCAGGCTGTTGGCAAACAGGGTAATGTCGATGTCGTTGCCGTTGTTGTCCTTGCCCTGGTAGGAGAAGCCCTGGATACCGTTCAGGAAAGCCTTGTAGCTGGCTTCGTCGCCGTTCAGGAAGCCTTCCAGAGGCTCCTTGCTGCCGTCATGCTGGACCAGGACCTTGGAGCCAGCGGGCAGCGCGGTGAAGTAGGCGGTGCCATAGCCGTAGAGCACGTCGTCACCGTCGTTGATGTAGCTGGCGTTGGTCAGCGTCTTCTCGGGATAGGTGACATAGCCCAGGCAGTCCATACCGTCGGTGAAGTCGATACCAACGGACACCAGCGCCTTGTTGACGGCATCCACCGCTTTGGAGGTGTAGCCGATGTAGGGAACGCCGCTCTGGACGGCCTTCAGCGCACCGGCATCCAGAGCCGTGGCGCCAATGATAACGTCTGCCTTGGCGGGATCCTCTGTGATGGTGAAGTTCATCATCTCCATGGCCATACGGTCATAGTTGTAAGCAGCGGAACTCACCAGGCTGGTGTGCACATAACCGGCGCTGCTGGCAGCCAGTGCGCTGGCAGAACCGCTGATGTACACGGAGGGAGCCTTTTGGATGGCGGAAGCGGCGACGCTGCCGGAGGCCACGCCGGTGGCGGTGATCACATAGGTGTTCTCCACCGTCTGGTAATCAGCATAGGAGCAGAGGAAGTCGCCCTGATACTTGCCGTCGGTGATCACAGAGACCTTCTTGCCCATCTTCAGCAGGGCGTTGACGGCGGCTACGGAATCCTCGGAGGCGTTGGAGATGACCACATCGCCGCCGGCGGTGCCGGAGAACTGGGACTTCGCGTTTTTCGCCAGGTAGGAAAGAGCGGAGGCATAGTCCAGCGTCGTGCCCACGGCGGCGGCAATGGACTTGTAGGAGGAAGGCTCGGCCACAGTGATCATATCAAAGCCGCGGGTGTAATTGAAGGCGGTGATGCCCTCGGAGTACAGGTCCGTCCAGTTGCGGATCAGGGTGCCGTCATACAACACGCCGTTGGCAACCGCGCGCTTGGCCTGGTACATGGAAACGATCATGGTGCCGGCGGGATAGGTAACGCCGTCATAGGTGAAGGCCTTGGAGGTGATGCCGACCTTCACATCGTTGCGGGTCAGCCACTCGATCATATCGTAAGCGGCCTGGAGGTTGGTCTGGTTGGCGGCGTCCAGAGGAATGATGTAGCACTCGGGGAAGAACTGTCCGTTCTGGCCGGCGCCGTCATAAGCGGGACGGAACAGCTCGGCCTCGGCGCCTTCCACATCGGAGGAATCGACCAGCCAGGGAGCCACTTCCGCATCGGTGTTCTCGTTGTTCAGGCAGCGCTTGTAGATCTCAAGCTGATCCAGGAAGTAGCTGTCCTTTTCCGCGGCCACATAGTCGGACAGGCCCACCATGGCGTAGGTGTCGGCGATACGGCCGGATTCGGAGTAGGCGGGCATCTCAACGGTGTAGGCCACGCAGCCCTGCAGCATGGCGAACTGAGGCGTATAGCTGGTGGACATGTCATCCCAGGGGTACTCCCAGAAGGGATCGCCGTTTTCGTCGCTGGTCAGATAATCGCGCATGGGAATGACGTAGCTCTGCCAGTCATCGTTGTTGGCCACAGCGGCCGCGCCCATGGCCTCGCCGCCGGTCATCAGGTGCTTGGACAGCAGGTCATATTCCACATTGGGCTCGTGCGGGGGAGAGCAGGGCTCAAACTGATAGGCAACCACCTGGCCGTGGAACTCCACCAGGGTGACGGGGTTGTAAGTGGCAATCAGGTGCTGCATGTTGCGGGTCTCGGCCTGGGTCTGGAAGGAGTTGTCGCGGTTCAGGTCATAGCCGCCGGAGGAGGTACGGGTCACATACATACGGCCTTCCACGTTCTCCTCGGGGATCAGGATAAAGAACACCTCGTCCAGCAGTTCGTCCACGTCAATGGTGGCCGTCTCGCTGTTGTAGTAGTCGTCAAAGTTCTCAACCTTGCCGGAGTTCTGGCTGCCCTTTTCCACACTGGAGTCCGGCAGGATGGCGCCCAGATAAGAGGTGCAGTCTTCGACCAGCTCGGGGATGTGCAGGCCCAGAGCTTCCCGCTGTTCATCCAGCTTCGCCTGGCCGGCGTCCGTCAGGGAGGTGAGCTGCTTATAGTCGATGCTCTCGTCCTCGAGCAGCATATGGGCGAATTGCAGAATGGCGTCCACAGCAGCCACTTCGTTGGAGTGGATGTTGGAGTACATCACGGGTACCTGATAGTCCAGCTCGCCGCTTTCAATCTCGGCGATGACCTCCTCAGGCTCGGTCTCCGCACGCTCGCACAGCTCCAGCCAGTTCTCCACGGCGGCGCTGTCCTTGGCCACGATCAGGTAGGGCATGTCATAGCCGGCGGCGGACTGGCCCATGACCTTCTTTTCCACATAGGGCTTGGCCGTGTCGGGGTTGTTATCACCCATCGTGGCCAGTTTATCCAGCTCGTCATAGATCTCCCACATGGTGTGGAAAGACTCGTAGGGCTTGATCTCCACGGTGACGTCCTTGCCCAGATCCACGTCCTTGCCGTCCACAGAGGCGGTCAGCTTAAAGGTACCGCAGATGTCAAGGTAAAAACCGCCGTTGGCATGGGGGACGCCTTCGTTGCCGCGGCTGGTTATGGCCTGGGTGGAGAAAGACAGCGTCATAGATTTCTCGCTGCTGTCAAAGGCAGTCTCCAGGCTGGTCACCTTGAAGGGATTGTCAGTGTCTCTCGGAGTGGCGCATTGCAGATCTTCCAGGTCGATTTTGCCGGCTTCGTTGGGATACATCTTGCTCTCACCGTGGAGAGGAATGAATTTTCCGTCTGCCGGGTTGGCGTAAGTGGCGGTACGCTCCAGGGTCCAAGTGACGTCCTGACCCTCTGCCCGGCTGAAAGATTCTTCATCCAAAGAGAAGGTCAGGCTGATCTCTCGCCCTTCAGACAGAGAGATTACTACTTTCTCGGTCTGTTCGGCGACCTTTTCCGTCTCTGCGGCAAAGGCACTGCCTGCCAGCAGCATGGAAGCTGCCAGGAACGTGGATACGACCCGTTTGATGGTTTTTACTTTCACGTTCATTTCCCCTTTCTGTCTGTTATAAAAGAACAGACTCTCCTTAGGCAGGAGAGCCTGTTTTGTTCTTCGCTTACTCGTCTTTTTTCAGGCTTTCCTGCGACTTGGATAGAGTGTATCGGAAATCGCGGTGCAAGTCAATGTGCATAAGAAACAGTTTTGAATAAGCAAAAATGAATATTTTTTCATATATCGCGCATAAGGCGGTGGGAATACCTTGAAAATTCAAGAAAAGCTGTGGAAGGAGAACTGCGGTTTGGATGTTTAACCAGTTTCGAGCGGCTTTCCGGAGTTGCGGAATACTTTGCCCAGCGGACAGCGGAATGATGGTTTATGCGCGCTGGGAGAACTCTCCCGTTTTCAATCCGGGTGTTGCCGCGGAGGACACGGCGTGGTAAGATAGACTTGGCAGTACGAAAACGGAGGCGCGGATATGGAACTGGATATTCTGATGTCCATACTGACGGCAAAGGATACGAAGCAGGGCTATGGGGCTTTTTTGGAGCTGGAACGGCTGTCGGAGGAGACGGATGACCTGTATCCTTACACGGAGCGGTTCGCGGAGATGATATCTGATCAGGCCTGAGCTGTCCGGTGCCGGGGATTCCGGCTCTTCTGCAAGCAGGCCCGCTGGGACGACGCAGGCATCATCGATCGTAACCTTGACCGGGCGCTGGTAATTCTAGAGGACAAAAAGCCCACGGCGGTGCGGCAGGCCCTGGCGGCGCTGCTGGATGTGACGCCGTATAAGCGGGAACTGTGGCCTGCTATCCGCCAACGGGTGGAGGCCATAGACCTGATGCATTACAAGGACTCCATGGCGCCGCTCATTGAAAAAGACGTTCAAAAGCTGCTGGACGCTATAAAGGCATAAAAACCGGGGAGCCGCATCGGCTCCCCGGTTTTTTGATGTGTTTTAGCCCAGCAGATAGGCGTACTTGGTGAGGACGGTGAGGATGAACACCTCCACGTCGGCGGGCAGGTCGTTTTTGGCGTCCAGGTCAGTCTCAAAGACCTTGCCGTTCAGGCGGACCAGAACCTTGCGGCCGCCTAGGGGCAGGAAGCCGGAGTTCTTCACGCTCTCGTCGAAGCCCTCCTTCGTCATGAACAGAGTGAACTTGTCGCGGTAGGGAGCGGAGTCATAGGGGCAGAAGATGGCGCAGTTGCCGCACTCGTTGCACATCCGATCCACGTGCAGAATCTGATGGCGGCCGTCAGGCAGCTCGATGACCACGTTGGCCCGGTTGGGACACACATCGGCGCAGACCTGGCACACCACGTTGCAGGTCAGGCAGCGGTCGCCCTCGCACTTGGCGGACTCGCACAGGATGCCCTTCTTGGCGATAGCGGCCTCCCGGGTAGCCTTGGCGTGGCCGGGGATGGCGAACTTGTACGCCTCGCCGAGGACGGCGTTGGCGAAGCCCTGGGCGTCGGCGATGCCCTCCACCACGGTGGCGGGGCCGCGCATGGCGTCACCGCCCACGTAGACGCCCTCGATGTTGGTCTTGAAGTCGGGGATGCCCCGCTCGTCCACGTTGATGCCGTTGGCGGTGAACAGCTCGGACTCCACCTTTTCGCCCACGGCGGAGATGACGGTGTCGCAGGGGATCTCCACGAACTCGCCGGTGGGGACGGGCTTGCGGCGGCCTTTTTCGTCAGGCTCGCCCAGCTTCATCTTCTCGCACTTGAGGACCCCGTCCTTCTGCTCCGCGGGCGCCACCAGCTCCAGGAACTGCACGCCGTCGGCGATGGCCAGCTCCAACTCCTCGGCGTCAGCGGGCATGTACTTCTTGGTGCGGCGGTAGACCAGGGTGGAGGACTTGGCACCAGCGCGCAGAGCCACACGGGCGGCGTCCATGGCGGTGTTGCCGCCGCCCACAACAGCCACATGGCCCAGGGAGACTTCCTTGCCGGCCTTCAGGTCCTTCAGCCAGCCGATGACGGGCACCACGTTGCCGGGAATATCCAGCTTACCGGCCTTCCAGGCGCCCACGGCGAAGAAGATGTGGGTGAAGCCCATGGACTTCAGTTCCTTGACAGAGGGAGCGGGGGTGTTCAGCTTCACTTCCACGCCCATCTTGAACATCAGGGCCACGTCCTTGTCGATGGCGTCGTCGCTGATGCGGAAGGAGGGAATGACCTGGCGGACCACGCCGCCCAGGCAGTCGGCCTTCTCAAAGATGGTGACGGGGATACCGGCCCGGCCCAGGAAGTAGGCTGCGGACATACCGGTGGGGCCGCCGCCGATGACGGCGACCTTGCGGCCGTCGCCTGCGGGCACGGGAGCCTTGATCTTCGCCATATAGGCGTCATAGCCCTTCTCGGCGGCCACCAGCTTGGTGGCCCGGATCTGGACGGACTCATCGTAGTAGTTCCGGGTGCACTTGGTCTGGCAGCGGTGGGCGCAGATGGTGCCGGTGATGAAGGGAAGGGGGTTCTTCTCCGTGATGAGCCGCAGGGCGGAGGCATACTGGCCCTTGCGGCATAGCTCAATGTACTCGGGAATGTCCTGCTGGATGGGGCAGCCGCCCTTGCAGGGCGCGGTGAAGCAGTCCATCAGGGGGACCTTCTCATACAGCTTCCGCCGGGGCAGGGGCTTGACGTCCTTCACATGGTACTTATCGGACCGGGCGGCCAGGGCCAGAGCCTCAATGGCACCCACATCCACGCCGGTGAAGGGCTTGAAGTCCATGGCGTCCAGCTTGTCGCCGATCTGGACGAACCGCTGGTAGCCGCCAGGTTTCAGCTCGGTGGTGGCCATGGTGATGGGCCAGATGCCGCAGGCAAACAGCTTGTCGATGTTGAAAGCGTCGGCACCGCCGGCGTAGGAGATGCGCAGCTTGCCGCCGAATTCCTTGGAGATGCGGGCGGCCATGGTGGTGGTCAGGGGGAACAGGCTCTTGCCCGCCATGTACATTTCCTCACTGGGCAGTTCGCCGGCCTTCACATCCACGGGGAAGGTGTTGGACAGCTTCAGACCGAATTCCAGGCCGTGCTCAGTCGCCAAAGCCAGCAGGCGGCGGAACATGGGAATGGCGTCCTTGTACTGCAAATCTTCCTTGAAATGGTGGTCATCAAAGGCAATGTAGTCATAGCCCATACCGTCCAGGATGGACCGGGCGGTCTCGTAGCCCAGGATGGTAGGATTGCACTTGACGAAGGTGTGCAGATGCTTCTTCTCAATGAGGTAAGAGGCAATGCGCTCGATCTCATCCGGTGGGCAGCCGTGGAGGGTGGAGACCGTCACGCTGCCGGAGACATGGGGGGTGATGGTGTCGATGTAAGCGCTCTCCTGGGGGAAGAACTCCTTGAGAACACGGATGCACTCCTGGAAAATGGGGGTGGAGCTGGCGTCGATCATGCCGTTGAGGAAGTTGTCGATCTTCTCACCCTGGATGCCCGCCAGGTCGTAGCCCACGGACATGTTGAACACGAAACCGTTGGGGTCGCCCAGGCCGTAGACCTTGCTCATGATCTTCAGCGCGCACCAGGCCTTCACATACTCCTCAAAGGCCTGCTGGACATACAGCTCGGTGGACCACTCGCAGTTGTAGCACTCATCCTCCGCCAGGATGCAGGGACGGTTGATGCAGGCGGCCAAGTCGGCACCGTCCATCTTCTGGACGGTCTTCAGCTCGAAGAAACGGGCACCGCCGAAGTAGCCGGCGATGATGTTCTGAGCCAGCTGGGTGTTGGGACCGGCGGCGGGGCCGAAGGGAGTCTCGATGGTCTCGCCGAAGATGGGCAGCTTCTTTACGCCCGCCTTGTAGGGCTTGTGGACGCCAAACACGGAGCCATCCCGCTGGTATTCGGTGGTGACCCAGGTCATCAATTCCCGGAAGGGAATGGGAATCATCAGTTCAGACATATTGTAAATTCCTCCTATTATTTCTTGAAGATGTACTGATTCGCCGTAGGCGAAATGAATGTAATCATTTTTGCCGCAGCGCGCCCCAGGGAGGCTTCTCTTGCCGCTTTGCGGCAATTCACCTTCTGTACGTGACAAAAATACTTTGACTCAGCCGCCTTTACCCGCAGGGGATATGCGATATCCGTAAGGCGCTGAAGCGCCAACGGCTATCCAAGGGCGGCGTTCACCAGTGACCGACGTCACGGTGGAAACAGCCGAAGCGCCGCCAGCGGCGGATAAAGCGAGGCTGTTTCGAGGAAGCGGCACGGTTGGCGGTCCCAGCGGGACCGGGAATCGTAATGCCGCGACGTTGTTGGGGAATCTACTGCGCAGCCGTTAGCAGCTCTGCTGCTTTACGGACGCGGCGTACCCCTTGTGGGGAAAGGGGGGACGAGGTCCCCTCCTTTAATACTCGCAGTGATTTAATTTCCCCCACAGGCGCTTGGCGGACTCCAGAACGTGGGCGTTGACGGCTTCCTCGTCGATCTCGGTGAGGACGCGATCCTTCATCAGAATCTTGCCGTTGATCATGGTGGTCTGGCACTGGCGGCCGGTCATGCCGAAGATCATGTGGCCGTCGATGTTGGCGTCGGAGAACGGGGTGTAGGGCTTGTAGTCCATGACGATGACGTCTGCCGCCGCGCCGGGCTTCAGCACGCCCAGAGTGGGGAAGCCACTCCGCTCCGCCATCTTGGCGTTGTTCTTGAACAGCATATCCGTGACCTCGCACCAGGCGACGTTGGGGAGGCACGCGTTGTGCCGCTGGGAGCACAGGGCTACCTTCAGGGATTCCAGCATGTCGTTTGTATAGGCATCGGTGCCCATGCCGATGAGGATGCCCTTCTTGTAGAGCTGCAGGACGGGGGAGATGCCCACGGCGTTGCCCATGTTGGACTCGGGGTTGTTGACGCACATGGTATCGGTGGCCTTGATGATGTCCATCTCGGCGGTGTTCACGTGGATGCAGTGGCCCAGAATGGTCTTGGGACCCAAGATGCCATGGTCCTGGAGCCGCTGGACGGGACGGCGGCCGTAGTTCTGGAGACTGTCGTATACATCGTTCATGCCCTCGGACACATGGATGTGGTAGCCCACCCGGCCGTTGTTGGCGGCGACCATGCGGTCAAAGGTCTTGTCGGAGATGGTGAACAGGGCGTGGCCGCCGAACATGGCCTTCAGCATGGGGTCGGGGTTCTTCTCACAGTAGTCGATGAAGTCCTTGTTCTCCTGGACGGACTGGATGGACTTCTCTTCACCGTCACGGTCACTGACCTCGTAGCAGAGACTGGCACGCATACCGAACTCCTTAGTGACCTCGGCGATCTTCATCAGGGAGCCGGGGATCTCACAGAAGGAGGCGTGATGGTCGAAGATGGTGGTGACGCCCTGCTTGATGCTGTCGATGACCAGCGCCTGGGCGGAGGCTTTCGTGGCTTCCAGGTCCAGGTTCCGGTCAATGGCCCACCAGGTGCCGTCCAGCACCTCGTAGAAGTTGGTGGGGTTATTGCCCGCAATGGCAAGGCCCCGGGCCAGCGCGGAGTAGATGTGGGTGTGGGCGTTGATGAGGCCGGGCATGATGACGCCGCCCCTGGCGTCCACGAATTCCGCCTGAGGGTACTTGGCTTTCAGGTCGGCGGTGGTACCCACTTCCACGATCTTGCCGCCGTCGGTGACGACGCCGCCGTCGCTCAGGTAGCCGGTGCCGTCAGGGTCCCGGGTGATAACTTTTCCGTTTGCCAGTACGATCATACAAAAAACCTCCTTGAGTGTTTGAATTTGAAAAACAAAAAAGGCGCTTCAAACCATCTTTGGTTTGAAACACCTATCAAAAAAAGAAGGAATGATAGGTGTCAGCCCGTGCGCGCAGCACTTCGTTTCAGCTATCATTCTTTGCTTGTACTTGTATTGTAGCGGAAGATCCGCTAAAATGCAAGCAGGCGGCCTGAAAAAAATTTAGCCTGATTTTGTACAGTTTGCCGGGAAGAGTGGGAACTTTTACCGACAGACTTCGTCTAAAGCAACAAGAAAATTGAGGAGGTACGGCAATGAAGCGGATTTTGGCGGCGGTTTTGTGCCTGTTGCTGCTGGCGGGCTGCGGGGCGGAGAAACAAACGCCCACGGAAGAAGGCCCGCCCGCGGGGAAGATGACCTTGCCGGAAAGCACTTACACAGGTGATGATGCGGGGGAGTGCGACTGCACCATGACCATGGAGTGGGAGGAGTACGACCCGTCCGTGGACACAGTCTGGTACATTCTGAAAAACGAGAGCGGCCAGGAAGTGGAGGTTGGTGAGGAAGTCCGTCTGGAGACACTGGGGGAGAACGACACCTGGTATCAGGTGCCCCTGGCGGAAAACGCCGCCTGGAACGCCGTTGCCTATGGGATTTTGGCTGGGGAGCAGCTTGCCTTGCCGTGCAGCTTTTCTGTGTTTGATTATGATTTTTCCGGCGGGGGCAAGTTCCGCATTGTAAAAGAAGTTGAGGGTCAGACCTGCGCGGCCTCCTTTACATTGAAGGCAGGGGCTGCTGTCTCGGCGGAACGGCCTTATGGCGTCATACCGTTGGAACAGCTGCCGGAGGATTATAATGCCGGAGCGGGGGTCAAGGATGGCTGCCGGGTTGAGACGGACGACTATGCGGAAAATCTCTGGGCAATCGATGACTTTTTAGAGAAAGTCCGTCTGGGTATCCCATGTCAGCTCCGCACGGTTCAGGACTACAACGAAAATAGCCCGGTCATTATCGACACTACTTATGAAAACGGCTGCTTCCTCTGGCGGATGCGCCATGACGGGGAGACCATGGAGCGGAGATTTTCCTATTTGGTCACAGACCCTGAAGGGGAATGCGTCTATCTTTCAAACGGAGCCGATTGGGATGCCGGGGAGCGGTATGGAGACCACCGGACACTGCTGACCTCCGCGGGAGGGCCCTGGCACCTGGTGGAGGACATGACGGCCTCGCGGCTGGCAGCCAATACCGCCCGCTATAAAGCTTGGTCTGACGATGGTGAATGGTCTGCCGCCCTGACGGAGAAGCCCACGGAGTTTATCGTAAGCGGACCGAACGGAGGGCGGGTTTGCGACTTGCGGGATTACGAGCTGACCAATGGACTTACCTCCATTCAGAATCTGGGTTGGAGCACAAACCATGAAAATATCCTGGTCATTACTGGAAATGAGAGCGGTCTTGGGCCCGGGCGGCATAAAAACATCGTCTATTACGATGTGGAGAAGCTCAATGTGCTGGATATTCTTACCCCCGGAAGCTGAATGAATATGCGGGAGCGGAAACGCTCCCGCATCAGTTTGTCGAAAAACCTGTGCCTGAAGTAAATGGACTCCGTTTTGCAGAGGGAGTGCGAGGGGGCGGAAGCCCCTTCGTGTTGAATCAAATGCCTGCAAAAAGCCTGCGCCAGCAGGCGTTTGCGCCGCACAGCGGCAGATTTTCTGGCAGCAGAGCGGCCCGAAAATCGAGACATTGTGAAGGCACCGAAAAAGTCCGTCGGACTTTTTCGGCAGCCTGAGCGGAGCGGAAACGCTCCCGCATATTTTGCCCGCTTTTGGAGAGGATAAAAAGGAATTTGACAAAAAGGTGCTTTCTCTGATATGCTGGGCGGGCTGTGTAATCTATTTGAGAAAGGAAAAGCCTTATGTTGGCTCAACTGATCGCCACCCTGAACGGCTGGCTCTATACCTATATCCTGGTCATCCTGCTTATCGGGGCCGGGCTGTATTTCACCGTCCGCACCCGCTTTGCCCAATTCCGTATGCTGGGAGAGGCTTTCCGGGTGGTGCGGGAGAAGGGAGAGAACGGCGGCGTCAGCTCTTTCCAGGCGCTGATGGTGTCCACCGCCTCCCGGGTGGGCACCGGCAACATCGCCGGGGTGTCCGCCGCGCTATGTCTGGGCGGCGTGGGGGCCGTGTTTTGGATGTGGGTTATCGCCCTGCTGGGCGGGGCCTCCGCCTTTGTGGAGAGTACCCTGGCGCAAATCTATAAGGTCCATGACGGCCGGGGCGGCAGCCGGGGCGGCCCTGCCTACTACATCCAGGCGGCGGTAGGCAGCCGGGGGCTGGCGGCGCTGTTCGCGGTGCTGCTGATTCTGACCTACATGGTGGGCTTCAACCTGGTGGCATCCTTCAACCTGGTGGACTCCTTTGCCGGATACGGTTTCTTCGACAGCCGCACGCCCCTGATCGCCGGGGCTGTTCTGGCGGTGGTGACGGCGTTTTGCATTTTCGGCGGCGGGAAGCGGCTTACTGCCGTCACCGGCGTACTGGTGCCAGTCATGGGCGGCGCCTATGTGCTGATGGCGCTGGTGATGATCGTCCTGCATCTGGAACTGGTGCCCGGCGTGCTGGCTGCGATTTTTGAAAACGCCTTTGATTTCCAGGCCATCTTCGGCGGCTTTACCGGCTCCGCCATGATGTACGGCTTCAAGCGGGGCCTGTTCTCCAACGAGGCCGGCATGGGCTCCGCACCCAACGCGGCCGCGGCTGCATCCGTGTCCCATCCGGTCAAGCAGGGGCTTGCCCAGATGCTCAGCGTGTTCATCGACACCCTGCTCATCTGCTCTGCCACGGCGTTTTTGTGCCTGTGCTCCGGCGTGGAGCCGGATGCGGCGCTGAAAGGCGTGCCCTACGTCCAGGCGGCGCTGGCGGGCACTTTCGGAAACTTTGGCCGGTGGTTCGTCACCGGGGCCATGCTGCTGTTCGCCTTCACCACCATTCTGGGCAACTACTACTACTGCGAGAGCAACTTCCAGTACCTCCTGCGGCGGGACGCCAAGCGTTGGGAACTGACGGTGTTTCGTCTGGCGGCGGTGTATGTAGTGTTCCTGGGAGCGCGGATGGACTTCTCCCTGGTGTGGGATCTGGCGGATGTGCTGATGGGCTGCATGGCCCTTATCAACCTGCCGGTGATCTGGAAGCTGGCGGGGCCGGTGCTGGCAGCGATGGGGGACTATACGCAGCAGAAAAAACTGGGCCGGGACCCGGTGCTGCGGGCGGCGAATATCGGTCTGGAAGGACAGACGGAATACTGGCAATGAACGGAATATTGGTAAAAGAGGACGCTGTGGCGTCCTCTTTTTGTACGCATATTCACAAAAAATTTTCATATGCTACTTGAAAATCAAAACAGAATCATATAATATGATATCAAGAACTATATTATAGAGTTTTCTGAATTCGGCAATAGGAGACGAGACTGATGGAAGCGATATTGACAGCGAGACAGATGCGGCGGCTGCGGCGCCGGGTGATTGCCCGGAAGCGGAACGAACCGCCGGTGCTGACGGCGGGGGAGGAAGTCTTCAACGCGGTGAGCCACGGCCTGGGTGCGGTGCTGGCGGCTGTGGCCGCGGTGCTGCTGCTGGTGCGGTCTGATACGGGGCTGAAGGTGATGGCCTCCTGCTTCTATGGCGTGAGCATGTTTTTGATGATGCTGATGAGCAGCGTGTATCACGCCATGCCCACCGGCTCCACCGCCAAGCGGGTATGTCGGCGGTTCGACTACACCTCCATCTACCTGCTGATTGGCGGGACTTTCGCTCCCATTCTGCTGGTATATGTGGGCGGAAAGCTGGGCGTCACGCTGTTCTGCGTCCAGTGGGGCGTCATCCTGTTTGGCGTGACCATGGTGGCGGTATTCGGGCCGGGCCGCTGGCGGCCACTGCATTTCACGCTGTATTTCCTCATCGGCTGGAGCGGGCTCATGTTCCTCCCGTCCTTTTATCAAAACGCACGGGTGCTGCTGTGGTTCATCCTGATGGGCGGCATGGTGTATACCCTGGGGATGATCCCCTTTGCACGGAACCGGAAATATGACCACTGCGTCTGGCACCTGTTTGTGCTGGCGGGAGCCGCGCTGCACTGGGTCGGCATTTATACGCAGATCTACTGGCGAATGTAAATGAAAAAGGGACTCCGGAGGTGTGATCCGGAGTCCCTTTTGTATAGTTCTGGATTTTATTTGGTGCCGAAAATGCGGTCACCGGCGTCGCCCAGACCGGGGACGATATAGCCGTGTTCGTTCAGGTGGTCGTCCACAGCGCCGCAGTAGATGTCAACGTCGGGATGGGTCTTCTGCAGGTGCTCGATGCCCTCGGGAGCGGCCAGCAGGACCATCAGCTTGATGTTGGTGCAGCCCCGCTTCTTCATCTCGGTAATAGCAGCCTCAGCGCTGCCGCCGGTGGCCAGCATGGGATCCACGATCAGGATGTCCCGATCTGCCACATCCTTGGGCATCTTGCAGAAGTAGACATGGGGCTCCAGGGTCTCCTCGTCACGGAACATGCCGATGTGGCCCACACGGGCGCCGGGGACCATCTGCAGCACGCCGTCCACCAGGCCCAGGCCGGCGCGGAGGATGGGCACCACGGCGAACTTCTTGCCCTTCAGGGTAGGAGCCACAGTCTTGCAGATGGGGGTCTCCACCTCCTTGGTGGTCAGGGGCAGGTCACGGGTGGCCTCGTAGGTGATGAGCATACCGATCTCAGACACCAGCTCCCGGAAATCCTTGACGCTGGTGTTCTTGTCCCGGAGGATGGTCATTTTGTGGGCGACCAGGGGATGGTCCATAACGTGTACTTTACCGCTCATAATCGTGTCTCCTTTGTGTTGTTTTTTCTATCATCAAACAAATTGAAACCCCTTATTTCTGCCGCAGGCGGTCCGCCTGGGCGGGACGGAGATACACCGGCTCCAGCGCCTGGGCGCTGACCAGCTTGCCCTCGGCTGCCATCGCCTCCGCTTCCAGTGCCACGCTCATGGCGTTCTGCATCACCAGATGGGCAGGAGCCAGACGGCAGGGGATGCCTGCGGCCGTCAGATGGGCCAGGCACAGCTTTGCGCCGTCGCCCACCACCGTCTTGGGCCGGGGGTCGCTTCGCAGCTCCTCTGCCAGCTCCTCCAGAGCGATGGCCCGGTCAGGGGTCAGGCGGGTGAGCTGGCCGTCCTTCGCCTCAAACAGGGCGTTGTAGACCTGCTGACGGCGGGCGTCCATGGCACAGATGACAAGACCGTCACAGAAGGCCACGTTCCGGGCCATAGCGGCCAGGGTGGACACGCCCACGGCGGGCTTGTCCGCTGCAAATGCTAACCCTTTGGCAGCGGCCACGCCGATGCGGATGCCGGTGAAGGAGCCGGGGCCTGCGGCCACGGCGATGGCGTCTATGTCGGCCACGGTCAGGCCGGTGTTTTTCAAAATATGCTCCACAATGGGCATCAGGGTGCGGCTGTGGGTCAGTCCCGTGTCCTGATAGCCGGAGCAAAGAATTTTGCCGTCCTCACTGACGGCGGCGGAGACAGCTTTGGCGGAGGTCTCCAGTGCGAGTATCTTCATGGGAGTTCGACTCCTTCGATGGTGATGATTCGGGCCCGGTCATCCTCCGGGCGGCGGGAGATGGTGACATAGACGGTCTCCGGCGGCATGGCCTCCGCCACCTGCTCGCTCCACTCCACGGCGCAGACGCCGCCCCGGTCCAGGTAATCCTCCCAGCCGATGTCGAACAGGGCACCGGCGTCGTCCAGACGGTACATGTCAAAGTGGAACAGGGGCAGCCGCCCGCCTTCGTATTCGTTGACGATGGTGAAGGTAGGGCTGGTGACCCGGCCTGCGTAGCCCAGGCCCCTGGCGAGACCGCGGGTGAAGGCTGTTTTGCCCATGCCCAGGCCGCCCCGGTAGGCAACTACCGTTCCGGGCGTCAATACAGCGGCCAGACGGGCCCCCAGGGCCTCTGTCTCCGCTTCGTTATGGGAGAGATACTCCATGAAAAGCCACCGCCTTTCCGCGTGCCAGAATTTTGCCGGGAAATAGTATATCACATTTTGAATAAAGTGTAAAAGAGTTTTCCCCGCGTTTACAAAACTTTTTTTGCGTGCTATACTACATAATAGAGTTTTATGCCTTTCAGGAAAGGTTTTTGGATATGTTGACTCGTTTGAAAGATATTTTAACGGACTTTTTCCGGCAGGCCGACCTGGTGCTGCTGGCACTATGCTGCGTTTCCACGCTGTTCGGCATGGTGCTGATCGCCAGCGCCTCCGGCTACATGGGACTGGGGAAGGTCATTCGCTATGTGGGCGTTCAGGGTGTGGCGCTGCTGCTGGGCGTGTGCGTGTACATCGCGCTGTCCATGGTGGACTTTGAGATTTTGATGAAAAAGTGGAAGTGGCTGGTGCTGTTCAATATCGTGTTCATCGGTTTGCTGCTGACGCCCTTCGGCGTGTCGGACAACACCGGCAACACCGCCTGGCTGAAATTCCCCGGCATTCCCTTCAGCATCGGCCCGGCGGAGGTGGTGAAGATCTCTTTCGTGCTGTTGCTGGCCAAGCAGATCGAGTGGCTGCGGGAGGAAAAACGGGACCTCAGGACTTTCCGCTCCGCTGCTTTCGTGGCGGGACACACCGTGCTGCTCATGGGATATTATTTCGTGATCTCCGGCGACATGGGCAACGCTCTGGTGTTTTTCTTCATCTTCCTGGCCATGTCCTTTGTAGCCGGCTTTGCCCTGCGGTGGTTCGTACTGCTGCTGGGCGGCGCCGGCGGGGCGCTGGCGGCGGTGTTTTTGCTGGACCTGGTGCCATCGTCCATGAAGTATATGCTGGACCGATTCATCGTGGTGTTCGATCACAGCTATGACCCCCTGGGCAAGGGCTGGCAACAGTCCCGGAGTCTGCTGGCGATCGGTTCCGGCGGTGTGTTCGGCCAGGGCTACATGCAGGGAACCCAGACCCACAGCAGCTACCGCACCAACCTGCCCGCCCGCCACACAGACCTGATCTTTGCCGTCTGCGGCGAGGAACTGGGGCTGGTGGGGTGCCTGGCGGTGATGGCACTGCTGGCGGCGATCATTTTCCGCGTGCTGACCGTGGCGAAGCGGGCGGAGACGCCGTTCCAGAGCAATGTCTGCGTGGGTATGGCGGCCATGCTGATCTTCCAGACCGCCATCAACATCGGCATGTGTCTGTTCGTGGTGCCGGTCATCGGTATTACCCTGCCGTTTTTCAGCTACGGCGGCTCCTCCATCGTGACGCTGTTCGCCGCCATGGGCGTGGTGTCCAGCATCAAGAAGCGCTCGCCTACCATGCGGCGGACAGCGCATCTGCTGGGATCGTGATATGAGAAAAGCAACCTGCTGCGAAAAGTGGTTTCCGGGAAAAATCTGCTTTGCAGCAGGCCGCTTTTTGCATATTTCCGCGCTGTGGGAAAAGACTACTCCTGTACCAAATCATACAGGAGGTCATCACCTTGAAACTTCGAACCACAAAACGCGCCGCCGCGCTGGCTCTGGCGGCGGCATTGACGCTGGGCGGCAGCGCCCAGGCCCTGTTCGGCAAAAAGCAGCCCGCCGCCCAGGCGGAGGAGGGAGCGCCTACCGCCCGGGCGGTGGAGGTACGGACCTACCGGGATATCCCGGTCCAGGGGCAGTTCCTGGCCTCCGACAGCGAGGGGGAGGATATGACGTTCGCCCTGGCGGAAGAGCCCCGGAAGGGAACCGTCACCATCCAGGGAGCCAATTTCACCTATACGCCGGATGAGGGCATCACCGGCGCAGACAGCTTCACCTATACGGCCACGGACAGCGCCGGGCACGTCTCTCAGCCCGCCACGGTGACGGTGACCATTGAAAAGACCAAATCCGGCGTCACTTACGCCGATACCCGGGACAGCGCCGCCGCTGCTGCCGCCCAGCATCTGGCGGAGGCAGGGATTTTCACCGGCACCAAGATCGGGGAGCAATATTATTTCCAACCCGACACGGAGGTGTCCCGCAGCGAGTTCCTGGCGATGGTGATGGAGACGACGGGCCGGGAGGTCACGCCGGTGACCATGACCGGCTTCTGTGATGACGGGGCCATCCCCACCTGGGCAAAGGCCTATGCGGCCGCAGGAGTGGCGGACGGCATCATCCAGGGCAAGAACACGGCGGAGGGGGCGGCTTTCCAGGGTGACCAAGCCATTACCTTCAACGAAGCCGCCACGGTTCTGGACCGGGTTCTGGACCTGGGCGACGTGGAACTGGATGTGTGGTATGCCGACCGTGAGGCGGTGCCCTCCTGGGCGGCTCAGGCCGTGGGCAACATGGAGGCTGTCAATGTGCTGTCCGCCGGCAGCTTCGGCAGCCAGACTATGGAGCAGGCGATGACCCGGGCCGACGCGGCCCAGATGCTCTCCGTTGCCAAAACGCTGCTGGACGGCGAGAAGCCCGGCGGTATGTTCGGCTGGCTGGGCTGATACCGGCCTGCGTGAAATACTGTGGCAGGCGGTAGCCAATGAAAGGAGAAAGGAGTCCTGAAAAGGGCTCCTTTCTCTTTTGACGTTTCGTGTTTTTGGCGGTTGTATTCATGGCAGAATTGTGCTAAACTAGGAAAAATTATAATAGTATCACTATGTGCATCTGTCATTTGAACGATACAGAAGGGATCGAAGACATATGAAGATCGTTGTTTTGGCGGGCGGATTGTCCACCGAGCGGGCAGTCTCCCTGGTGACGGGCAGCTCCGTGTGCCGCGCCCTGCGAGAGAATGGACACCGGGCTATTCTGGTCGATTTATTCTTGGGCGTGGAGACGCTGCCCAGTGCCCCGGAGACGCTGTTCGACGCGCCTGACGGCCTGTGTCCCGACGCGAAAATTGAGGTGACCGCACCGGACATCGAGGCGGTGATGCGCAGCCGGAAGGACCAGAGCGGACGGCTGTTCGGGCCCAATGTACTGAAGCTGTGCGCCCTGGCGGACATCGTGTTCCTGGGCCTCCACGGCCAGGACGGCGAGGATGGCCGGGTGCAGGCAACCTTTGACCTGCTGGGCATCCGGTACACCGGCGGCGGGTATCTGGCCTCCGGCCTTGCCATGGACAAATCCATGACGAAGCGGATCATGGATTCCGCGGGCATTCCCACTGCTCCCTGGCGGGACATTCCGTCCTACACCGAGGCGGATATCCCCGCTCTGGTGGAGGAGCTGGAGGTTCCCTGCGCGGTGAAGGTGGTCAACGGCGGGTCCTCCATCGGCGTGGCCCTGCCGGATACAAAGGAAGAGCTGGAAGCGGCCCTGCGGGAGATGCTGCGCTATGGCAGCCACATCATCGTGGAGAAGAAAATCCACGGCCGGGAACTGACGGTGGGCGTGCTGGGCGACCGGGCCCTGCCCGCCGTGGAGATCGTCCCGGCTATCAAAGAATTTGACTACACCGCCAAGTACCAGACCGGCGGCGCCCGGGAGATCTGCCCCGCGCCCATCACGCCGGAGCAGCAGGAGGAGATGGGCGCCCTGGCGCTGAAGCTCCACCGTACCCTGGGGCTGGAGGTCTATTCCCGGACGGACTTCCTACTGGACGATGACGACAAATTCTGGTGCCTGGAGGTCAACTCCCTGCCGGGCATGACCGCCGCCAGCCTGGTGCCCAAGGAGGCCGCCGCTGCCGGTATGACCTACAACGAGCTGTGCGAGGAGATCGTGCGGCTGTCCTACCCCATCAAGAGGAGAGGATGAGCCTATGGAACCCATGACTATCCAAGAGATCGCCGCCGCCGTGGGCGGTAAGTGGCTGAATCCCAGGGAGGGTGCCCCCGCCGTTACTGCCGTCTGCACCGACAGTCGGAAGCTGACCTCCGGCTGCCTGTTTCTGCCCTGGGTGGGAGAGAAGTTCGACGGTCACGATTTTATCGAGAAGGCGCTGGACGATGGCGCCGCAGGGTGTCTCTGCGCCCGGGTGCCGGAGACGCTGCGGAATGATAAGTTTTACATCCAGGTGGCGGATACCCGGTTGGCTCTGCGGGCGTTGGCCTCCGCCTACCGGGACAAATTTGACATCCCCGTAGTGCAGGTCACCGGCAGCGTGGGCAAGACGACCACCAAGGAGATGATCGCCGCCGTCCTGGGCGCCAAATATCGGGTTTTAAAGACCCCGGAGAATTTCAACAACGACATCGGTACGCCCCTGACCCTGCTGGGCCTGAGCTCCGAGCACCAGGCGGCGGTCATCGAGACCGGCATGAACCATTTTGGGGAGATCGAGTATCTGGGCGCTATGGTGCGTCCGGATGTGGCGGTCATCTCCAACATCGGCGACGCTCATATCGAATTTTTGGGTAGCCGTCAGGGCATCTTGCAGGCGAAATGCGAGATTTTCACGCATTTGAAGGAGGGCGGACTGGCTGTCCTCAACGGAGACGATGCCCTGTTGGACACCGTGGACATCCCATTCCGCACTGTCCGCTGCGGCCAGTCGGAGCACTGCCAGGCCCGCATCACCGAGGTGGCCGACCACGGTGTGGAGGGAATCACCTGCACGGTGGAGACGGCGAAGGACGTTTACCATCTGTCCATTCCCGCGCCGGGCGTCTATATGGCCTATTCCGCGTCCATCGCTGTGGCGGTGGCTGAGGAGCTGGGCCTGAGCCACGACGAGATCGTCCGGGGGGCGGCAGCCTATGAGCCCGCCGGTTCCCGGATGCGGGTGGTGCGGCTGCCCGAAGGGCGCATCATCCTGGACGACTGCTACAACGCCAACCCCCAATCCGTCACCGCGGCGCTGGAGGTGCTGGCCAAGACCGAATGCGACCGCCGGGTGGCGGTGCTGGGCGACATGGGCGAGTTGGGCGACCTGACGGAGCAGGCCCACTATAACATGGGCGCCCTGGCGGCCATGCTGGGCATCGACTTTGTGGTGGCCATCGGGAAAAAAGCCGCCAAGATCGCCGACGGAACCGCCCAGAGCGGCGGCGAAGTCCTACATTTTGCAACGAAAGAGGAAGCAATCGGGACGCTGCGGCAGCAGATGGAGCCGGGCACCGCGATGCTGGTGAAGGCCTCCCATGCCATGCACTTCGGCGTCCTGGTGGAAGAATTGCAAAAAGCATATGATTGAGATACAGGTAAACGGCCTGGTCAAATCCTTCGAGGTGGGGAAGAACGTGCTGGACGGCCTCACCTTCCAGATCGACCAGGGCGAGCGGGTGGGCCTGCTGGGCCGGAACGGCGCGGGCAAGACCACCTTATTTAAAATATTGACCGGAGAGCTGGACTACGACGAGGGCCAGGTCACTGTGGGCCAGGGCCGCCGCCTGGGCCTGATCTCCCAGATCCCCGTGTACCCCGCCGGGTACACGGTGGAGGATGTGCTGCGCTCCGCCTTTTCCCGTCTGCAAAAACTGGCGGAGGAGATGGAGCGGCTCACCGCCCGGATGGCGGAGGGCGACACCGATCCCGCCAC
>CAMAZB010000018.1 GCA_945862785.1 uncultured Clostridia bacterium | reverse complement strand
CTCTTCGGAACGGCAGGTGGCAGGTGATGGCTGTCCCTGCCGCGGCACTGGCCAAGGCCGCCGCTGCCGCACTCTCAGATGAGGAGACCCGGAAAAGGCTTGGCTGGATCGTCGCGGCGATCCTCTCACCATTGATCCTGACCCTCGCTTTTTTCTGCTCTCTGCTCTCCGGCAGCGTGGATCACAACAACTCCGCCGTGCTGCTCTGCTTCCACGGTGGAGAGATCCCCGCCAGTACCCCTGCGGAATATGTGGCCTACATCGAAGAAATGCGCGACAGTTTTCAGCTGCTGGATGAGCTTATCAGCACCGTCAATGAGATGACGGAGGATAAAGACAGTCTTGACGAGATCCGCGTCAAGGCTGTTTTTTACGCTCTGTACTTCGGCGAGGATGCTCCCAGCCGCCGCGCGCACCGGCAGTTCGCGGACTGCTTTGTCACCTATGAGGAGCGCACTCGCACCGTGACTGGCGAGGATGGTACGGACATCGAGGAGAGCTACACGGCGGCGATTCCCATCACGGATATGGCGGAGGTCTATCGGAACATCGAAAGCGTTCTACACCTGGAAATCACGGAGGAGCAGAAAGGCAATGCCGACAGCGTCTACAACCTCGTCCGCTACGGCGTCGCTGCCGGAACGGATGGCTGGATACCCGGCACGGATGTTCCCTTCATTGGCGCGGACGGCTTCTGCTCGCCCATCGGGGCGGGATGGGAAAGTCGCGTCACCTCTGAATTCGGCAGCCGCATCGACCCGATCACCCACAAGCCGAAGGGACACTCCGGCATGGATCTGGCTGTCCCCACGGGAACGCCTGTCCGAGCGGCGCTGCCGGGAACAGTGACGGTCTCCAAGTACAACGCCGGCGGCTACGGCTACTACGTGTGCATCGACCACGGCAGCGGGCTCTCCACGCTCTACGGTCACTGTTCCAAACTGCTGACAAGGGTGGGACAGACCGTGGAGGCGGGCGACATCGTTGCCCTCTCCGGCAACACCGGACGCTCCACCGGTCCGCACCTGCACTTTGAGGTGCGCGTCAACGGTGAACGGACCGACCCGCGATACTACCTGCCAACCAGTTAGATTGTCATGAACAAACAGGAGAAGAACGATCATGAATATTGGAATGAAACAACTCACACCGGAGCGAGAGCGGGAGCTGTGGGACCGGATCGCCGGATTTCTCAGCAGCCGATTTTCGGACGGCGACCTCTATGACATCCTGCATCAGAATCTCGGCATGCGTCATGAGGAGATGGAGGCGCTGGGCTTTCTGCTCCGGGACTACTATGAGGAGGGTGCCTGACATGGCCTATGTGAAAGCACAGATCCCGTCAGAGGTCTATCACCTGACGAAAGAGAAGAATTTGGACAGCATTTTGAGTGACGGCAAGATCCGCCGCTTCAACGACACGGAATGCTGGTTCTGCGAAAGCCTCACCAAGATGAGAGCGTACATGGAACAGACCGTACTCTGCGAGGGAAAACCCTACTACGCCGTTGGCGGGCAGCTCTGCCGCTACCCGAAATTCATCCCGGAGGACTATGTCATCTTAAAACTGACGCCCTGCCGTCGTGAGGGGAATTGGTACCGCTGGAATCAGGAGGTGCCACCCGGCAGCCCCAAGGCACTGGTGCGGGCTGCGAAAGAGTTTTCGGCACTGAAGATCGGCTTCCGGGGTGACCTGGCGTTCAAGGACGTGGAAGTCATCGACGTTCCGCGGTTCCTCTGCGGCGAGATCGTCTGCCGCCCGGAATACGCGGCCTTCAAAAATGAGGAGCCTTCGGCGCCGGAAATGAAAATGAAACTGTGAAGGAGGAAACAGATCATGCAGAAAAAAGATATCACGCTGACATTCGAGGATGAGAAACTCGACGCGCTGGAGTTCTCGCTGAAGAAAAAGGGCAGCTCTGTACAGCGGCGGATGCAGGAAGCGCTGAAGGATCTCTACGAGCAGGAGGTGGCCGCACCGGTGCGGGAGTACCTGGACAGCAAGGCCGCGCCTGCCGCCAAGCCCAGGCGTCCTGTCAAGCCGCCCAGACCGCAGGCGGCAGGGGCTTCCTCCGCCATTGCGCCGCCTGCCGAAGTAACGGGAAAGGTTGGTGACTGAGATGGCACAGCAGGAAGAGATTGTCCTCTGGATCGACCGGCGCTGGCGAGTGGCCATTGAGAAACAGCTCAAGGGTGAAACGCTGCAGGAGCATCTGGACAATGTGCTGGATGAGCTGTGCAACCGGCTCCCGGATCAGGAGTATACCCGTATCAGCAATGAGATCCAGGAGGAGGCACGCATCGCGCGGGAGGCGGTGGAAGCAGCCCGCACATATTCCGCCTATCGTGTGATGGAAAACGGTGAGGCACGATACTTCAAGGTTTCTCCCGGTGAGGAGCTGCTGGCTGCGGCGCAGAAGCTGCGGCACTACCTCAAGGACTTCGATCATGCTGCCGGTAAATTCATCGGCCTGTTCAGAAACAGGGAACCGATCTCGCCGGAGGAGTTCCAGCAGATGACCGTGCAGCGCATGGAGAACACCGGCAAGGTGGCAGGCACCTTTGATATCGACTTCGATAAGCGGGAGTTTTCCGCCGTTCATATCATGGACGGCTGGAAGACCTGGGCGATGCACGATGTGTCCGTGGCGGCCTACCATGCCAGTCGAAAAGAATACATGGACACGGAGAAGCGATGGCAGCGTCTGCTGGATCATCTGGAGGGTAAAGAACTGACCTCGGCAGGTCACCTCTCCGCAAGGGAGTTCACCTTCGGGGATGAGATCATGGAGCATGATGAGAAACTCAATTTTTATGTGCAGGCTGAGTTTGATGTGGACGCTGTCTTCGGGACTCACGTCCTGACAGACGAGAACGATGACTGGCTCAACATCTACGCCAACTATGACACACAGGAGGATCGAGTGTGCGACACGCTGGATGTGACGCTCTGCAAGGGCGACGGGTCAGAGGAGTATTTCAGCTACCCGCTCAACGCCGCGGAGCAGGAAGTCCTGCTGCATAAGATGGAGGCGTACTGCCAAAAGCAGACCGGCATGAGCCTGTGTGATTACAGCAGGCAGCTCCGTGAGGAACAGGAGCAGGAACAGGGTTTTACGCCGGAGATGAAAATGTGAGCTGCGCGAATCATCAAGCCGGAAGCCCCACTGGCTCCGAAGACACAGCGTCCAGGCTGCGCGGTCCTGCGGGACCGCGGCGCCGTCAAACTGCGTCCACCCGCCCCGGCGGGCAGCCGCAGTTCGCCGGCTTTCTATCTGACACTGCGGGTACTGGCGGAGCGGCAGGATCAGCCTCCTCCCCCGGCCCCCGCTGTTTGCCCCTGTGAGCCGCTGTGTGCGATTTTAGGGGGAGGCGGCGGGAAAGTACCCCCGAACTCAGTTTCCGGCGAACGTGAGGCGCTTGTGCGAAAATGCGAGCGCCCTGTTCCGGAGGGGAATCAGCGGGTGTTTGCCCGTTCGATTTTAGCACAAGATAAAGAGAGGTGGTCGCACGCGACCACCTCTCAGCCACAAAGCCCCGCAGTGCGGGGCTTTTTCACGGCTTGGGCAAGGTACACCTATTCAGCCGGTTTTCCGGTTTCAGGTACACCTTGACCGCAAAAACGCAGGCGTGACAAGGGGTTGCGCCGTTTCAGAGAGGAGATCCTCACTTTGAAAGAAAATCAAGAAAAACGGAGCGAGCGTACCGTGGTATGGCTGGATTCCAGACTCATTCCCCGCATGGACGGGTGGCTGGAAGCGGATAACTGCAAAAACCGCAGCGAGTTCATCAACAAGGCGCTGCGGTTCTATATGGGCTATCTCGGCAGCGAGGACAATACGGCGTATCTCTCCCGTGCGCTGCTGACGGCCATCCAGGGGACGATGGACGATAACGCCAACCGCCTCCGCTCCCTCATGTTCAAGTGGTGCGTGGAGCTGAACATGATGAGCCACACCATCGCCGCGCACTTCCGCACAGACGAAATTTACACGCGGGAGCTGCGTGCCTTCGCCGTGGACGAGGTGAAACGCACCAACGGGCAGGTGGACTTCGAGGACGCCGTGTGGCGTCAGCGGCGCATCGAGCCGGATGACCAATGGCAAGGATCGTTCTGATTTCCCCCTACCTCAAGGGTGGCCAGAACGCGGCGAAGCTGGCGCAACGCACCCGCTACTTTGCCACCCGCCCCGGCGTGGAACTGCTGACCGATGAGTACAGCACACTTCCTGCGACGAAAAAACAGCGCTCGTTCATTGACCGGCTGGTGAGGTCGTTCCCAACGAGCAAGGAGCTTATCGAGTATGAGGACTACCTTGCGAACCCCACGCAGGGCAACGCCTCGGCGTTCATCCAGCAGACCTGGGAGGACTACGTTGAGGCCCTGGATCAGAAAGAAAATTTTATTGACTACATCTCCCACCGCCCCGGTGTTCAGAAGGACGGTGAGCATGGCCTGTGGGACGCGAACGGAAAGGTGCAGAATCTCTCGCAGGTGGTGCGGGAGGTGGCGGAGCACACCGGCAACGTGTGGACGCCAGTGGTGGCGCTGCGCCGTCAGGACGCGGAGCGGCTGGGCTATGACAACGCCAAAAACTGGCGCGCTCTGATCAATGCTTCCATCTGCGAGATCGCCGCAGCGTATAAGATCCAGCCGGATCACCTGCGCTGGTACGCTGCCTTCCATCAAAAGCCCCAGCAGATGCACATCCACATGATCATCTTCTCCACAGATCCCAAGGAAGGCTATCTCACCAAGGATGGCATCCGGCAGGTCAAGTCCTCCTTCGCACGGAGGATCTATCAGGCGGACCGGATGCATGTCTACCAGCAGAAGGATCAGTCGAGGGATACACTCCAGCGTGAAGCGCGCAGGGCCATGACGGAGTGTGTCTCGCAGTTGAAGTGCGGCACAATCTGCAATCCAAAGCTGGAGCAGCTCATTACGGAGCTGGCGGAACGGCTGCATGAGACCCGCGGCAGGAAGGTCTACGGCTACCTGCCGCCGCGGACGAAAGCAATCGTGGACGCCATTGTGGAGGAGCTGGCAAAGGATCAACAGGTGTCTGCCGCCTATGAGGTGTGGCAGAAGCTGTATGAGCAGATCTGCCTGGACTACAACGAGCAGCTCCCGAAGCGTCTGCCGCTCTCCCAGCAGAAGGAGTTCAAGACTGTGCGAAACATGGTCATTCAGGAAACGCTCCAATGGATGGCGGAGCGGCAGCAGTATACCGAGGCCATGGTTGGGAACCCTGCCGCACCGGAAACGCCGGAACGATCAGCACCCACAGAAAATACGCCCACGGCGTTTCCTGAGACAGAGTATTCAGGGGCTCCACATGCGCCTGAAAATGCCGGCGCATCTGCGGACGCTTCCCAGCCGGACAGCACGGACCTACCGTCATCCGAAGGAGAGCAGCCTACATATGAACCGCTGCAGTCTGACGTTCAGCACAGAGCCGTGGGATTGACCTACGATCCCCCCACGGTTGGCGAGGCGGTCGTTCGGATGCTGCACCACATGAGTAGGATCTTTGAGGACAACAGCAGGACGGACCGCATCCACCGCGGGCTGCAGATCGACCGCAAGCGCCGGCAGGAGCTTCAGCGCAAGCGGCTGGCCATGGGTCATAAGATGGACGATCAAGAGGAGATCAGTCTCAAATGAGGAAAAAAGCTATGAGCAAGTTTATCTATTTCACGCCGGAGGAAAAGGCCCGCGCCCAGAACACAGACCTTGTGTCGTTGCTGCGGGCCCAGGGCGAGCGTCCCATTCGCTCCGGCAGGGAGTACCGCACTCCCAATGATCCCAGCGTCACTGTGCGGGGCAACAAGTGGTTTGACCACTCCGCACGGGTAGGCGGCTATGCCGTCAGCTTCGTCCAGCGATATTACCGCCTCTCTTACCAGGAGGCGGTTTTACTTTTGCTGGGCAGAAAAGACGGCAAACGGTATGAGCAGGCACAGCCTGCCCCGACAGAGCCGAAGCCTTTCGCTCTGCCGGACCCTTACGACAATATGCGCCGCGTCTATGCCTACCTCATGCGCCAGCGGCACATTGACCGGGAAGTGATTACCGGCTTTGTGCGTGAGAAGCTGCTGTATGAGGACATCCATCACAACTGCGTCTTCGTGGGGCTGGATGGCAGAGGCGAAGCAAAACACGCACACATCCGCAGTACCAACAGCCAGGGCAAGACCTTTCGCATCAACATCGAAGGCAGTGAGAGCATCCACAGCTTCCATAAAAACGGCACGGACAAATCCCTCTATGTCTTCGAGGCGCCCATCGACCTGCTATCCCACATCACCCTCTATCCCTACGGCTGGTTAGAGCACAGCTATGTAGCCTGCTGCGGCACGTCCATCCAGCCGGTGCTGGAGCGGCTGCGGCAGAATCCGAAGCTGGACACGGTGTACCTCTGCCTCGACAACGACGATGCGGGCAACGAAGCCTGCGACCGCATAAAGGAGACACTGGAGGATATGGGACTGGACGTGGAGCGGCTCACGCCGCATCGCAAAGACTGGAACGATGACCTCTGCGCCAAATCTGAAAAGCACAAGGAGGACGTCACATGAACGAGAATACATGGCCCTTTATTTTGATCTGCGGTGGTCTGTTGGTGTTCCTGCTGGCGGTGTCCTTCTTCTCCCAGCGTTACTCCCTCAACAACATCAAGAGCAAGACCGTGGGCGACGGCCAGCACGGAACGGCCCGCTGGGCGACGCCGAAGGAGATCCGCAGTACCTACCACGTCGTCCCCTTCCGTCCACGCCGCTGGAGGAAGGGAGAGGATCTCCCCAAGGAACAGGGCGTCATCCTCGGCAGCATGGGCGGCGCAAAAAAGAAACGGCCAGACCGAACGGCGCGGCTTCCGGACAAAGTTCTGGAAAAGCTGCGCCGTCCTGCTGCCCCAAAGAGGAAAACGAAACGAATGAAATCAGAGAAAAGGAGATCCAGGGTGAAGGATTTTATAGAGGAACAGCAGGATATTCGGGCGCTGGTGGACAGCGACGACATCCACTGCCTCATGATCGGCGCGTCGGGCGTCGGCAAGACCGCTTACTTTTTATACCCCAATTTGGAGTATGCCTGCGCCTGCGGTATGAGTTTCCTGGCGCTGGACACCAAGGGTGATCTCGCCCGCAACTACGGCAAGATCGCCTCCCATTACTACAATTACAGGGTCTCCGTCATCGATCTGCGCAACCCTACCCGGTCAGACGGCTTCAGCTTTCTGACTCTGGTGAATCACTACATAGACAAGGCGCGAAAGGAACCCAACGACCTTGCCTCAAAAGCAAAGGCGGAGAAGTACGCCAAGATCCTGGCCAAGACCATCATCAATCCCGAAGGGGACGCTTCCCAGTACGGCGAGAACGCCTTCTTCTATGACAGTGCCGAGGGCCTGCTGACAGCCATCGTACTCCTACTGGCGGAGTTCATGCCGCCCAGAGAGGGAGAACCGGAGAAGCGGCATATCGTCTCCGCATTCAAGCTGGTGCAGGACCTGCTGGCTCCCCCTAAAAACGGCCGTAGCAAAAACGGGTTTCAACCGTTGATGGATCTCCTGCCATCTGATCACAAGGCGCGCTGGCTGGCGGGAGCCGCCCTCAACAGCTCAGACCAGTCCATGGCGTCAGTCATGTCCACGGTGCTATCCCGTCTGAATGCTTTCCTTGACACGGAGCTGGAGCAGGTCATCTGCTACGACAGCCCCATCAATGCCGAGATGTTCGCATCCGAAAAATGCGCCATCTTTCTCATCCTGCCGGAAGAAGATCCCGCCAAGAACTTCATTGCCGGACTGATGATCCAGAACCTCTCCCGTGAGCTCTTTTCCGTGGCGGATGAAAACGGCGGCAGACTCAAGAACCGTGTCATCTTCTACTGTGACGAACTGGGGACTATGCCGCCCTTTGATATCCTGCCCCTGTTCAGCGCAGGGCGCTCCCGCGGACTGACGCTGGTGCCGATCATCCAATCGCTGGCGCAGCTTGAAAAGAACTACGGGAAAGAGGGAGCCGAAATCATTTGCGATAACTGCCAGGATACCATCTTCGGTGGTTTCTCCCCCCAGAGCAAAACGGCGGAGGCGCTTTCCTCGGCGCTGGGGAGCAGGACTGTCCTCTCTGGTTCCGTCAGCCAGGGCAAGGACAGCAATAACCAGTCCCTGCAAATGATGGAGCGGCCACTCATGACGCCGGACGAACTCAAGTCCATCCCCAAGGGAGAATTTGTGGTCATGAAGACCGGCACACATCCCATGCGGACGAAGCTGCGGCTGTTTCTGGACTGGGGCATTACTTTTGATTCAGAGGGTTACCGGATGCCGGAGCAGGCCGCACGGAAGGTGGCTTACGCCAGCAAGGAGGAACTGATCGCCAACATCCGGAGTCGCTATCCCAGCGGAGGAAGCCCCTACAATATGGAGGGCAACACATGAGCCGGTTTAACTTTATCTACGCCGAGGAGGAACTGGGCCACCGGGCGAAAACCGTCTACGTCTACCTGCGGGACCGGTCCGACGCCTCCGGTGTTTGCTGGCCGGGAATCAAGACCATTGCCCGTGAGCTGGAGCTCTCGCCCCGCACCGTCCAGCGGGCGCTGGGAGATCTGGAGCACGCAGGGCTGGTGGAGAAGCGCCAGCGGCGCCGGAAAAACGGCAGCCTCACCAGCAATCTTTACCGCCTGAAAATGAAAGACGAACAGGAAAAGTCACAGCCTTCCGCCAAGGGAGGACTGTGACTTTTTACTGGCTATAGGGTGGTGACATGATGTCGCCCCCGGAAGAACCTACTCTATCGGAGGATATCCGACAGAGGAAAAACAAGAATATGGAGGATATCTCTATGAGAACGATCGTTAGAAGTACAGCGCTGACACTTGTGGCCTTTGCCCTGGCGCTGATTTTGCCGAACACCGCATCCGCCGCCTGCGAGGGCTTTGCCGACGTACCGAAGGATGCCGCCTGCTACGAGAGCGTCATGTATCTTGCGGAGCATGGGATCACAAAAGGCACCGAAGCCAGCACCTTTTCCCCGGCGCAGCCTGTCACGGTACGGCAATGGGCTGTCATGCTCTGCCGTGCTTACGGAATGGAAACAAGCGGCGAAACATGGGCTGAGTTGGGACAGAGCGCCACAGAGCAAGCCTGTCAAAAGGGATGGCTGAACATGACCGCTCTTTCCGCGACAGATACGAGGATGTGCCGTGGTGCGCTTTACGAAAGCGCCCTGGCCGCAGCCGGAGTGCCGGTCTATGACAGCGTACTCTATGAGGGAGGAAGGAATTTATCTGCCTACGACAATTACCTGCGCGTGGGCTGTGAGCTTCAGCTTTGCCCTGTTGACGCTACAGCAAGTGAGATCGTCACCCGCGGTGAGGCGGCACAGTTGCTCCACGCCATCCTGACGCAGAGCTTTACGGTGGAAGCGCCTCCCGCGCCTGTGACGTTGGAGAATCCGACAGGAATCCATACAAACGACTTCCTGCTGGAACTGCGCCGCGTACCGGAACCCATCCTTGCGGCGTTCAATGAAGCCGGCTGGACCTACCGCATCGACTTTGACTTCATGGCAGATCTCAGCGACCGCCTTGATATGTCCTGTATCGGTGCTACCAGCTATGGAAAGAAAATCATCTATGTCTCCGACGCCAAGGCCACGATCCATGAGTTCGGTCATTTTCTGGACGGAGCGTTGGGCTTCCCCGTGGAGCATGAGCGGCTGTATCTTGCCGAAGCGCAGAACTCTTGCCTTCGGGACTACGCCAAGGCCAACAGCCGGGAATACTTTGCCGATTGCTTCGTCTACTGGATCACATACAGCGGCAACGAAAAACGCATGGAAACCTTCCAGAACGCCGCACCTGAGACTTATGCCTACATAGAGAAACTGGCAGCTAACAACTGGGCTTCCTAAAATGCGGGCAGGCTGGGAACGACAGTTTCGTTCCCAGCCTAATAGGATCTGCCTAAAATTACTTGCTATAAAACGTCAAAATGCACTTGCGGAATTAGAACATTTGTTCTACAATCTGAATAGAGAAAGAGCAAAGAACGGGACGAGTGGCACAGGAGGTGACCGAGGCATGAAAAACCGAACTTACATCGCTATTGATTTGAAGTCGTTCTATGCTTCGGTGGAATGTGTGGAGCGGGGCCTTGACCCTATGACCACCAATCTGGTGGTAGCGGACAAGTCCCGCACAGAGAAAACCATCTGCCTTGCCGTGTCCCCCAGTCTGAAGGCTTATGGTATCTCAGGCCGGGCCAGACTGTTTGAGGTGGTGCAGCGGGTCAAAGAGGTCAATGCACAGCGAAAGTGGAACGCCCCCGGCCGCACGCTGACCGGCTCCTCCACAGATGATCTGCAAGTACAAGCCTCGCCGGAGCTGGCGCTGGATTATATTGTGGCGCCGCCGCAGATGGCCAAATACATGGAGTGCAGCGCACGCATTTTCGGCGTGTACCTGAAGTATATCGCTCCGGAGGACATTCACTCGTATTCCATTGACGAGGTGTTTATCGACGCGACCAACTATCTGCCCACTTACAAAATGACAGCCAGAGAGCTTGCCATGACCATGATTCTGGATGTGTTGGAGACCACGGGAATCACCGCCACAGCGGGAATCGGGACAAATCTCTACCTCTGCAAAGTGGCCATGGACATCGTGGCGAAGCATATCAAACCGGACAAATACGGTGTCCGCATCGCCAAGCTGGATGAGATGAGCTACCGCCGTCTGCTGTGGGATCATCGCCCGCTGACGGACTTTTGGAGGGTTGGCCGGGGATACGCCAGAAAGCTGGAGGCCCATGGGCTCTACACCATGGGCGATATTGCCCGGTGTTCTATCGGAAAGCCCACGGACTACTATAACGAGGATTTGCTATATAAACTCTTTGGCATCAACGCGGAGCTGCTGATCGACCATGCCTGGGGCTGGGAGCCGTGTACCATCGACCAAATCAAGGCGTACAAGCCCAGCTCCAACAGCATCGCCACCGGGCAGGTTCTGCAATCTCCCTACTCTTGGGAGAAAGCAAGACTCGTAGTACGGGAAATGACAGATATGCTGTCCCTCGACTTGGTAGATAAAGGGCAGGTGACTGACCAGCTCATTCTGACGATTGGATATGACATTGAGAATCTGAAAGACCCAAATATCAGGAAAGACTATCACGGTGCCATCACCACTGACCACTATGGCCGGGCGATCCCCAAACACGCTACCGGCACAGCAAATCTGGGACGCCACACGGCGTCCACCAAGTTGTTGACGCAGGCGATTCTGGAACTGTATGGCCGCATTACAGACCCCAAGCTACTGGTTCGGCGCATATTTATCTCCGTAAACCATGTGGTCAGTGAGGAAGATGCACCGAAAAAAGACGCCGCGGAGCAGCTTGACCTTTTCACCGATTACGTTGCCAAACAGCAAAAGCAGGCAGAGGAAGAAGCGGAACTGGCCCGCGAAAAGAAGATGCAGGAAACCATGCTGACGATCAAAAAGAGGTTTGGAAAAAACGCCATCCTGAAAGGCATGAATCTGGAGGATGGCGCTACAGCCAGAGAGCGGAACAGTCAGATTGGAGGTCATCGAGCATGACTGCCAGGTATGATGATATTATGCACCTGCCGCATCCCAATTCTTCAAAGCACCCCCGCATGGCGGCTCTTGGACGAGCGGCCCAATTCGCTCCCTTTGCCGCGCTTAACGGCTATGAGGGTACTATTCGGGAAACCGCCAGATTGACTGACGCAAAAGCGGAACTGGATGAGGACAAAATAGCTGCACTGGATATGAAACTGCGGTTTCTGGCTGACCATCTCTCAGAGTGCCCGGAGGTGTCTATCACCTACTTTCGGGCAGATGGCAAGAAGGAGGGGGGCGCTTATAAAAAAGTCACAGGGACTGTCAAGAAGATAGATGCTTTCGAAAAAGCTGTTATTATGACAGATACCACCGCAATCCAAATCACGGATATTTTTGAAATCACCGGAAGTCTGTTTGCTTCAATAGACGAAGATGAAATGCCTTGTCTCTAAGCCATGATAACAATAAATGAAAACGGAGCCTGCCGGTTTGAATGCAGGCTCCGTTTTTAATATATAGACAAGATGTCTGTAAAGCTCTCCCCTTGGACACTATTTGCGGGGTTATTTGTGAAATCGGAAGTCAAAAAGAGTTCATTATTCCTCATGTTCAGAATCCAAATAGGTGCGGATAGAACTCACGGTTAACTTATAATCCTGCTTGACCGCTTCCAAAAACAAATAACAGTTTTCGGTAATAGTGTTTGTTTCCGGAGAAATCAGCGCTGTCATCTGTACCGTGGATGCCAGCAGTTTGTCAAAGCAAAGATTGGCACATACTCCTTGTAGCGTATATGCGGCCAGAAAAGCGTCTTTTCCTCGCTCGTTCTCTATGGCATGGCATAGTTCGGAAATTGTTTTATCTTCCAGAAATTTTGTGATAATTCTTTTGACCATTTGAACACTTGGAAAGCGCTGTTTTAACTGGGTAAAGTCACCGCCCAGATTTTGATAACATTCCTGAAGCGTCATGTCCTGTCCCCTCCATTTTTCAATAGCTCCCATACCCCAAAAGGGGTTTGTTGACGGAAAGAAGAAAAGAAAGTTTTTATTTTGGATAGTACGTTTGACTGGATTTTGTCATAGGACTCACTTGATTCTTATCAAGTGCTATTTGCCAGTTACGTAGACGCTTTCTTATGCCCCAAACCATCTTTTCGTTTTATTTGCAACACGTACAAGGAACAGCATGACTGGAACTTCAGTCAGAACGCCTACAGTAGTAGCCAACGCTGCCGGTGAGGTCGTGCCGAATAACGCGATTGCCACAGCAACAGCCAACTCGAAGAAATTGGATGCTCCAATCATGCCGGCAGGCGCCGTAATTTTGTGCGGTAGCTTCAGAGTATGACAGGCGATATAAGCGATGGCAAACACCAAAAATGTCTGTAAAATCAGCGGAACCGCAATCAGTACGATGTGAAGGGGATTTTCCAGAATGACTTTGCTCTGTCCCATGAAAATCAAAACCAGAGTGAGCAGTAATCCCACCGTGGTAACGGAGTCAAATTTGTGAATGAACACATTTTCAAAATACTCTGTTCCCTTGCTGCGTGTCACAAAAATACGGGTCAAAATGCCGCCAGCCAGCGGGATGACCACAAACAGCACCACGCTTAAAATCAGCGTATCAAAGGGGACACTGACATTTGATACGCCCAGCAGAAACTGCACGATAGGCACAAAAGCCACCAGGATGATAAGATCGTTGGTTGCAACCTGGACAACGGTATAAGCGGGATCTCCATCGGTTAACGTACTCCACACAAACACCATCGCCGTGCAGGGAGCAGCACCCAGCAGCACCGCTCCGGCCAAATACTCCGTTGCCAGTTCCGGTGTGATAAAACCCTTAAACAGAACGAAGAAGAACAGACTGGCGATGCCATACATGGTAAAGGGCTTAATGAGCCAGTTGACGATCCAGGTCACAAACAGTCCTTTTGGGTTTTTCCCTACGTTGCGGATGCTCCGAAAATCCACTTTCAGCATCATGGGGTAGATCATCACCCAAATCAGAATGGCCATCGGAATAGAAATGCGGGCATATTCGAACCGGGCTAACAGCTCGGGAAGTGCCGGGAAAAAATGGCCTATTAGAACACCTACTACCATACATAGGAATACCCATATAGTCAGATACCGTTGGAAAAAATTAATTCCTGTATTAGATTTTCTTTTCACGGTAAACACCTCCTTGTATTTGCGTTTTTAGCTGTATAATGCGTTGTTCGATCTGGCTTACTGTTTCACGGAACACTTTATCCGATTGGCCTGTAGGGTCAGGCAGTGCCCAATTATCATCGAAGGCTCTGCCAATATAGGGGCAGCCTACATCGCAACCCATTGATATTGCAATATCCGGCTCCGGGATGCTGTCAAAGGTCTTACTGAACTGTGCCTGTTCCATGTCGATCCCATAAAGATCTTTCATCAGCCGTACTGCGTCCTTGTTGATCTGCGGTTTGGTCTCACTTACGGCCGAAAAACTCTCAAACACATCAGCGGCAAAATGCTTGCCCAATGCCTCCGCAATCTGGCTGCGGCAGGAATTATGAACGCATATAAAAGCAACTTTTGGCTTTTGGCTCATAAGTCATCCCTCTCAAAGTTCCAGGAGCTTATCGCCCTTGATCTGATCAGCGCTCCATGCTATAAGTGCAAATCTTCCGCCTGTGTGTTGGTCAATGCGATTGATCCACTCTACCTCGTTACTGGCCTTCGCTTCCAACAGGGCGTTGGTGGTTCCCGACTGATAGAACGACTGATTGATGATCCACCAGTTCACCGCAATCTGCGCCCGCTTGAGATCATCTTCCAGCCGTATGGCCTCATAGACAGGGGTGGCCTCCGGTAAAGCAACGATTACGACCTCTGTTTCCATGCTTTTTAGCCGTGGCAGCAACCGCTTGACAGATTCCGGTGTTTCCCCATTGGTGCGCTGGATTTCCTTGTCGTAGTTTTCGGTAGATTCCAGTAAGAGCAGCGTATGGCCGGTGGGTGCGGTATCAATAACGACAACCTGATCGTCCGCCTTTTCCACAATCTCTGCAAATGCCCGGAACACGGCGATTTCCTGTGTGCAGGGGGAGCGCAGATCTTCTTCAATGTAGGCAATATCCTCCTCGGACAGGCCGTTGGCTCTCGCTTTGGACAGCACTTCCTCCTGATAATTTTTCAGCTCGGCGTGTTCGTCGATGTAGCTCATAGTGATATTATCGGCCTGCTCCAACACAAATTTTAGATGTGCAGCAGGATCTGTGGTGGTCAGGTGCACTTTTTTCCCTTTCTGTGCCAGCCCCAGGGCGATAGTGGCCGCAACAGTGGTTTTGCCCACGCCGCCTTTGCCCATTGTAAAAATGACTTTTCGCCCGGCTTTGTCAATGGAGTCTACAACATCGTGCAGCCCATAAAAATTCTTTGTATTAGGAGCCTCATACTTTATATCCTGACGATCCTCCCGCAGCATGGCGCGGACATTATCCAAACCGGTAATGTTGTAAGCCCGCAAGGGAATCAAGTAGGTAGTAAGTGCCTTCAATCCCTCTGGGATGGCCTTCATCGCTGCCTTCTGCTTTTGATACAGCTTTTCAGAGATGGCGTCGTCACTTTGGAGCAAGACACCGTTCACCACCAGAATTTGATTGTTCACACCCAAGTCGGCCAGTTCCAGCGAAGCCCGCTGGGCTTCTTTCAGCGGCGCCTCTTCGGGGCGAGTGACCAAAACCAATGTTGTGAGATTTCCGTCAGCCAGCGTTGCAGCAGCCTTTTTGTAAACGGCCTTTTTGCTCTCAAGGCCGGAGAGTTGGCCCAAGCAGGATGCTCCGTGGGTGCTTTCACTGATGAAATTGCTCCATGCGGAGGGGAGCTGAAGCATTCGTAAGGTGTGACCGGTTGGGGCTGTATCAAAGAGGATGTGGTCGTAATCCCGCTGCATATCCGGGTCAGTGATGAAGATGGAGAACTCGTTGAACGCCGCAATTTCAATGGTGCAGGAACCGGAAAGCTACTCCTCCATATTGGCAATCACTGCATCCGGCATGATGCCGCGATAGGGCGCAATAACACTCTCCCGATATTCAGCTGCTGCCTGTATTGGGTTCAGATTTGCCACCACCAAATTGGGAACAGCAGGGATAGGTGTTCCCTTGTTGGTCAGCTCCATCGCAAATACATCTTGCAGATTAGAGGCCGGGTCGGTGCTGATAAGAAGTACCTTCTTCCCCTGGTCGGCCAGTGAGACAGCGGTTGCGCAGGCCGCCGAGGTTTTACCTACGCCGCCCTTACCAGTGAAAAAAAGGTATTTGGTCTTTGTCACTTCAAAGGGATTAAAGATATTCATAAACAATTCCTTTCAGAAATATCAGCAGCATCGTTGCAACAGCCGGAAGTCGGAGCATCCCCGCTGCAACAAGCAACACCCAGGACATCGCCAGACAGCTCCAGCAGGCGCGTAAACTCCACATTCGTCGGATAGCGGCCCGCAATCACGATAGCGTCATCAACGACAACCACGGGCAGCTTTTCCGGGCCAAATTTCTGCAAATATTCTGTGACGGCCTTATTCTTCACGAACTCCGCCGGGGCATTGGACAGGTTGAACCGCTGGACCACCACGCCGCTCTGTTTCAGCGTGTTCAGCACTGTGGAGACACGGAGCAGTTCGGGATCGACGCTCACACCGCAAAGTCCGGTGGAGCAGCACATGGCGGCCTCGTAGATTTTCATTGTTTTCATAAGATTGGTTCTCCTAAAAGATAGAAAAATAGAAATGTTTCTATATTTATACGATATGAAAACCGATGCTCAAACGTGCCAGCAATTTGAGGCATCGGTATCCTGTTTATTGGCAGCAGCCCTCTGAATGACAGATACAGTCTGCTTTAGGTCCTATAATTCTGTGCAAGGTACTTTCAAACTCCCCAAGACGTGCTTCATTGAGGGAATAGTAGATATTCTTTCCATCCCGCCGATCGTCTACGATTCCAGCTTGGATCAGCACCTTCATATCGTGAGACAGCGTAGGCTGTGTGATATGGAAGGCCTCAAGGATTTTACAGGCACACAGCTCCCCACAAGAAAGCATATCTATAATCCGCAGACGCTTTGGGTCGGAAATTGCCTTTAGTATCTTCGCTGTGTCGCGGTAAATTTGCTCCAATTTCCCGCCTCCTTCACATTTAAATTTTTCTATGTGTTATTATATGCAGGTGCAAAGGGAAAGTCAATACGGCTTGGGAATACTGGCCTAAACGGTGTACCTCATCAGCTTCTTGCCACATCGCAGCTAAATGCCGGAGGACACAAAGCAAATTTGAAAAAAAATAGTGCCCTATTGTAGTTTCTTCAATACAGAGGTATAATCCTATCATCATACTATTGTTATATGCAATAAAATGGAAAACTTTATCTAAGATCCACCTTGCTGAGAAGGAGAAACTTTCATGCAAACACAATTTCAGAAGATACTAAAACAGGTTCGAGATGGAAAGCCGGCGTCAATGACCTTTGAGGCAACTGGTATTGTCTACGTCCGTAATTTCTATCCCGCTGAGCGTCTCCTTCTCCTGGGAGCTGGACATATCGCCCAGCCATTGTGCCGGTACGGAAGTGACCTGGGCTTTGCAGTGACGGTGGTGGATGACCGTCCTTCCTTTGTCAACCGGGGACGATTTCCAGAAGCACAGGAAGTGATATGCGATGCGTTTCCCAAGGCAGTGCGTTCTTTGGAAATCTGCGAACAGGACTATGTGGCCGTCATCACACGCGGACACCGCTATGACGCGGACTGCCTGAGAGCGATCCTATCCGGGACATTTCCGAAGTACCTGGGGATGATCGGCTCCAAGCGCCGGGTAGCGGGGCTGTTTCAACTGTTGAAGGATGAGGGCATCCCCGGCAAGACGCTTGAGTGCATTCACGCCCCCATCGGACTTCCTATCAATGCTCTGACGACACAGGAGATAGCCATCTCCATAGCTGCGGAACTGATTCAATGCCGCCGGCGGGATACGCCCCGCCGTTCCGGAAGCACCACCCTTGTGGCAGAGGACATTGACCTGCCGGTGCTGGAATTTCTTGCTTGCAGTAGGGAGCCGAAGGCTCTTCTGTTGGTTTTAGAAACCAGCGGCTCCACGCCAGTGAAATCCGGCGCCATGATGGCGGTAGATCGCAACCGCAAGACCGTTGGGACCATCGGCGGTGGATGCAGTGAGCACGCCGTCCTTTTAGAAGCACGACGCATCATTGGTACAAATGGATATCGTTGCGTTGAGGTGGATATGAGCAATGATGTGGCAGAGAATCAGGGAATGGTCTGCGGCGGACAGATGAGGGTGTTGATCAAGGGAATCGGAGGATAGGCGAACATGCTCAATCAGTTTTCAAGAACACAGTTGCTCTTTGGGCAGGAGGGCATGGAGAGACTGTACCGTGCCCGGGTGGCTGTATTTGGCATTGGCGGTGTGGGCGGCTACACCGTGGAGGCCCTTGCCCGCAGCGGCGTCGGCATTCTGGATCTCATCGACGATGACCGGGTGTGTCTGACGAACCTCGACCGACAGCTGCTCGCTACCCGCAAAACCGTGGGACAATACAAGGTGGATGTGGCGGAGCAGCGCGTCAAAGAAATCAATCCGGACGCGGTTGTCCATACCTATAAGACCTTTTACGCCCCGCAGACGGCGGAGCAGTTTGATTTTACCCGGTATGACTATATTGTGGACGCCATCGACACGGTCACCGGCAAGCTGGAGCTGGTGGAGCAGGCTCAGCGGTCAGGAGTTCCTGTTATCAGCTGCATGGGTGCGGGAAACAAGGCGGATCCAACTGCTTTTGAAGTCGCGGACATCTTTGAGACCTCCGTGTGCCCGCTGGCAAGAGTCATGCGCAGGGAACTGAAAAAGCGGGGGATCAGGCATCTGAAGGTGGTCTATTCCAAAGAGCCTGCCATGACGCCCATTGACGATATGTCCATCAGCTGCCGAAGCCACTGCATCTGCCCGCCGGGTACGGCGAGGAAATGCACCCAGCGGCGGCAGGTTCCGGGCAGCAACGCCTTTGTCCCCCCGGTTGCCGGACTGATCCTTGCCGGCGAGGTGGTAAAAGACCTGATGCGATCAGGAGGCAGCGCATGATCTATCTGGACTATTCCGCCAATACACCCGCAGACCCAGCTGTGCTGGAGGCGTTCTACCAAACGGAACGAATATTTATCGGAAATCCCAACTCCACGCACCCTGCCGGGCAGGCCGCGCAAGCGGAAATGAGCCGCGTGACAGACAGCATCGCGGAACTGCTGGGTATTGACCCGGCAGAGATCATCTACACCTCCGGAGCCAGCGAGTCCAACAACCTCGCCATCAAAGGCATCGTCCAGGCGTCCCGGCATATTGGCAGGCACATCATTTCCACGGCGCTGGAGCACTCCTCTGTGGGCGGAACACTTTCCGCCCTTCAGCAGCAGGGATGCGAGATTGACCTTGTGGACATTGCACGGGACGGCACCATTGATTTGGAGCAGCTGCGGGACCTGCTGCGGAAGGACACCGTGCTGGTGTCTGTCTGCGCGGTGGACAGTGAGCTGGGAACGGTGCAGCCGGTCCGGGAGATCGCTGAAATCTTAAAAGAGTTTCCAAACTGCCGCCTCCATGTGGACGCCACGCAGGCAGTGGGGAAGACGGAACTGGTGCTGGACGGTGTGGACACCATGAGCATCGCACCCCACAAATTCTATGGGCTGAACGGCAGCGGCCTGCTGCTGAAAAAGAAGGACCTCGTCATTGAACCGCAGATCCACGGCGGCTCCAGCACCACGATTTATCGAAGCGGTACTCCGGCGCTGGCGCTGGCAGTATCTTCTGAAGAGGCGCTTCGTCTGGCGCTGGAGAATCAGGAGAAACGAATTGCTTATGCAGAAGCGCTGAACCGTTACCTGCGGGATGAGCTTGCAAAATATCCGGCTGTCCGGATCAACAGTCCTGAAAACGCGGTGCCGCACATCCTAAATCTCAGTGTTCGTGGCGTGAAAGGGACGGTGTTCCAGCGGGAATTAGGCAAGCGTGGAGTTTGTGTCTCTGTCAAGTCAGCCTGTTCCACAGAGGGAACGCCCTCCAAGGCGGTATTCGCAGTCAGCCGGGACCGAAAGAATGCTCTCTCTTCCTGGCGTATCAGTCTCAGCCACTTGACCACATGGGAGGAACTTCAGGAATTCCTCCGAATCTTTGACAGTTGCTATAAGGAACTGGTGGCATGATCCAATCACCGCGGCACTGGCAGCGGATAAGACCGCAAAACACATCATATGAGGGGAACGCATCTATGTCGAGAACTTTGGAACCCTATCAGATGATAGAGAGAAGCATCATCAAAAAATATCGGGACGAGCTTTGGAAACCGTTCACCTATGCTGTAAAAAAGTACGAGCTGATTCAGGCCGGAGATAAGATTGCGGTGTGTATCTCCGGAGGAAAGGACTCCATGCTGATGGCAAAACTGATGCAGGAGCTCCACCGACACAGTGATGTCTCCTTTGATTTGCTATTTTTGGTAATGGACCCAGGTTATAACGCAATCAACCGTCAGAAAATTGAAAGCAACGCTGCCTTACTCCGGATTCCCATCACGGTTTTTGAAACGAACATTTTCGAAGTGGCTAACAGCAGCGAAAAGTCCCCCTGCTACCTCTGCGCCCGGATGCGCCGGGGGTATCTTTACAGCAAGGCACAGGAACTGGGCTGCAATAAAATTGCTCTTGGCCATCACTTCAACGATGTGATCGAGACAACAGTAATGGGGATGTTTTACGGCTCTCAGCTTCAGGCTATGCTGCCCAAACTGCACAGCGACCATTTTGAGGGAATGGAATTGATCCGGCCCATGTACTGTATCCATGAGGATGACATCATCGCATGGCGGGGGTACAATCAGTTGGAATTTATCCAATGTGCCTGTCGCTTTACAGAAAACTGCACCATTTGTGACAATGGGGGCGGCGGCTCCAAGCGGCAGGAAATCAAGAACCTGCTCCGCCGCCTGAAACGGGACAATCCCAATATTGAAAAATCCATCTTCAACAGCATTCACGCAGTCTCGCTGGATACTTTTCCCGGATATAAGCACGGCGGCAAGGAAGTCTCTTTCCTGGAAAACTACAAGTAGTCTTTTATGGTGGAAACGACAATTCAGAATTAATGGGGACATATATGTATGAATAAATTTGAGCAGCGTTCAAAAAAGAGTTACGATAAAAAAGCAGAAAACTACGAATTGACTTTTGATGGTAAGTTCACCGCCAAGTTCAAGAAAATGATATATGAAGCAGTAACTATTGCTCCTGACGATACGGTAGTGGATGTTGCCTGTGGTAATGGCCGCTTGCTGCATGAACTGGCAGAAAAGAGTCCTTTTTGCGGGTATGGCGTTGACATATCTGAAAAAATGATAGAGCAGGCAAAAAGATTAAATCCAGATATGACGTTCTATGTTTCTGGATGTGACCAACTTCCGTTTGAAAATGGTGAGATAGGAGTAATGACTGTTTCTGCCGCATTTCACCATTTTCCAAATGTTCAGAGGTTCGCGCAAGAAGCAGGACGAGTAATCAGAATAGGGGGTATGCTATACATAGCAGAAGCGTATTTACCTGCCATTTTAAGGGTAATATGTAATCCGTTTGTAAAATTCTCCAGGGCCGGAGATGTTAAGTTTTATTCTCCGAATGAAATCGTTTCGCTGTTTGAAAACAATGGGTTTGTTGCAAGTGGCGTAGAAATTGATGGAATGGTTCAAATCATTAAACTGCAAAGAAAATAACCGTTTTCGATTTCCCTGAATCAAGGGAGGAAATTACCTTGAGTGGTTTTCGTGACAGTTGATCAGACTCTTAATTTATCGATTGGAATAGAAATATGATAAAAATGCAAAAGCAAATCCTACTTGTGGATGACGAAGTCAAGATCACACAGGTTCTATCCGCTTATCTGGAAAAAGAGGGATATCAAACCATAGTAGCACATGATGGGAAAACCACGCTGGAACTGCTCCAGCTTCATCCAATCAGCCTGATACTGTTGGATCTGATGCT
>CAMAZB010000017.1 GCA_945862785.1 uncultured Clostridia bacterium | reverse complement strand
GCCACAGCAGTTTATACTACTGTGACTGTTAACTGTCTTATGAACACCGCATTTTTCGGCGCCGTTTTTTCACGGGAAACACAAGTCATTTTGTCCAGAATGACTGAATCTCATCTGCCCGGCGTGTGCCGGCAAAGTAGCCGGATTGCCACAGCGCCCGCAGGATCTCCAAATCCCTCTCTGTCCGACTGCAGCCCAGGGTGTCCTCCGGTGCGATGACCAGGACCTTTCCCTGAGCTTCCAGTTCAAACAGCTCCTGGCGGCCGGCATTGTACCGCTCCACCCGGTTGCGCATGGTCTCCACGAAATTGGGGTACTTGCGGAAATTCCGCTCGATCATGCGGATGGAGCGGTCGGCAGCCTTGCGGTAATCCCGGGTCTGGGTCAGAATGACCACCACTCGGTCGCAACCCATGTCAAAGCAGTGCTTCCAGGGAATGGCGTCGGCGCAGCCGCCGTCCAGACAGGGCTGGCCGTCCAGCTCGATGACGGGAAACAGCATGGGGATGGCGCAGGTGGCCTGAAGCAGCAGGTTGTGAACGTCCCGCCGGGGGACAGGCAGATACTCCGCCTCGCCGGTGTTCAGGTTGGTGACCACCGCCTCCACCGTGCCGGGGTAGGCTTCGAACGTCTCGTAGTCAAAGGGAAGAAGTTGGTTGGGAATGGTCTCGTAGGCGAATTTTAAACCGAAGTAGGAGCGGTTTCGGCGGTCAGCCATGTTCCGCCAGCCCATATAGCGGTGGTCATTGGCATAGGTCGTCACCAGCTTCAGATTCCGGCGGCTCTGCCGGGAGAGATAGCTGACGCCGTAGGCGATACCGGCGGAGACGCCCACTGTGTAGTCCGGCAGGGGCAGCCCTTTGTCCAGAAGAGCGTCACATACCCCGGAGGAGAAGATGGTCCGCAGGGCGCCGCCCTCCAGGACCAGCCCGGTTTTCATAGGGGTCACTTCCTTCTTGCTTGGTTTTTTCCATTGTAGCACACCGGCGGGGAAAAGCAACGGGTGGGACCGGGAAAACCGCCGTTATTTTTCGGCGGGAGCCCATAGGCTTCAACTGGACAGAGAGCGGAAATTTTGTTATAATTTTGCCGTAGACAAGCCCCCCGGCGGAAACAGGCTGTGACCTGATATCAACATAAAAAGGAGATGCCTAAATGGAACTGAAAGACATTTTGAGCAAGTGCGACCATACTCTGTTGGCCCAGACGGCGACCTGGGAGCAGATCCGCTCCATCTGCGACGACGGCATGAAATACGGCTGTGCCAGCGTGTGTATCCCCGCGAGCTTTGTGAAGCAGGCGGCGGAGTATGTGGCGGGCAAGCTGCCCATCTGCACCGTTATCGGTTTCCCCAACGGCTATGACACCACCGCCGCCAAGTGCTTCATGGCCACTGACGCCGTGGAGAACGGCGCCGGGGAAGTGGACATGGTCATCAACATCGGCTGGGTGAAGGACCGGAAGTGGGACGACCTGCTCGCGGAGATCAAGGCCGTCAAGGCCGCCTGCAAGGGCAAGCTCCTGAAGGTCATCATTGAGTGCTGCTTCCTCACCGACGAGGAGAAGATCAAGATGTGTGAGATCGTCACCGCCTCCGGCGCGGACTACATCAAGACCTCCACCGGCTTCGGAGGCGGCGGTGCCACCCGTGAGGATGTGGCTCTGTTCGCGAAGCATGTGGGCCCCAACGTGAAGATCAAGGCCGCCGGCGGCATCGCCGACCTGAAGGACGCCGAGGACTTCATCAACCTGGGTGCCTCCCGCTTGGGCACCAGCCGCATCGTGAAGGCCGTCAAGGCAATGGAGGGCTGATATGGGTACTCCCCACAATGAAGCCGCGCCCGGCGCATTTGCTAAAACGGTGCTGATGCCCGGCGATCCCCTGCGGGCAAACTTTATCGCGGAGAGCTTTCTGAAAGACGTGAAGCTGGTGAACAACGTCCGGGGCATCCAGGGCTACACCGGCACCTACAAGGGAACGCCGGTGTCCGTTATGGCCTCCGGTATGGGCATCCCCAGCATCGGAATCTACTCCTACGAGCTGTTCCATTTCTATGATGTGGACAACATCATCCGGGTGGGCAGCGCCGGCGGCATCTCTCCCAAACTGAAGCTGCGGGACGTGGTGATGGCCCAGGGAGCCTGTACGGACTCCAACTACGCCAGCCAGTACGCTCTGCCTGGCACCTTTGCCCCCATTGCGGACTTCAGACTGCTGGAGACCGCCGTGGCTGTGGCCCGGCGGATGGGTGTGGAGCCGCCTGTGGGCAACCTCCTCTCCTCTGACGCGTTCTATAACAAGGCGGGCCGGACGCTGGACTGGGGCGCCATGGGCGTGCTGGCCATCGAGATGGAGACTGCTGCCCTGTACTGCAACGCCGCCGAGGCGGGCAAGCGGGCTCTGACCATCTGCACCATTTCCGACAGCCTGGTCACCGGCGAGGAACTGCCTCCCGCCGATAAGCAGAGCACTTTCACGCAGATGATGGAAATTGCGCTGGAAACCGCCGTGGAGATGGCGAAGGAATAAGAACGGACATCCCTGCCGGGGATGCGTGGGAGGGGGGACGCTGCGTCCTCCCTCCTGTTTTACCCGAAGCAGTGGATTTCCCGAAAAACGAAAGCAATGGCCACACTTTTGGAACATGTTTTTCCAAACTGTGAAAAAAGGAAAAACATTCTGGAAATCCTGTTGAAATCGGGGTAGAGAGTTGATATAATATGCTCGACCTTTCAGGGTCGTTCCTCCGGCACTGCCGGAGAATATCATTTTGAAGGAAGGTAGATTCCAATGAAGAAGTTTCTTGCTCTGATTCTGGCATTGGTCATGTCCCTGTCCCTGGTCGCCTGCGGCGGTTCCAAGGAAGCGGAAAAGCCCACCGAGGAGCCTGCTGGCACTGAGGAGCCCGCTGAGGCCGCTTCTGATTACGCTGTGGCCATGATCACCGACTACGGTGACATCACCGACCAGTCTTTCAACCAGACCACCTATGAGGCCTGCAAGGAGTACTGCGAGGCCAACGGCATCAACTTCAACTACTTCAAGCCCGCCGGTGACTCTACCGGTGAGCGCGTGGCCATGATCGAGAAGGCCGTGGACGAGGGCTACAACATCATGGTGATGCCCGGCTTCGCTTTTGCTGGCGCCGTGGTGGAAGCCGCTTCCGACTATCCCGATGTGAAGTTCGTGGTTCTGGACGTGGCCAAGGGTGACTATCTGGCCGAGGGCGTTGCCGCCGCCGGCGAGAGCTACGATTACCAGCCCGACAACTGGGATCTGGAGAAGTATGTTGACCTGAGCAATGTGTACACTGTTGTGTATCAGGAAGAGCTGTGCGGCTACATGGCCGGCTACGCCGCTGTGAAGCTGGGCTACACTCACCTGGGCTTCCTGGGCGGCATGGCTGTCCCCGCCGTCGTCCGTTACGGCTACGGCTTCGTCCAGGGCGCTGACGCGGCTGCTGCCGACGCCGGTGTGGATGTGACTGTGGAGTACGCTTACGGCAACCAGTTCTTCGGCGACGCCGATATCACCGCTTACATGGACAACTGGTATCAGACTCTGGGTGTTCAGGCCGTGTTCGCCTGCGGCGGCGGCATCTATGTCTCCGCTGCTGAGGCCGCTGCCAAGGTCGGCGGCAAGGTCATCGGCGTGGATACCGACCAGGCCGGCATCATTGACGCCTACGGCGAGGGCATGACCATCACCTCCGCTATGAAGGGTCTGGCCGCCTCCACCAAGGACGCTCTGAAGCAGATCATCGAGGACGACAACTGGAACAGCCTGGCCGGTCAGATCGTGAACCTGGGCCTGGTGTCCGGCGACGATCCCGAGGCCAACTTCGTCCAGATTCCCATGGAGTCCACCCAGTGGTCCGACGGCTTCACTCAGGACGACTACAAGGCCCTGGTGAAGGATATGTTCGACGGCAAGATCACCGTGTCCAACGACATCACCGCGGAACCCGCCTCTCTGGCTACCACCGCGACTGTCAATGCCTACGGCAACATCAAGTAATTGATCCCCTGCGTCAAAGAGGACGGGAATTTTCCCGTCCTCTTTTTTGTGTAAAAGTGGAAATTTGTTTTGAATTATGGGGCTGAATATAGTACAATAAAATATCATCATATTTGCCGTCAGGCAATCAGGGGGAGGTCGTGGAAATTGGAACAGACCTATGCCATTGAAATGCTGAACATCACCAAGCGTTTCCCCGGCATCGTAGCCAATGACAATATCACGCTGCAGCTGAAAAAGGGTGAGATTCACGCCCTGCTGGGCGAAAACGGCGCCGGAAAGTCCACGCTGATGAGCGTGCTGTTCGGCCTGTACCGCCCCGAGGAGGGCGTCATCAAGAAGGACGGCCGGGTGGTGGAGATCAAGGACCCCAACGATGCCAACGCCCTGGGCATCGGCATGGTCCACCAGCACTTCAAGCTGGTGGAGTGCTTCACCGTTCTGGACAACATCATCATGGGCGTGGAGCCCTGCAAGCACGGCTTCCTCCAAAAGGCCGAGGCCCGGGAGAAGGTGCTGGCCCTGTCTGAGAAATACGGCCTCCGCGTGGACCCGGACGCCCTGGTGGAGGATATCACCGTGGGCATGCAGCAGCGCACCGAGATCCTGAAGATGCTGTACCGGGAGAACGAGATCCTGATTTTCGACGAGCCCACCGCCGTGCTGACGCCCCAGGAGATCGAAGAGCTCATGCAGATCATGCGGAATCTGGCGGCGGAGGGCAAGAGCATTCTGTTCATCTCCCACAAGCTCAACGAGATCATGGCGGTGGCGGATCGGTGCTCCGTCCTGCGGAAGGGCAAGTACATCGGTACCGTCGAGATCAAGGACACCACCCGGGAGGAGCTGAGCCGGATGATGGTGGGCCGTGATGTGGAGTTCGTGGTCCACAAGGAGCCTGCCAAGCCCGGCAAGACCATTCTGGAGGTGGAGGGCATTACCGTGGCCTCCAAGACCCACAGCAAAGACGCTGTGAAGAACGTCAGCTTTACGGTCCGGGCGGGCGAGATCGTCTGCATTGCCGGCATCGACGGCAACGGCCAGACAGAGCTGGTCTACGGACTCACCGGCCTGGAGCCGCTGAAGAGCGGAAAAATTACTTTGGAGGGCCAGGACATTACCCACGCGCCGATCCGCAAGCGTAATACCATGGGCATGAGCCATATTCCCGAGGACCGGCACAAGCACGGCCTGGTGCTGGACTATACCCTGGAGGACAACATGCTGCTCCAGCGGTATTTTGAGCCCGAGTTCGTCAGCAAGGTGGGCTTTTTGAAGCGGAAGGCCATCCGGGATTATGCCGGGCGGCTCATTGAGCAGTACGACGTCCGCTCCGGCCAGGGCCCTGTCACCGTTGCCCGGAGCATGTCCGGCGGCAACCAGCAGAAGGCCATCGTGGCCCGGGAGATTGACAAGGACCCGGAACTGCTGATCGCCGTCCAGCCTACCCGCGGCCTGGACGTGGGCGCCATCGAGTACATCCACAAGCAGATCGTGGCCCAGCGGGACGCCGGCAAGGGCGTGCTGCTGGTGAGCCTGGAACTGGACGAGGTCATGGCCCTGTCCGACCGCATTCTGGTCATGTACGAGGGTGAGATCGTGGGCGAGCTGGACCCCAAGACTACCACGGTGGAAGAACTGGGCCTGTACATGGCAGGCGCGAAAAGGGAGGGAGCATAAGCCATGAAAGAACAGAAGCGTTCCCTGCTGCGGAACAACGCCGTCCAGTCGCTGCTGGCGTCACTGCTGTGCATCCTCATCGGACTGCTGGTGGGCTATGTGGTGCTGCTGCTCATCAACCCTGCCGGCGCCGGCGAAGCGATCGTCACCATCGTCAAGAACTTTATGACCTATTCCCGCCGAAACGCCCAGCTTAAATACCTGGGCAGCACTCTGGTGAAGACGGCGCCGCTGCTGATGTGCAGCCTGTCCGTCCTCTTCGCCTACAAGGTGGGCCTGTTCAACATCGGCGCTGCCGGACAGTATGTGGTGGGCGCGGGCGCCAGCCTCTACTGTGCCCTGGCCTGGCATATGCCCTGGTATGTGTGCCTGCTGGCTGCCGCTGTGGCCGGCGCGGTGCTGGGAGCTGTGTCCGGACTGCTGAAGGCTTACTGCAACGTCAACGAGGTCATCTCCTGCATCATGCTGAACTGGATCAGCCTTTACATGGTGAACACACTGCTGACCCGGGTGAAGGAGACCACCAGCCCCTATACCTTTACACTGGCCAGCACCAATCCGGGCGCCATCCTGCCCAAGCTGCCTGCTTTCTGCATGGCCTGGTTCAATGACAACCAGTATGTCACCATCGCCATCCCCTTGGCGGTCCTGGCCGCCGTGGCTATCTGGGTCCTGCTGGAAAAGACCAAACTGGGCTATGAGCTGAAGGCCACCGGCTGCAACAAATTCGCCGCCAAATACTGCGGTATGCGGGAGAACAAGAATCTGATCCTGACCATGGCCATAGCCGGCGGACTGGCCGGTATGGGCGCCGCCATGCTGTTCCTCACCGGATTCGAGCAGTGGCAGTGCACCCAGTCCTCCATCCCCGGCATGGGCTTCAACGGCATTGCCGCCGCCTTCCTGGGCGGACTGAACCCCCTGGGGACCATCCTTTCCTCTTACTTCATTCAGCACATTACCAACGGCGGCGCTTATGTGGATAAGACCATGTACTCCGCCCAGATCTCCGATTTCATCTCCGCTCTGATCATCTACCTCTGCGGTTTCGTGCTGTTCTTCAAGTTCGCGCTGAACAACTGGCTGGACCGCCGGGAGGAAAAGAAAGCCGCCAAGGCGGCGGAAAGCGCTGAGGAAGGAGGGAAGGCGAAATGATCCTGCTGCTGCAATATACGCTGATCTTTGCCTCCGTTCTGGTGTTGGTGGCACTGGGCGGCTGCTTCTCCGAACACTCCGGCGTCATCAACATCGGCCTGGAGGGCATCATGGTCATGGGCGCCCTGGGAGGCGCGCTGATGATGAAGTTTTTGCCCGGGGGCACATCCGCCTTCCTGATGATCCTGCTGGTGGTGCTGGCGGCTGTTTTGATGGGCACGGTCTACTCCCTGCTGCTGGCTGTTGCCGCCATCAACTTCAAGGCGGATCAGACGCTGGTAGGCACCGCCATGAACCTGCTGGGTACTGCGGGCGCCACCGTGTTCGTCAAGGCCATGAACACCGCTGAGAGCGTGGACAATGTGTCCTCCACCATTCAGTATATTGACGCGAAAAAGGCGTTTCTGGTGAACATCGGCGGCTTTGAGTTCAACTGGTTCATGCTGCTGGCGCTCATCGCCCTGGCGGCGGCCTATGTGGCCCTGTACAAGACCCGCTTTGGCCTGCGGCTGTGCGCCTGCGGCGAGCATCCCCAGGCGGCAGACAGCGTGGGCATCAATGTGTATAAGATGCGCTACGCCGGTGTGCTGATCTCCGGCATGCTGGGCGGTCTGGGCGGCATCGTGTACATTACCGCCGGTGTCAGCGAGTGGAAATTTGAGAACGGCGTGGCCGGCTTCGGTTTCCTGGCTCTGGCGGTCATGATCTTCGGCCAGTGGAAGCCCACCCGCATCGCCCTGGCGGCGCTGCTGTTCGGCTTCTTCCGGGCCCTGGGCAATGTGTACACGGGCTTCGATTTCCTGAAAGCCCTGGAACTGCCCAGCTCCGTATACAACATGCTGCCCTACATCATCTCCCTGGTGGTGCTGGCGTTTACCTCCAAGAAGTCCCGGGCACCCAAGGCCGAGGGCATCCCCTACGACAAGGGACAGCGGTAAGGACGGACAGCCCAGACAGAGCGTTGACAAGACAGAGAAAAGCTGCGGTGGAATTTCGATTCCACCGCAGTTCGTTTTTTGATCTGAATTGCGCCCGAAAACAAAGGGGGGAAAGCTGCGCCATCCGTTCTGATCAACAATAGGCCTCCACATGAGCGCGGGTGACCTCGGCAGCCCTCTTGATGTTCTCCTCGTTGGAGAGCTTGTAGTAGTCGGGACGGAACACCTCAATGGTGCAGACATCGCCGTCGAAGCCGATCTGCTTCAAAGTGTCCGCATAGCGCTTGTGATCCAGGCAGTCGCCGGATTCGCCGGGCCACAGGCGCTTTTCGTCCGTGTTGTAGGCGGCGCCGCAGGGCATGTTCTCCATGCCGTTCAGGTGCCAGATAAAAATCTTTCTGCCGTCGGCCTTTTCCAGAGCGTCCCAGCCGGAGGCCATGGCGTGGAAGTGGTACTGGTCCAGGGTCACGCCCACCAGGGGATGGTTGACTTCCTCCACGATGGCGTAGGCGTCCTCGAAGCGGTTGATGGACATGGTGGGGCAGCCGCAGAACTCCAGGGACAGCTTGATACCGTAGGGCTCTACCTTCTTCACCATTTCACGCAGGACGGCCACGGCGTCAGACTTGATGTCGTCCAGAGTGGCCTGGACGGTCAGGTCCATGGAGGGTACTACCACGACCATCTTGCAGTCCAGGATCTGGCAGCGGCGGATGATCTCATTCAGCTGGGCCATGACGGCGTCCTTTTCCGCCTGGGTCTGCTTCATGTTAAAACCGACAAGGGCGTTGTAGGACAGCATCTTCAGCTTGTGGGCGCGGAAGAAACCGCCCAATTCCTCCAATGTGTACTTGCCGGCCGCCAAATCGCGGTCCAGGCACTCGGACTGTACGTCGATGTAGTCGAAGCCGTACTTTTCACACAGGGCCAGGTCTTCCAGAACGGAGTGGTTTTCGCAGAAACGATTGCAGCCTTCGTTAAAACCGATTTTCATGATCGCATTCTCCTTTTGCAATCGGAATGTTCAGAGCGGCTTTCCCAACCGCTGGTTTTGAAACAGGCGGCGCGGAGAGCCTGTACCTGTGATTTTAACATAAGACCGCCTAAATGAAAATATTTATTTGACCCGGCTGAAACAGCAACGCCATCCGTTCCGACGCGGACCTGCATGGCGGCTTTCGGTGGACATTCCCAGGCAGGTATCTGCTGCCGGTTTCGTGCAGCTGTGCTGCACCTGGCCAACAGCTATTTGCCTTTGAGCCTTTCCGGCATCGAGGTACCATTATGCTTTTCCATATCAAGCAATACATGGAGAGCGTGCTTTTCTTGGAGATCGTGGATGCCGCCCGGTCGGAATTTTCTTACGCCCGGTGCGGAACCCTGCTATACTTTGCGTATTGAATTTGCCGCCGGAACGGCGCAAGAACGGAGGGATTTCCATGAAAGATCCAGCGACCCTGGCGTACGTCAACCTGTTCGCCGTCCTGGGGACTATCCCGTATCTGTGTGACCTGGACAAGGAAGCCGCGGAGCTGATCCGGGGCAGGACTGTCTCGGTGGGATTTGCCGTCAAGGGAGGCCCGGAGGCCACACTGTTTTTCGGGAGCGGCAAGTGTCGCATGGCTCCCGGAACGGACCGCTGCCAGGTGAAGTTGCCCTTCTCCTCCTGCGAGAAGTTCAACGGCCTGATTGACGGCACCGTCACCCCCATCCCCAGCAAGGGCTTCACGAAGATCGGCTTTCTCACCGGCCCCTTCACCAAGCTGACGGACCGTCTCACGGCCTTCCTGAAGCCGGACCCGGCGGCTCTGGAGGACCCGGAGTTCTTCCGCGTTTCCACCACGCTCATGTTCCACGTTATCGCCGAGGCCATTGCACAGATCGCAAATCATGACAGCATCGGCCAATTCTCTGCTTCCAATATTGTGGACGGCACGGCCAAGCTGGCGGTATCCGGAGGTCCCGCCGCCGCCCTGTGCTGCCGGGACCACCGCATGACCGCGGTGCACCAGGCCCCGGAGCAGTACCTCTCTTACATGGAGTTTCAGAACATGGCCCTGGCCCGCGCCCTGTTTGACGGCCAGGTGAACGCCATTGCCGCCGTGGGCCTGGGGCAGGTCCGCATCGGCGGAATGATCTCCCAGATCGACAATATCAACCGCATCCTGGACCGGGTGGCGGTGTATCTCGGGTAAGGAGGACGGACATGAACATCAACGACTATTCCAAGAGCCGGGAGGCATACCTCCGGGCCTGCAAGGTGATCCCCTCCGGAATCTACGGCCACCAGGGCCCCGCCGAGGGCTGCTATACTCCCGTGGAGGCGTGGCCTCTGTTTTCCGACCGGGCCCAGGGCAGCTATTTCTGGGATGTGGACGGCAACCGGATGATCGACTATATGTGCGGCTACGGCCCCAACATCCTGGGCTACCACGACCCGGATGTGGATGAGGCTGCCCGGAAGCAGCGGGAGAAGGAGGATTGCGTCACCATTCCCTCCACGAAGATGATCGACTTCGCGGAGCTCCTTGTAGACACCGTGGCCTCTGCCGACTGGGCCTTTTTCGCCAAGAACGGCAACGATGTCACCACCTTAGCGGTCCTCACCGCCCGGGCTTATACCCGCCGCAAGAAGATCGTGTTTTTCAAGGGCTACTATCACGGCATCTCTCCCTGGACGCAGAAGGTGGACTATTCCGGCATCCTGGAGGAGGATGTGATGCACAACCTCTATGTGGACTGGAACGACTACGATGCTCTGGAGGAGCTGTTTGACCGGCACAAAGGGGAGATTGCTGCTGTTATCGGCCAGCCCTACATGCACGGTAACTTCAAAGACAACGAGCTGCCTGCCGACGGCTTCTGGCAGAAGGTCCGCAAGCTCTGCACAGACAACGGCACCGTTTTGATTGTGGACGACGTCCGGGCGGGCTGGCGCATCGACCTCTAGGGCAGCGACCACTATTTCGGCTTTGAGGCGGACCTGATCTGCTTCTGCAAGGCCCTGGCCAACGGCTATAATGTCTCGGCTCTCTGCGGAAAGGACTTTTTGAAGAACACCGTCTCCGGCATGAGCTACACCGGCAGCTACTGGCTCTCCGCCGTACCCTTCGCCGCCGGCATCGCCTGCATTGAGAAGATGAAGAAACTGGATCTGCCCCGCATCCTGAACGAAAAGGGCAAAAAACTGGGGGATGGGCTCATCGAAGTGGGGAAAAAGTACGGTTTTGACCTCCATGTGTCCGGTATGCCCAGCCTGTTCTATCTGCGCCTGGCGGACGATCCCAGCCTGATGCTCCATCAGGAGTGGATCGCCGAGTGCGTGAAGCGGGGTGTGTTCTTCACTACTCATCACAACCACTTCATTAACTACGCCCTCTCCGACGAGGACATTGCCCAGACTGTCGCCGTGGCGGAGGAAGCCTTCTCTGTGGTGCGGACGCGGCACCCGGAGGGCTGACGGCCTTTTACGGCAGAGCTGCTTCGGCAGCAAAAAATATGAGGAGACGGCCCGGAAGGGCCGTTTTCTTTTGCGGATAATTCCCTGCACCGGGGACAAGCTATGGGAAAACGAGGAAAGGAAGTTTTCTATGGCTGAACGACTTGTCATCGCCCTGGGGGGCAATGCGCTGCAGTCCGGGGATTCCGCCCCTACTGCCGAAGCGCAGCTGGAGGTGGTCCGCCGGACCGCCCACCACATCGCCGAGATCAGCAGACGGGGCTATGAAATGGCCATTGTTCACGGCAACGGTCCCCAGGTGGGGCGTATCCTGCTTGCCAGTGAGACCGCCAGGGACGTGGTGCCGCCCATGCCCTTTGACGTCTGCGGCGCCATGAGCCAGGGCTATATCGGCTACCACATCCAGCAGGCGCTGAAATACGCCCTCAGTACCAGAGACCGGAACTGCCCGGTGGTGTCCCTCACCACCCAAGTGGTGGTGGACCGGAAGGACCCCGCCTTTCAGAACCCCACCAAGCCTATCGGCGGCTTCTGCACCAAAGAGGAGGCCGAACGGCTGGAACGGGAGAAGGGGTATGTCATGCGGGAGGACGCTGGCCGGGGCTGGCGCCGGGTAGTGGCTTCGCCGCAGCCGAGGAAGATTGTGGAGATCGAGGCGGTGCGGCTGCTGTGGGACCATGCCATCGTCATCACTTGCGGCGGCGGAGGAATTCCCGTGGTGGAGAACCCCGATGGCACTATGGAGGGCGTAGCGGCGGTCATCGACAAGGATTTCGCTGCGGAACTGCTGGCGGAGGAGGTGGGCGCCGACGCGCTGCTGATTCTGACCGAGGTGGAGAAGGTGGCTGTCAACTGGGGCAAACCGGACCAGCGGGACCTGGACCGGCTCAGTCTGGCGGAGGCTGCCCGGTATGTGGAGGAGGGCCAGTTCGGCGTGGGCAGTATGCTGCCCAAGGTAGAGGCCGCCATGAAATTCGTCCGGGCCAACCCCAACAAACGGGCCGTCATCACGAGCCTTGAAAAGTGCGTGGACGCCCTGGAGGGCAGGACGGGAACCATTATCACGTTCGCATGACGAAAAAGAGCCAGCCGGCAGGCTGGCTCTTTACATTCTGCGCTTTCGGGCGGTGGAGGAGCCTACGCCCAGCTCCATGCGGTATTTTGCTACCGTCCGGCGGGCGACCGCCATGTCCTCCTCCGCCAGCAGCTGGCACAGCTGCTGGTCGCTGAGGGGGCGGCAGGGATCTTCGTTTCCCAGCAGGATCAGCAGCCTCTGCTTCACTGCCTGCCGGGAGACCCCCTGCTCACTGACTGCCCGGCTGAAGAAGTATCGCAGGGGATAGGTTCCCTGGCGGCATTGCAGGTATTTCCCCCGGACGGCCCGGGAGATGGTGGAGGGATGCAGCTCCAGCGCCTCCGCCAGGGAGGACAGGCTCATGGGCGACAGAGCTGTGGTCTGGCCGGAAAAGAAGGGGCGCTGCGCTTCCAGGATGGCGTCCGCGCAGCGGCGCAAGGTACTGCCCCGGCGTTCCAGGCTGTTCAGCAGCCATTTGGCCTGCTGCATCTTTCCCCTCAGATATGCCTTTGTCTCCTTCTCGTCGGATTCCCGCAGCAGGCGGAGATAGTAGTCGCTGATGGATACCTGGGGCAGGTAATATTCATTCAGAACGGCCCGCAGACTGTCGTCCAGCTCCACAATAAATACATCCGGGCGGATGTAGACCGCAGGCTCGGCGGGCAGGAAAGCCCGGCCGGGGTGAGGGTCCAGGGAAGCGATGACTTTTTCGGCGGACTGGACCTCCTCCACAGTCAACCCCAGCTCCCGGCAGATAGGACCGTAGTGCTTTTTTCCCAGTTCCGGCAGGAACCGGGCGGTGATGTCCATAACGGCGGGGGAGACGTGCTCCTGCCGGGCCAGCTGCAAAAGCAGACATTCGGAGAGCGTGGCGGCGCCTACGCCCGCGGGCTCCAGACTTTGCAGCGTCTCCAAAGCCTGGGAGATAAGCACCGGGGGAATCTTCAGTTCTTCCAGGCCCGCCAGGTCCTCGGCGGCGAGATAGCCGTCCTCGTCCACCAACTCCGCCATGTATTTGGTCAGGGCCAGCAGAGGCTTGGGCAGACGCTTCCGGTCCAACTGGTCACAGAGGAAGGCGGCCAGGCTCTCTGTTTCCCGATCCACGATGCCCCGCTCAGGGTAAGCGGATTCGCCGTGGGTAAAGGTGGCGCCGTATACGCCGCCGTCCAGCCAGTTGGCCTTTTGGCGCAGTTCCTCATAGGACTGCCGCAGGGCGGCGGAGTCTTCCTGCTCCAGCACCGGATTTTCCTCCGTGACCCGGTTCAGGTACTCCAACAGCTCCTGGGCGTTCATCTGCAGGACTTCCATGGACTGCAGGAACTGCGGTGTCAGCTTCAGCTCCTGCCGCAGATCGGTCTTTAATGAGATCAGCCCCATGGAGCGCCCTCCTTACTTGACATATTTGGCCACTTTCCGGGCAGCGGTGGCCTGGGAGATGCCCAGCTCCTTTGCCACAGCCACGGTGGTGCCGCAACGGCGGTAGGCGTCCCGGATGATCTGACCCTCGTAGGCGTCCATCCGCTCCGCCAAGGAGCCTTTCTGGGCCAGAAGATCCGCCGGGGGCACCGCCTCACCGGTGTACTCCACGGGCAGGGCGGCGGTATCGATGATGGGGCCCTGCACGGTAATGACCATCCGCTCCATCAGGTTTTCCAGCTGGCGGACGTTGCCGGGCCAGTCGTACTGCTCCAGAAATGCCAGGAACCGGGGACTGAAATTGAGGCTTTTTCCGTATTCGCCGCAAAACCGGGCCAGAAACTGGTGGGCCAGGGGCAGGATGTCCTCCACCCGCTTTCGCAGGGGCGGAATGTGGATGCGGATGACGTTCAGACGGTAAAAGAGGTCGGAGCGGAACAATCCCCGCTGGACTTCCTCCTCCAGGTTTCGGTTGGTGGCGACGATGAGACGGAAGTCCAGCTCGATCTTCTTGGTACCGGACAGACGCTCGATGGTCTTTTCCTGAATGAGCTGGAGGAGCTTGGACTGAATATGGGGCGGCAGCTCACCGATCTCATCCAGAAACAGCGTACCGTGGTTGGCAAGCTCGATCTTACCGATCTTGCCGGAGGAGGAAGCGCCGGTGAACGCGCCCTTCTCATAGCCGAACAGCTCCGATTCAATGAGGTTTTCATGGAGAACCGCGCAGTTGACCTCGATAAAGGGGCCATCGGCCCGGTTGCTCATGGCGTGGATGGCTTTGGCAATGGCGCTCTTGCCCACGCCGGTCTCTCCGGTGATGAGGATGTTGGCCTTGGTGTTGGCGGTATTCTGCATCAGCGTCCACAGCCGCTGCATGGAGGCACTTTTGAACAGCAGGCTGGTGGAGGTGGCCCGGGTACGCAGCTCGGCGATCTCCTGGGAGTAGTGCTGCAAGGAGTCCTGCAGATGGCGATAATTCTGTTGGATAGCGTTAATCTGCTCCATGGACACGGTGTTGAAGCACACAGCGTACTTCAGGTCTCCACTGTTGTCGAACAGCGGGATGCCCACGGTCATGACGTTCTTGTGAATCTGGTTGATGGTCTGGGTGGCGGTGATCTTCTTTTTCTGACGGATGACCTCCGCTGTGATGCAGGGGGAGAAGGTGCCGTCCACCTCCAGGTCGAAGGCGCTTTTGCCTACGATGGAGCCATGGCTGAAGCCGAAGTTGCGCTCATAATTCTCGCTGACCCGGAGAATGATGCCGTTGGCGTCGGAGAGCATCATGTCGTCCGCCAGGACCAGGTTATTTTCCGGGCTGATGATGTCAAACAGGCCCTTGAGATTGATGTCATTCTCAAAGAGGTCCAGAAAATTTGTAGACTCTGACAAAGTTTTTGACCGCCTTTCCAACACAGCGGATGCTGGGTTTTCTATTCATTTTTGAGTATAGCATATTCAAAAATGAATAGAAAGGGGTGGGGAATAAAAAATGACAGTCGAATCCAACAGAATTTTAAAGATAAAATTATTACCTCCGCACAAAGACGGCAAGCGCACGCCGCAGCAGTACTGAAAGACCGGGTTATTCATTTTTGAATAGACTGGAAACGAGTTCCAGAGGAGGTGGACTGATGCCACAAAAAAACCCATGGAAATCGGACACTCTGCACAGAAAAAAGGCTTTGCGGCAAAAAGTCCCGCTTGAAAAGTTGGCACAAAATTTGCTATAATTTTAAGACAGCAAGGAATGGGGACAGCCCCGGAACACCGGAGCGCCATGCCTCAAATTTAAAGGAGGAACCAACATGTATCAGACTATTCGTTACGAAAAGAACGGCAGCATCGGCATTGCCACCATCAATCGTCCCGAAGCGCTGAATGCTTTGAACTCCACTGTTATCTCCGAGCTGGAGCAGGTCATCACTGAGGTCGAGCAGGACACCGAACTGCGGGCTTTCATCATCACCGGCGAGGGCCGCTCCTTCGTGGCCGGCGCCGACATCGGCGAGCAGTATCCCATGGATGTAGCCGCTGGCCGCAAGTGGGGCCAGCGCGGCAGCGCCCTGATGCGCCGCATCGAGAAGCTGGAGATTCCCACCATTGCTGCTGTCAACGGCTTTGCTCTGGGCGGCGGCTGCGAGCTGGCCATGAGCTGCGACATCATCCTGGCTGCCGGCCCCAACGCTGAGGGCAAGGGCGGCGCCAAGTTCGGCCAGCCCGAAGTGGGTCTGGGCATCACCCCCGGCTTCTCCGGTACCCAGCGCCTGCCTCGCCGCGTAGGGCTGGCCAAGGCCAAGGAGTTGATCTTCTCCGGTAAGGTCATCGGCGCCGCCGAGGCTAAGGAGATCGGCCTGGTTAACGCCGTGTATCCTCCCGAGGAGCTGATGAACGGCGCCATCGCCATGGCCCAGTCCTTCATCGCCAACGCTCCCATCGCTGTGAAGTATTCCAAGGCCTGCATCGACCGCGGCATGCAGATGGACATCGACGACGGCATCGCCCTGGAGAACGAGCTGTTCGCCATGTGCTTCGCCACCGCCGACCAGAAGGAAGGCATGAGTGCTTTCCTGGAGAAGCGCAAGGAAAAGCACTTCCAGAACAAGTAAGCATCCCATAAAAATACATATATAAAGAGGGAAGTCAAGCATGAAGAAAGTTCGTGTGATTACTGCTGAAGAAGCGGCTCTGATGGTCAACGACGGCGATACCATCTCCACCGGCGGCTTCGTTAGCTGTGCCTGCCCCGAGGCACTGTCTATCGCTCTGGAAAACCGGTTCCTGGAGACCGGTCATCCCCGTGATCTGACGCTGTTCTTCGCGGCCGGTCAGGGCCACCGGGACGGTACCGGCGGCGACCACTACGGCCATGAGGGCATGGTCAAGCGTGTTGTCGGCGGCCACTGGGACCGCGCCCCCAAGCTGGGCGACTTGGCTTTGGCGAACAAGATCGAGGCCTATAATCTGCCCCAGGGCGTCATCACCCACATGTACCGCGACATCGCCGCCCACAACATCGGCACCATCACCCATGTGGGCCTGTATACCTTCGCCGACCCCCGCAACGGCGGCGGCAAGCTGAACGAGTGCACCAAGGAAGACCTGGTAAAGCTGGTGAATATCGAGGGTGAGGAGCGCCTGCTGTACAAGGGCTTCCCCATCAACGTGTGCTTCCTCCGCGGCTCCTATGCGGATGAGTACGGCAACTGCACCGTCCACCGCGAGATCGGCCCCCTGGATGTCACCGCCCAGGCCCAGGCCACCAAGAACTCCGGCGGTAAGGTCATCGTCCAGGTCGAGAAGATCGTTCAGGGCGGCTCTCTGGATCCCAAGCTGGTCAAAATTCCCGGTATCTATGTGGACGCCATTGTGGTAGGCTCTGTTGAGGACAACATGCAGTGCCTGGGTATGCCTTACGACGGCGCACTGACCGGCGAGTTCCGCATTCCCGTGGATGCCATCCCCCCCATTCCCCTGGACGCCAAGAAGATCATCGCCCGCCGCGCAGCCATGGAGCTGCCCCAGGACGCCATCGTGAACCTGGGTACCGGCGCTCCCGAAAAGATCGCCAACGTGGCCGCTGAGGAGGGTATCTCCGACAAGATGACCCTGACCGTGGAGGCCGGCTCCATTGCCGGTGTGCCTTACGGCGGCACCCAGTTCGGCGCGGCCGCCAACTCCATGGCCATTCTGGACCACAATGTCCAGTTCGACTTCTATCAGGGCGGCGGCTTGGATGTGGCATTCCTGGGCCTGGCCGAGACCGCTCCCAACGGCGACCTGAACGTGTCCAAGTTCGGCACTCGCCTGGCCGGTGCCGGCGGCTTCATCGATATCACTCAGAACGCCAAGAAGGTGGTCTACTGTGGCACCTTCACCGCCAAGGGCCTGAAGACCGACTGCGTGGATGGCAAGCTGGTCATCACCCAGGAAGGCGCCAAGAAGAAGTTTGTCAACCAGGTCGAGCACATCACCTTCTCCGGCATTTACGCCAACAAGGTGCACCAGCCCGTTCTGTACATCACTGAGCGTGCCGTGTTCGAGCTGCGTCCCGAGGGCGTGACCCTGATCGAGATCGCCCCCGGCATCGACCTCCAGACCCAGGTCCTGGACCAGATGGAGTTCATGCCCAAGATCGCCGAGGACCTGAAGCTCATGGACGAGCGCATCTTCAAGGATGAGCTGATGGGCCTGGCCAACGACTAAGTCCCCAAACCCCCAATCAACAAGGAGGAAAAACAATATGGCACTGATGACCGCACAGGAGTACATTGACAGCCTGCGCAAGCTGAACACCCGTGTCTACATGTTCGGCGAGAAGATCGACAACTGGGTGGATCACCCGATGATCCGTCCCTCCATTAATTGCGTGGCCATGACCTACGCTCTGGCTCAGGATCCCCAGTACGCGGACCTGATGACCGTGAAGTCCAGCCTCACCGGCCACACCATCAACCGCTTCACCCACCTGCACCAGTCCACCGAGGATCTGATGAACAAGGTCAAGATGCAGCGCCTGCTGGGCCAGAAGACTGCTTCCTGCTTCCAGCGCTGCGTGGGCATGGATGCCTTCAACGCCGTGTTCTCCACCACCTATGAGATCGACGAGAAGTACGGCACCCACTATCACGAGAACTTCAAGAAGTTCCTGACCTTCGTTCAGGACAACGACCTGACCGTGGACGGCGCCATGACCGATCCCAAGGGCGACCGCTCCAAGGCTCCCAGCCAGCAGGCCGACCCCGACATGTATGTCCATGTCGTTGAGCGCCGTGAGGACGGCATCGTGGTCTGCGGCGCCAAGTGCCACCAGACCGGCTCCATCAACTCTCACTGGCACATCTTCATGCCCACCATCTCTATGGGTGAGGCTGATAAGGACTGGGCCGTTTCCTTCGCCTGCCCCACTGACGCCGAGGGCATGTACATGATCTACGGCCGTCAGTCCTGCGACACCCGGAAGATGGAGGAGGATGCCTCTATCGATGTGGGCAACGCCAAGTTCGGCGGCCAGGAGGCCCTGGTGGTCCTGGACCATGTGTTCATCCCCAACGAGTACATCTTCCTCAACGGCGAGTATGAGTTCGCCGGCATGATCGTGGAGCGCTTCGCCGGCTATCACCGCCAGTCCTACGGCGGCTGCAAGGTCGGCGTGGGCGACACCCTGATCGGCGCCGCCGCTCTGGCTGCCGAGTACAACGGTGTGGAGAAGGCCTCCGCTGTCAAGGACAAGCTGATCGAGATGACCCACCTGAACGAGACCCTGTTCTGCTGCGGTATCGCCTGCTCCGCTCAGGGCTTCAAGACCAAGGCGGGCAACTATCAGATCGACCTGCTGCTGGCCAACGTCTGCAAGCAGAACGTCACCCGCTTCCCCTATGAGATCGTCCGCCTGGCGGAGGATATTGCCGGCGGCCTGGTGGTCACCATGCCCTCCCAGACCGACTTCAACAGCGACACCGTGGTTGGCCGCAACGGCGAGACCATCGGCGAGATCTGCAACAAGTTCTTCGCGGCCCGCGAGGGTGTCTCTACTGAGAACCGCCAGCGCATCATGCGCTTCATCGAGAACCTGTGCCTGGGTGCCGCCGCTGTCGGCTACCGCACCGAGTCCATGCACGGCGCCGGCTCTCCCCAGGCCCAGCGCATCATGATCGCCCGCCAGGGCAACATCCAGGGCAAGAAGCAGCTTGCCAAAGACATCGCCGGCATCAAGGACTAAAGTTCCTCTAAGGGGGACTTCGTCCCCCTTAGACGTTCCGCCGCGCCTTTGACGCGGTTCCGCTGAACCCCCTCACGTTCGCACGCGAACGTGTCGCTGCGGCGGGCAGTGGAGTTCTGACCGGGCAAAGCTCGGTCAGAACGGATCTCAAGCATATTTCATTCCATCGTATTTCCAAATTTGACATAAAGGAGTAAACATCATGGATTTCAATCTGAGCCGTGAGCACCAGCTGATCCGGAAGATGATGGCCGAATTCACTGAGAACGAAGTGAAGCCCATTGCTGCCGAGACCGACGAAAAGACCCTGTATCCCCGGGAGAACATTGAAAAGCTGTTCGATCTGGGTGTCATGGGCATGTGCGTGCCTAAGGAGTACGGCGGCGCCGGCGCCGACCCCCTGGCTTCCGCCATCTGCATTGAGGAGCTGTCCAAGGCCTGTGCTTCCACCGGTGATATCGTGGCTACCCACAATGGCCTGTGCTGCGATCCCATCCTGACCCACGGCACTGAGGAGCAGAAGAAGAAGTATCTGCCCATGCTGACCACCGGCCACAAGGTCGGCGCGTTCTGCCTGACCGAGCCCAACGCCGGTTCCGACGCTTCCAAGGGCCAGACCGAGGCCAAGCTGGAAGGCGATCACTATGTGATGAACGGCTCCAAGATCTTCATCACCAACGGCTATGTGGCCGATGTGTTCGTGGTCTTTGCTATGACCGATAAGTCCAAGGGCACCAAGGGCATCTCCGCCTTCATCGTGGAGAGCAGCTTCCCCGGCTTCTCCGTGGGCAAGCACGAGGTGAAGATGGGCCTGCACGGCTCTCCCACCGCCGAGATCGTGTTCACCGACATGATCGTTCCCAAGGAGAACATGCTGGGCAAGGAAGGCAAGGGCTTTAACATCGCCATGCAGACCCTGGACGGCGGCCGTATCGGCATTGCCGCGCAGGCTCTGGGCATCGCCGAGGGCGCTCTGGAAGAGGCCAAGAACTACACCAAGGGCCGTGTCCAGTTCGGCAAGCCCATCAGCAAGTTCCAGAATACCCAGTTTACCTTCGCCGACATGGAACTGGGCTGCGAGGCCGGCCGTCTGCTGACCTATCAGGCCGCTGTCCTGAAGGGCCAGGGTGTCCGCTACACCAAGGAGGCCGCCATGGCCAAGCTGTGGTGCTCCGAGCACGCCATGAAGACTACCACCAAGGCGCTGCAGATGTTCGGCGGCTACGGCTACACCAAGGACTATCCCATGGAGCGCATGATGCGCGACGCCAAGATCACCGAGATCTACGAGGGCACTTCCGAGGTCCAGCGCATCGTTATCTCCGCCAACATGGGTCTGTAAGAGGAGGAAAAGACGATTATGAAGATCATTGTTTGTGTCAAGCAGGTACCTGATACCTCCGGTAAGGTCGCCGTCAATCCCGATGGTACCCTGAACCGTGCGTCCATGCAGACCATCATCAACCCCGATGATATGAACGCCGTGGAGGCCGCCCTGAAGCTGAAGGACGCCACCGGCTGCAAGGTCACCGTCATCACCATGGGCCCCCCTCCCGCGGCCGGTATGCTGCGTGAGCTGATGGCCATGGGCGCCGACGACGCCGTTCTGGTGTCTGCCCGTGAGTTCGGCGGTTCCGATACCTACGCTACTTCTCAGATCCTGGCCGCCGCTATCGACACCATTGGCGTCGAGAAGGACGACATCGTCATGTGCGGCCGTCAGGCCATCGACGGTGATACCGCCCAGGTCGGTCCCCAGATCGCTGAGAAGCTGGGCCTGCCCCAGGTCACCTATGCCGCCGACATCACCAAGGACGGCGACACCATCACCGTCAAGCGGATGCTGGAGGATGGCTACATGACCATCAAGGTCCAGACTCCCTGCCTGATCACCTGCATCAAGGAGCTGAATCAGCCTCGCTACATGAGCATCGGCGGCATCTATGCCACTTACAGCAAGCCCCTGGAGGTCTTCGACTATGAGAAGCTGAAGGACCACCGCCTGATCGATGCCACCACCATCGGCCTGAAGGGTTCTCCCACCAACATCTTCAAGAGCTTCACGCCTCCCCAGAAGGGCGTCGGCATGATGCTGGAGGGCGACGGCAAGGAGACTTGCGAGAAGCTGGCCGAGATCCTGGTCAACAAGCACATCATCTGAGAAAGGGGATAAACGACTATGTCTAACTTCAACAGTGCTGATATCGCTGCTTTCAAGGATGTTTGGGTCTTCTGCGAGCAGCGTGAGGGCAAGC
>CAMAZB010000016.1 GCA_945862785.1 uncultured Clostridia bacterium | reverse complement strand
AGATAGCGTAGCGTCTCGTGGGCTCGGAGATGTGTATAAGAGACAGTGACGGAGTAGAACACCGGGGTGAACAGCAGCGTCACGATGGTGGAGATGACCATGCCGGAGATCATGGTGATACCCATGTCGCTCATCATTTCCAGAGTATCGCCCAGTGCCAGGGCCATGGGGACCATAGCCAGAACGGTGGTGAGGGTGGTCATCAGGATGGGCCGGATACGGAGGGGGCAGGCATGGAGGATGGCGTCCTCCCGGCTCTCGCCCATCTCCCGGCGGACCTTGATATAGTCCACCAGGACAATAGAGTTGTTGACCACGGTGCCCGCCAGCATGATGAGAGCTACCAGGGAGATCATGGACAGATCCCGGCCCGTCACAGGCAGGGCAAACAGGGCGCCGGAGAAAGCCACCGGCAGGATCATCATGATGATGACCGGCATGAGGAAGGACTCGAACTGGGCCGCCAGGATAAAGTACACCAGGCCCATGGCCACCAGCAGCGCCAGCAGCAGGTCGGTGAAGCTCTCCATCATCTCCTCATAGCTGCCGCTGATGGAGGCGGTATAGCCCTCCGGCAGGGCATAACTGTCCAGAATCTGGTTGATGCTGGCGGTGATGCCAGTCACGTTGCCGCTGAGGGTGGAGCCGGTAATCTTCACCTGGCGGGACTGGTTGCTGCGGGTGATGGTCTGGGGCGCCAGGACCGTGTTCACGTTCGCCACGGTATTCAAAGGCACATAGCCGCCCGTGGCGGTGGCAATGGACATGGAGCCCAGGGCGTCCAAACTCTCGGCGGCGGAGCCGTCGCCCTTGACCACAACGTCCAGCTCCTTGTTGTCGATGGTGACGGTGGTGGCGGTGGCGCCGGTGAGGGACTCCCGGACGGCGGCGCCCACCTGGGCGGCAGTCAGGCCGTAGCGGGCGGCGGCCTCCCGGTTCATGGTAACCTCCACCTGAGGCACCTGCCGGGAAACGGAGCTGTTGACGTCCACGGCGTCCTCCAGGGCGCTGATCTGGCCCGTCAGGTCGGCGGCGATCATGGACAATGTCTCGTAGTCATCGCCGGTGATTTCCAGGCTGATCTCGTCGCCGCTCATCATGGCGGTCATATCGGAGGAGGTTATGGTGATCTCGCAGCCCGCGATGTCCCGCAGCAGGGGCCGCAGGGCGTCCGCCACGTCGTCGCTGCTGCGCTGGCGGTCGCTCTTGCCGCACAGCTCCAGGCCCACGGAGGCAGTCTCCGCCTGAGCGGTGTAATACATGCTCTCCAGCTCCGGCACATTCTCCTGGGCAATGGCAGCCACCCGGTCGGCAATGGCGGCGGTCTCGTTGATCTGGGAGCCAATGGGCGTTGTAATGGTAATAGCGATCTGGCCCATATCCATAGAGGGCAGAAGCACCGCGTTGGTGGTAAAGCAGCAGCCCGCAAAGAACACCACCAGGGCCATGGCGGTCAGCATACCCACCTTCAGGTGGTGGACGAAGTAGTTCAGCAGCCGCAGGTACAGGTTATACAGCTTGCCGAACCAGCGGCTCACCATGGTGGCAAGAGCGCCCTGCTTCTTCTCTGCCTTTTTGAGCTGGGACTGGCGAACCTTGTTCTCGTCCAGCATCAGGTAGCACAGCAGGGGCACCAAAGTCAGAGCGATGGCCATGGAGCCCAGGATCAGGAAACCGATGGTCAGGCAGAAATCGTCAAACAGCATGCCCGCCATGCCGCCGGAGAGGCCGATAGGCACGAACACCGCCACGGTGGTGAGAGTGGAGGCGACGACGGAGGTGGTGACCTCCCGGGTGCCCTCCACGCAGGCGGTCATGCGGTTCTTGCCCTCCGCCGCGAAGCGGTAGATGTTCTCCAGCACCACGATGGAGTTATCCACGATCATACCCACGCCCATGGCGATACCACCTAAGGACATCATGTTCAGTGTCAGGTCAAAGACGTTCATCAGCACGAACACCGCCAGGATGCACACAGGCATGGACACGGCGATGGCCATGGTGGCGCCGAAGCGCCGCAGGAACAAAAATGTCACGATGGCAGCCAGCACCACGCCCAGAATGATGTTCTGCAGGGCGGCGCTGACGGCCAGATGAATGAAATCGGAGGCCAGGTAAGGCAGGGCGTAGTGGACGGAGCGGTTCTCCTCCGCCAGGGAGGCCATCCGCTTGGCCACCTTGTTGGCCACCTGGTTCTCGTTGGCGCCGGACTGCTTGGAGACCTGCAGCAACACGCAGCTCTCGCCGTTCATCTCCGCCAGGGCGTCGGTCTCCTTGGATTCCAGTTCCACGTTTGCCACCTCGCCCAGGCGGACCTGGCCGCCGGTGGGCAGGGTGAGGATCATGTTCGCCACGTCCTCCACGGTCTGGAACTTGGCGTCGGTGGAGACGGTCAGGGTCTTGGAGCCGTTATACACGTCGCCGCCGGGATACAGCAGGTTCTCCGCCTTCAAAAACTGGGAGATATAGCTGTTGGACAGGCCGAAGCCCGCCGCCCGGGTGGAGTCCACCTCCACGCTGACCTGCTGGGTGACACCGCCGCTGATGGAAACGGAGGCCACACCGTTGATGCGCTCCAGCGCGGGGACCACCACGTCCTCCGCCAGTGTCTGGAGCTCCGCCAAATCGTCACCCGCCAGGGCGATCATGGCGGTGGGCATCAGATCGCTGAGGTTCATGTTGATAATAACGGGGTCCATGGCACCGTCGGGCAGGGAGAGCATGTCGAACTTCTCCCGCAGCTTGCTGGCGGCGATGTCCAGATTCGTGTCCTCCACATAGGTGATCTGCACCTGGCTGACGCCGTCAGAGGAGGTGGAGCTGACGGAATCCACGCCGGGAACGGACATGACGGCCGTCTCCAGGGGCCGGGTCACCAGCTCCTCCATGTCGCTGGGGGTGGCGCCGTTGTAGTAGCACACCACCACCGCCATGGGAGCCTCCACATCCGGCAGCAGGGACATCTGAAGCTGGGTGGTAAAGACCACGCCGAACACAGCGATCATAATGACCGCCAGTAGGGTCGTTACCCTGTGCTTGATGCAAAATCTCGCCGTACTCATGGGCCGTTATTCCTCCCCGCTGACCACGCGGACGGGGTCACCGTCGGCCAAGTACGCCTGACCGACCACCACCAGCTGCTGTCCCTCAGTGAGGCCGCTGGTGACCTCCGTAACGCCGCTGCCGGTCAGACCGGTGGTAACCTCCACGTATTTGGCGGTGTCGCTCTCGACCACATACACATACTGGACGTCGTTGCTGGTGAGGATGGCCTCGGTGGGCACCACGATGGTGTTTTCAGACACATCGGTGTGGAAGGTCACATCGGCAAACATACCGTTGAGCAGCCCGTCCACATCGGCGGGCACCGTCAGCACCACGTTATACAGCTTCGTCTGCATGTTGGCGGCCCGCTCCACGGAGCGGATCGTGGCGGTGAAGGTCTGGTCGGCGGCGCTGACATACACCGTGGCGGTGTCGCCGGCGGAGAGCTTCGGCACCAGGGTCTCGGAGACCGAGGCCGTCACCTTCATCTGCTCCGCGCCGTCAATGACGACGAGGGGCATGGAGTTGGAGATGTAGCTGCCCTCGGTGGCGTTCATGGTCACCAGGGTGCCGGACTGGGGTGCCAGTACGTTGCCGCTGGGGTCCACGTTTTCCAGGGCGGTGTCCAGCTGCTCCACGCCGCTCTTGGCGTTCTGCATGCCGGCCTCCAGCTGGGACAGGGCAGAGTTGCGGCCCGCCACGGCGTTCTGATAGTTCAGCTCCGCCTGGTCCACCTCCAGTTGGGAGGCGGCGCCGATGTCAAATAGGGCCTTCGTGTTGGCCACGTTGTCCTCGGCCATGGACACCTGCTTATCCAGGATACCCTTCTGGTCCTGATAGCTCTGCACGGCGGCCTGATAGCTGATGCGGGCCGCGTTGTAGCTGGACAGGGTGCTGCCCAGGTCCAGGGTGCAGAGCTTATCCCCTGCCTGCACCTGGTCGCCGGCCTGGGCGTACACAGCGGTACACTTGGCGGCGGTGGCGAGGAGGATCACGGATTCATTGTCGGCGCTGACCTGGCCGGAGACCTTGTTCTCCGTGGAGATGGTATCGGCGGTGACAGTCTTCACCTGGACGGCGACGCCCGCCGCCGGCTCTTCCTCCGCCGGTTCCTCACCGCCGCAGGCAGCCAACGCCAGGGCCATGGTCAGGGCCAGCAGCCCGGCCAGTAATTTCTGTTTCTTCATAAGGAGTCCCTCCTGTCAGTTCAAAACGCCGTGCTCCACGGCCCAGCAATAGGTGTTGTAAGAGGAAAACAAGTCGTTGGAGGCGGTCTGCACCTTCTCCTCCGCGTCGTTCAGGCTGTCCTTGGCATCCAGCAAGGCATTGGTCGAAACGGTCCCCTGTTCATGCCGCAGTTCCGTCGCCGCATAGGACGCCTTTTCACATTCCAGAGACACTTTGGCCGCGTCCAGGATCTGCTTGTAGTCCTGAACCTGGGCGTACAGGTTGCGGAATTTCAGCTCATAGTTCTGCACGGTGTCGTTGTATGTATACTGGGCGGCCTGCCAGTTGTGCTTTGCCTGACGGAACTGCATGTTCTTTTCATTGTAATCGTACTGCTTGCCCAGGTCCTTATAGGTCTCCTGCGGCTCCTCCAGTTTCTTGGCGGCGGCATACAGCTCATAGCTTCTGTCCTTGGCGGTCAGCAGGTCCTTCTCCAGGTCCATGGCTGCCAGTTGCTTTTCCGTCACCTCGGGAATCTGGCCCAGAACGATCTGTCCGGTCTGCTCCGCGCCGATCATCATTTCCAACTGCGCCTTTGTATTTCGGATGTTCATCCGCAGCGTCTCCAGGCCGCTGGCAAGCTGGGTACGGCCCGCCTTGGTCTGGGTGAGCTGCAGGGCGGACACCTGCCCCATCTGGTAGCGCAGTTCCAACTCCTCAACGGTGCGGTTCAGCGCCGTAAGCTGTCGCTGGAGGGACGCCTCCTGGGTCTCCAGCCCCGCAATGGTGGCATATAGCATCTCGCCGCCCATGACGATCTGGTCCTGGAGGCTTTTGAGCTGGTGAACAGCGGCGGCATTATCCTTTTGCAGCTCGCCGTCCTTGATGGCGTCAAACTGCTCCCGCAGGGATTTATAGGTCTGATCCAGCTGTTCGTAGGCATAGGAGCCCGTCTGATCCGTCAGGACCATCATCCACTGCATGTCAGCGATGTCGTTCATCTGCTTACGCAGTTCGTCATACAGCTTGTCGTAGTTGATGCTGTTGATGTAGTCCACGTTCTCCTGCAGAGCCAGCACGCTGAGGTTGTTCTCCCGCATCCGACGCTCCACATTGGCAAAGCTCACCGTGCCCAGAGCATCCGGTTCGATCAGCGCGCTCTCGATGACCTCCCCCGTCTCCGGGTCGGTCTCAGGTTCCGCGTCCGGTCCCGCCAGGGAAGGCGGCTCCGGTTCTTCTTCCGTGGTCTCCCCGTCCGTGGTCTCCCCGTCCGTGGTCTCCCCGTCCGTGGTCTCCCCGTCCGTGGTCTCCCCGTCCGCGGTCTCCTGGTTTTCAGCCGCGGCAGTCTCCTCCGTCCGCCTCTCCGCCTTTTCTCCTGCAAAAGCCACCGTTGCCAGCAGGGAACATCCCAGTGCCAGCACCAGCAGCCATGCGGTCAGTCTTTTTTTCATACTCGTTCACCTCTCGCCGGTTCTTGTTTCAGACTCCCATTCTTTAAAATATCCAGCCGCGTCAAAAGCTCCCGGCGGCAATCCGCCGTTCGTTCAGGCCGCGCCATGGCATCGGTCATACTCATCACCAGCGCCAGGAGAGACAGGATGAAGGTCTGCTCCGCCAGCTCTGCGTCCCGGAAAGCTGTCACGTCCACCTGGTCCCGCACAGCCTCCCACAGGCGGGGACCCAACTGCTTTTCCGCGATCACCCGCACCAGAAACACCGGGTTCAGCCGCAGGATCTCCATGCCCCGGAGGAACAGCGGGTCCAGATTCTCCTGCCGCAGGACGCGGTCGAAGCAGCTCATCTGCACCTGGAACATATCCCCGTCATACCGTTCCAGGACCCGGACATATTCCTTCGTAAAATTCCCCAGCATGCTCTTCTGGATATAGAAGAACAGGTCCTCCTTGTCCGAAAAGTACTGGTAAAAGCTCCCCCGGGGGATCTTCGCCCGGCGGACGATCTTGTTGATAGACGCCTCCTCAAAGGGAACGCTGGTAAATTCCTCCCAGGCCGCCTCCAGAAAGCGGTTCCGTTTTTCCTCCGGAAGGCGGAGGAAGGTCTCAGTACACATAAACGCCCTCCAAATGACAGGTTGTCACTTTATGACAGACTGTCATTTATTATACGCAGGGGGCCTGTCGCTGTCAATCGCCCTCCGGCGGAATTTTGTCAAGGAGCCGTAAATTTTCCATGAACCGCCCCCGCCCATTTTCTCTGTCGGCGTCCTTCTATTTTACAGGCCGTCTCTCTGTTCCGATAGGCCCATTTTGCAGGTCTATGTGTCTGTTTTTAAGAAAAGCAAAACCCCGGAAGCGCCTCCGGGGTCCGTAGTTATTCTTCTTCCATTGTGTCGGCTTCTGCCGCGTATTCCGCCCGCCAGGCCGCCAGCTCCGCGGCGTCCCGGTCGTCCAGGTCATGGAGGCCGCCCAGGGCCTCCAGGTGGTGGGTCAGTTCATGGGCCAGGGTGGTCCGCAGTTCGTCCACCCAGGTATCCGCGTTCCAACCATCGCTTTTCGCCAGGGCGGCGAAGGAGCCGTAATACAGGTTGATGTACTTCCCCAGCAGGTCATCGCAGTATTCCCCCAGGATATACATCTCCCCCGCGGGAAATTCCGTGTCAGGGACGGCGTCCTCCAGCAGGTTCACGCCTCCGTTGAGTCCGTCGAACAACACCGGGGGAAAGGCGTCCGCCAAGTCGTCCAGGGCCTCGCCCACCTGGTCAAAGGTCAGCAGCACGGCTTGTCCTCCATGATGACGGCCTCCAGTTCCGCCACGGTGCCCGCCATAAACTCGGCTCCCGCTGCCGCGAGAGACTCCCGGGAGCGGTAGCCCCAGGTAACGCCGCAGGTACGGGTTCCGGCATTGTGTCCGGTGCGGATATCCACGCTGCTGTCGCCCACGAACAGTGTCTCCGCCGGGTCGGCCCCCAGGGCCTTCATCACCGCGTGGATGCCGGCGGGGTCCGGCTTCACCGGCACGCCCTCCACCTTGCCCCGGATGAAGTCGAACACGCCTGGGAAGTAATGCTCCACGATGACCTTGCTGAACTCGTCGGCCTTGTTGGAGTAGACCGCCAGCTGCACGCCGGCAGCCTTCAGCCGCTCCAGCAGCGCCGGGATGCCCTCATAGGGCGCCGTTTTCTCTATATTGTGGGCGCCGTAATACTGGTTGAACTGGGACAGGGTGTTCACCACCAGCAGGGGGCTGCGGAAGCCCTCGGGAGAAAACTTTGCCACCAGATTGGGGATACCGTGGCCCACCATGGCTTTGAATTCGTCCACGGTATGCTCCGGCCAGCCGTTTTTCCGGCACACCCAGTTGCCCGCGTCCGCCAGATCATCAATGGTATTCAAGATCGTTCCGTCCAAATCAAAGATCACAGTCCGATACATAGAGGCACCTCTCATTTTCTACAAGCAATACCGTTATTGTATCAGCCTGCCGCAGCTTTCACAAGTGGCGAAGAATCACAAAGGCGCGGCCTTCGCCGCGCCTTTTTTGGCGGTTTTCCGCATAAAATGTTTAAAGGTTGCACGCTGTCCGGCCATTCATGGTCAGGAGGGTGCTTTTCGTGAAGCCCGCCGCTTTGGCCAGGGCGATGGAATCGCCGTAGCCATAGAGAATGGTGTCGGTACTGTGACTGTCGGAGGTCAGGATGATCTTCCCGCCCATAACCCGCCATTCTTTCAGCAAAAACAGGGCCGGATAGGGCGTATCCCGGTAGCCCCGGGCCATGCCACCGGTGTTGATCTCCAGCAGCGTAGCGGTGGGGTCCGCCGCGTGGAGGGCTTCCAGTGCCGCCCGTCTGTACCGGGGTGCAGACTCGTCAAAAAAGCGGTTCCCGGCATTGAGCTTCGTGATGAGGTCCATATGACCCAGAATGGTGGGCTTCATGGCCGCCACCCGGGCCACCTCCCGGAAGTAGCCCTCAGTCACCGCCAGGGCGTCACCGCCGAAGGCCTCGTCCCGGCAGGCGGCAAACGCCTCCTCGCCCCAGTCGGCGGCGTAAGGCTTGCCGTTTTGCCGCTGGTAGTGGGCGCTGCCGATCCAGTAGTCGAATCCCTCCGGATAGATGTCGGACTGACTGTCCCACTCCAGGCCCAGCAGAATTTCCATCCGCCCGGCGTATTCCTCCCGCAATGCCAGCACGGACTGACGGTATTCCGTCATATCGGCGGGCAGGACGTAGCCAACGTCCAGGTCGATGGGCGTGTGACTGTGGCAGGAGACGCCGAAGTACCTGACGCCCGCCGCGTAAGCGGCGGCGGCCATCTCCGCCAGGGTGTTTTTCCCGTCGCAGCAGGTGGCGTGGGTGTGGATGGAGCAGGCAAAGGGGGTCATTGCATCCGCTCCTGCTTGACCTTGTGATCCACCACATGGCGCTTCTCCAGCTCCCGGGTGATGTCCTCCACGGTGATGCCCATCTGGACCATCAGCACCATGACGTGGTAGCACAGGTCGGCGATCTCGTAGACCGTTTCCTCCTTGTCCTCCTTGCGGCCGCCGATGATGACCTCGGTGCACTCCTCGCCCACCTTTTTCAGAATCTTGTCAAGACCCTTGTCAAAGAGGTAGGTGGTGTAGCTGCCCTCCTTGGGGTTGGTCTTGCGCCCCTCGATGAGGTGGTACAGGCCCTCATAGCTGAACTGCTTCAGCTCGTCAGAGAGATAAATTTCATTGAAGAAGCAGCTCTCGCTGCCGGTGTGGCAGGCGGGGCCGTCCTTCACCACCTCCACCACCAGCGCGTCGCCGTCGCAGTCAGCGGTGATGGAGACCACGTGCTGCACGTTGCCGGAGGTGTCGCCCTTGCGCCACAGCTCCTGATGGCTGCGGGACCAGAAGCAGGTCCGCCGCTCGTCGATGGTGATGGCCAGGCTCTCCTTGTTCATATAGGCCAGGGTCAGGACCTCCTTGGTGTAGTGGTCCTGCACGATGGCAGGAATGAGGCCCTTTTCGTCAAATTTCAATTCCATACTCTTTCTTTACTCCCTTATTTCATACCCGCATCTCTATGCCTTTTCCACGCAGGAAGCGTTTGAGTTCTTTGATGTCCACCTGCTTGGAGTGGAAAATGGAGGCCGCCAGGCCCGCGTCGATGCCGGGGTGGGTGAACAGCTCGGCAAAGTGCTCCATATTGCCCGCACCGCCGCTGGCGATGATGGGCACGCTGACCCGGGAGGCCAGCTCGTCCAGCATCTCCAGGTCAAAGCCGTTTTTCACGCCGTCGGTGTCAATGGAGTTCAGCACGATCTCCCCGGCGCCTGCCGCCACGCCGCGGGCCGCCCAGTCCATGGCATCGATGCCGGTGTCCTCCCGGCCGCCCTTGGCGAACAGGCGGAACTGGCCGTCCACCCGTTTCACATCCATGCTGAGCACCACGCACTGGTCGCCGTACTTCTTGGCCGCCGCGCCGATGATGGACGGGTCCGCGATGGCGCCGGAGTTCACGCTCACCTTGTCGGCGCCGCATTTCAGCACCCGGTCAAAGTCGTCCAGCGTGCGGATGCCGCCGCCCACGGTGAGGGGGATGAAAATCTCGGACGCCACCCGGCGCAGGATGTCCGTGAACAGGTTGCGGCCCTCCACGGAGGCGGTGATGTCGTAAAACACCAGCTCGTCCGCGCCGGAGGTATTGTAAAAATGGGCCATCTCCACCGGGTCCGCCATGTCCCGCAGCCCCTCGAAGTTGGTGCCTTTGACCACCCGCCCGTCCTTGACATCTAGGCAGGGGATGATGCGTTTTGCCAGCATTGGATTCGCCTCGCTTTTCTGATAAGAAATTGGTTCAGTCCTGCACGGCTCCGATCACCGTTTTCAGATTCAGCCGTCCGGTGTACAGTGCCTTGCCCAGGATAGCGGCGTGGGTGCCGATGGCCCGGAGTTCTTTCAGTTCTTCCAGCGAACTGACACCGCCGGAGGCCGTCACCCTCAGTCCCTCGATCTTCGCCAGCTCCCGGTAAAGCTCCAGATTGGTGCCCTTCTCGGCGCCGTCCCGGCTGATGTCGGTGTAAATAACGGTGCCCACCCCCGCTGCATACAGGCGGCGACAGAAGTCCACGCCCCTTTCATCGGACAGCTCCTTCCAGCCGTTGACGGCCACATAGCCGTCCCGGGCGTCCACGCCCACGGCGATCTGATCGCCGTAGACTCCGGCCATGCGGGCAGTGAAATCGAAGTTCTTGACGGCGATGGTGCCCAGGATGCACCGGCCCACGCCCAAATCAAGATACTGGCGAATGCGCTCCTCGGTGCGGATACCGCCGCCCACCTCGATGTACAAACCGCCCTGTTTTGCGATAGCGGCGATGCTCTCGAAATTTGCCAGGGTGCCGTCCTTGGCGCCGTCCAGGTCCACCACGTGGAGGTACTTGGCCCCGGCGGCAATAAAGTCTCTCGCCACGGCGCAGGGGTCCTGGCCGTAGACGGTCATTTTGTCGTAATCGCCCTGGTACAGGCGGACCACCTGTCCGCCGGAGAGGTCGATGGCGGGAAATATCTGCATAGTGGCCCTCCTTTACAACTCCGCGAACGCCTTGAGGAGCCGCAATCCCGCGTCACCGGATTTCTCCGGGTGGAACTGGGTACCCCAGACGTTACCGCAGCGCACCGCGCCCGTCACCGCCACGTTGCCGTACCGAGAGGTGCCCAGGGTGCTGGCGGCGCAGTCCCTGGCGTAGAAGCTGTGGACGTAGTAGACGTACTCTCCGTCCTGGAAATACTTGAACAGGGGGTCGTCCTTCACGATTTGCAGGCTGTTCCAGCCCATGTGGGGGACCTTCAGGGTCTTGTCCTCCAAATCGTCATGCAGGTCCACCACCTGCCCCGGCACCAGGCCCAGGCCCGCGTGTTCGCCGTACTCAAAGCTGCGGTCGAACAGCAGCTGCATCCCCAGGCAAATGCCCAGGAAAGGCTTGCGCTCCGCCTCCTTCAGGAGGACAGGCACCAGGCCAGTGTCGTCCAGCTTGGCTCTCGCGTCGCCGAAGGCACCCACGCCGGGGAGGATAATGCGGTCGGCGGCACGGAGCTTCTCCGCGTCCCGGGTGACCTCCGTCTCCAGGCCCAGGGCCTTCAGGCTGGAGGACAGGGAAAACAGGTTTCCCACGCCGTAATCTACGATGGCTATCATTTACAGCACACCTTTCGTGCTCGGAATCTCGTCTTTGTGCTTTTCATCCGGGGCTACGGCCATTTTCAGCGTCCGGCCCATGCCCTTGAACACAGCTTCCAGGATGTGGTGGGTGTTCTCCCCCGCCATTTTCCGGATGTGGATGGATGCGGGGCAGTTCCGCACGAAGGCCAGCCAGAATTCCTTGGCAAGCTCCGTGTCGAAGTCGCCCACTTTCGCCGCGGGCAGGTCCACGGCCCAGCCCAGATAATCCCGGCCGGAGAGGTCGCAGGCGCACAGCACCAATGTCTCGTCCATGGGCAGGAGGTACTGGCCGTAGCGGGTGATGCCCCGTTTGTCGCCCAAGGCGTCTGTAAAGGCCTTGCCCAGACAGATGCCGATATCCTCCACACTGTGGTGGTAATCCACGTCGGTATCGCCGTGGCAGGTGACGGTCAGGTCAAAGTCGCTGTGGCGGGCGAACAGGGTCAGCATGTGGTCCAGGAAGCCGCAGCCGGTGGCGATCTGGGACGTTCCAGCGCCGTCCAGGTTCAAAGTCAGTTCGATCTGGGTCTCCTTCGTGTCGCGTCGGATAGCAGCGGTACGCATAGACTCCCTCCTTTACACGTCTTCCAGCAGTCGGGCAATCTCATCCACCAGGGCCGTCATTTGCTCCAGAGAACCGATGGTGATACGGACATAGTCCCGGATGCGGTCCGCGTCGAACCACCGCACCAGGATGCCGTTCTCCTTCAGCTTCCGGTACAGCTCCCCGCCCGGGATTTTGTCGGACTTGGCAAAAATGAAGTTGGCCTGAGAGGGCAGAATGGAGAAGCCCAGCTCCTCCAGCTCCCGGACCGTCCACGCCCGGTTATTGCGGATGGCGTTGGTGCAGGCCTGGAAATAAGGCTCGTCCTCCACGGCGGCGGCGCCGGCCACGATGGACAGGCGATTGACATTGTAGGGGTTGAAGCTGTACTTCACCCGGTTCAGGGCGGCGATCAATTCAGGGCTGCCCAGGGCGAAGCCCACCCGTCCGCCTGCCAGGGAGCGGCTCTTGGACATTGTCTGGACCACCAGCAGGTTATCGCAGCGGTAGATCAGGGGCACGCAGCTCTCGGCGCCGAAGTCCACATAGGCCTCGTCCACGATGACCACCCGGTCGGGATCAGCCTCCAGCAGCCGCTGGATATCCGCCCGGGACACCGTCATGCCCGTGGGGGCGTTGGGGTTGGCGATGACGATGGTGCCGGGGAAATCCATGTAGTCGTCCACGTTCAGAGTGAAGTCCTCCCGCAGGGGGATGATCTTGGCGTCCAGGTCGAACAGGGCCACCTGGGACTTGTAGAAGCCGTAGGTGATGTCGGCGTAAGCCAGGGGCTTGCCCTCGCCGCAGAAGGCACGGAAGGCAAAAGCCAGGATCTCGTCGGAGCCGTTGCCGGTGATCACATTCTCCGGCTGCATTTCATACCGCTTGGCAATGGTCTCCACCAGCTGTTCGCAGGTGGGGTCGGAGTACAGGTTCAGCTTTAACAGCTCCGCCCGGGAAATGGCCTTGACCACCTTGAGAGAGGGCGGGAAGGGACTTTCGTTGGTGTTCAGCTTCACATACTGCTGATCCTGGGGCTGCTCACCGGGGGTATAGGGGGCCAGACGGCCGGCCTCTTTGGAAAGGAACTTGCTCATTGGTCGTTTCCTCCTTCTTCATTTCGAATCAGCACGGACCGGGCGTGGGCCTCCAGGCCCTCCCGTCGGGCGAAATCGGCGATGCGCTCTGCCACGGGGGCCAGCGCCGCCTGGTCGTAATAGAGAAAGCTGGACTTCTTCACGAAGTCGTCCACACTGAGGGGGCTGGAAAAACGGGCCGTGCCGTTCGTCGGCAGGGTGTGGTTGGGGCCCGCGAAATAGTCGCCCAATGCCTCCGGGGCACTGCGGCCCAGGAAGATGCTGCCCGCATTGCGGATTTTCGGCAGGAGGGCGAAGGGATCGTCCACGCACAGTTCCAGATGCTCCGGGGCAATGCGGTTGGCGGCCTCCGCCGCCTTGTCCAGGCTGTCGGTAACGATAATTTTACCGTTGTCGTTGATGGACTTCCGGGCGATCTCACATCTGGGCAGGCTGGCCACCTGGATTTCCAGCTCCTGCTGCACCTGCTCCGCCAGCGCCCGGCTGTCGGTCACCAGGACCGCGGAGGCAAGCACGTCGTGCTCCGCCTGGCTCAGCATATCCGCCGCCACCCAGGCGGGGTTGGACTTGCCGTCCGCCAATACCAAAATCTCGCTGGGACCCGCGATCATGTCGATGGCCACCTGACCGAACACCTTCCGCTTGGCCGTTGCCACGAAGATGCCGCCGGGGCCAACGACCTTGTCCACCTTGGGCACGCTCTCCGTGCCGTAGGCCAGGGCCGCCACCGCCTGAGCGCCGCCGATCTTGAAAATCTTGTCCGCACCGGCGATCCTGGCCGCCGCCAGGGCCTCCGGGCTGATCTTTCCATTCTTGTCCGGCGGCGTCACCACCACGATCTCCCGCACCCCCGCGATCTTGGCGGGAATGACGTTCATCAGAATGGTAGAGGGAAATGCTGCCGGGGCGCTGGGCACGCAGATGCCCACCTTTTCGATGGGGGTGTACCGCTGGCCCATGAGGATGCCCGGTTTGTCCGTCAGCACGAAGTCCTTGTGGACCTGCCGTTCATGGAAGTGCCGGATGTTCTCCGCCGCCATTTCCAGCGTCTTGATAAACTCTGCGTCCAGGGACGTCCAGGCGTCCTCCAGTTCCGTTTCCGTCACCCGCAGATCCTCCAGCTCCACGCCGTCAAACCGCTTGGTATAGGCTTTCAATGCCGCGTCGCCGTTGGCCTTTACCTCCGCCAGCACCGCGTCCACGGCGGCGCTGACGTTTTCCTCGGCCTGGATGTCCCGGTTCAGGATGTCCTGAGGCGCCAGCTTTTCAAATTCCAGAATAGGGATCAACGCTCCGTCACCTCCGTCAGCTTGCCCAAGAGGGTGTCGATCTCCCGGCGCTTGAACTGGTAGCTGGCCCGGTTGGCGATGAACCGGGCAGAGATGGGCATGAACTCGGTGATGACCTTCAGATCGTTCTCCCGGAGGGTGGTGCCCGTCTCCACGATGTCCACGATCACATCGGAAAGGCCCAGGATGGGAGCCAGCTCGATGGAACCGTTCAGCTTGATGATATCGATGTCCCGGCCCTGGGCGGCGTAATAGCTCTTGGCGATGTTCACGAACTTCGTCGCCACCCGCAGGGTGCGGCCGGGGTCGTCGGTAAAGTCCTTGGGCCCGGCCACGCACATGCGACACTTGCCAAGGCCCGTGTCCAGCAGCTCATACACATCGGCGCCGGACTCCTGCAGAATGTCCTTTCCCACGATGCCGATGTCCGCCGCGCCGTGCTCCACGTAGATGGCCACATCGCTGGGCTTCACCAGAAAATAGCGGATACCGGCGGCGGGATTCTCCACCACCAGTTTCCGGGTGTCGTTGTAGTTTTCGGGACAGCCGTAGCCCACGCCTGCCAGCAGGTCGTAGACCTTGTCGCCCAGCCGGCCCTTGGGCAGGGCCACGTTCAGCATGACCTTCTCCCCGGTGCCGGGAGCGGGGTCGGCCATGCGGTCCAGCTCGTCCAGGTACAGGGCAAAGCCGATGGCACGGGCACCCTTGCGGAACTGAGCCGCCAAGGGGTCGTACCGCCCACCCTTCAAAACCGCCCGGGGCAGGCCGGCCAGGTAGCCCTGGAGCACCAGGCCGTTGTAGTATTCCATATCGTTGACCAGGGACAGGTCCAGCTTCAGATTGGCCGTCTCACCCTGGGCCTCCAGGGTGTCGCACAGCGTCCGCAGCTCGGTGAGGGCCGCACCCATGGCGGCGTTGAGAGCCAGGGGCTCCGCCGCGTCCAGCACCGTCTGCCAGTCGCCGGTCAAAGTGCTCAGGCGGCACAGGGCATCCCCGCCCTGCTTGGAAAGGCCCGCTTCCGCGGCGCAGCGCTGTAATTCATGCTGATTGCGATCCCGGATGCAGGTCAGTAGCCGGGGACGGCTGTTCTCCGGTGCGCCCACGGCATCCAGCAGGCCGGTGACGAAGCCCATGTGGCTCAGCTCCACCGCAAAGTCCCGGTCCGTCAGGGCCAGGCTCCGAATCGCCAGGGACACCGCCTGGGCAGTGACTTCGTCATCCACCGCGCCGATGCACTCCAGGCCCATCTGGCTGATCTCCTGGAAGGTGTGGCTCTCCTGGCTGGGGCGGTACACGTTTTCCAGATAGTAAAACCGGCCGCAACCACCCTCCTCCACCTGGGCGTTTTTGGCGATGGACAGCGTCACGTCCGGCTTCAGAGCCAGCAGACGGCCATCCAGGTCCGTAAAGGTGATGACCTGCTCACTGGGCAGAAACCGGCGGTTCTCCTGGTACAATCCGTACTCCTCGAACCGACCCATGTGGTACTGGCGGAAGCCCGCCTTTTCATACAGCAGCCGCAGCTGCAGGGATACCTGCTCCTGGGGTTTCAACATATTCAAATCCAATTCCATAAGGGGGTTCCTCCTCGCGGGGCACACAATGCCCTCTTTCTTTCGGAGTTCATTCTACTTTATTTTATTAGCAAAGTAAAGCGGTAATTCGGTAGCAAGTAAAATTCTCCCGTTTGCACAAAAATCCATATATAAATAAAAGAGATACAGGGTGATTTTACACCCTGTATCCCGTTTTTGCAATCATTCTTCCACAAGCGCCGCCAGATGTCGGGTGGCGGTCAAGCCGTCCTCCGTCACGGGCGCAAAGGCCTCCGCTCCCAGGACGGTCATCAGGTCCGAATGCTCCTCGTTCATGCGCTGCAAGACCTGCTCCAGCGCCTGGGCAAAGGCACCCTCCGCCAGCTCCGGGTCTACGGCGGCCACAGTGGTGTACACCGTCTCCGTCACATCCAGCACCGGGAGCTGCTTCCAGATGGAACCGTCCCCGGTCCAGGTCTCCGCGCCGTCCACCCGGACGTCGTCCCGGATAACGATGGCGTCCACCTCCCCGCCGGCGGCAGCACGGAACAGTGCGTCCTCGCTGTCGTACTCTGTGGCGGTCCCGCCAAAGGCTTCCCCGTAGCTGTCGGCCAGCCACAGGGCAAAGTAATTGGCGTCTCCCTCTACCGTGCCCCAGCGGGTCCGCTCCACCTCGGCGAGGGACAGGGGCTTGCCGCTGGAAACCCGGGTATCCAACTGCCCGCCGTACTCCGTGGGCGCGGCGCACAGCAGCCCCCGGCTCCCGGCCTGCAGGGTACCGTCATTCAGCGGATACGCGTCCGCCAGCAGCACCACTGGGCCGTCCAGTGCGATCGTTCCCGGCAGGAAGGCCAGGTCGACATGGCCCTCCTCCAAAGCCTGGGCGGTGGACGCGGGGGAGCTGCCCACAGTCACAATGACCCGCTCCACTTCCACTGTACCCGTTTCCTCAAAATATGTCCTGAGCAGCTCCGGCAGCTCCTTCATCGCTCTGGCAAGCTGGTCCTTGCCCAGGCCGCTTCGGGGGAATTCCAGGCGCAGCTCCTTCAGGCGGAGGACATCCTCCTCTACAAGTTCCGGGGGCGTAGGGGGCTCCTGCTCTTTTTGCTTGCAGGCGGTCAGGGTGAGCAGCAGGGCCAGCGCCAGCAGCAGAGATAATTTTTTCATATATGGCTCCTTTCCCGCGGCTGGACAAGCCCCCGCAGGTCTGATATGATAATGAAGATAATTCATTTTATCATGCTGCCGCCGCCCGTGCAAGGGCGGGGCGGGAGGAGGAACGCGTATGTACACACTGTCTGAAAACTGCCCCCGGAAGGACGCCTGCATCCAGGAGGGCAAGGGCCTCATCCACATCAAGGAGCTGACCGACAAGGAAGGCCTGTACGGTCACGGCCGGATGTTCGCCCACATTACGGTGGACCCCGGCTGTTCCATCGGCTATCACGACCACCAGCACGAGACGGAGTTCTACTACATCATCAAGGGCGAGGCCGTGTTCAACGACGACGGCAAGGAGGTCCTTGTCCACGCCGGAGACATCTGCGCCACCGGCTACGGCCAGTCCCACGGTCTGGAGAACAAAACGGATGAGCCGGTGGAGCTCATCGCCCTCATCGTCATGGAGTGAGCAAAAAGGAGCGGCAGTGCCGCTCTTTTTTCATGTGCGCTGAAAGTTTCCGGTCCTCCCAGTCGTATCCTATATGAGCGCGCTTGAAGGAGCTGATTTGATGAATCCAACCGAACGGGCGGAATACCTGGCGGAGACTTATGCCGACGCCATCCTCCGCCTGAGCTACACCTATTTAAAAAACACCCACGACGCCCAGGACGTATGCCAGACGGTGTTCGTCAAGCTGCTGACGGAGCCGAGGGACTTTGAAAGTCCCTCTCATGAGCGGGCCTACGTCCTGCGGATGGCGGCCAACGCCTGCAAGGACCTCTTGAAAAGTCCCTGGCGGAAGCGGATCTGCGGCCTGGATGAGGTGCTGGAGGTCCCCGCGCCGGAGGCGGCAGCATCAAGCCGGACCACGGTGTCACCGTCTGCGACAAGGGCGAGGTCTTTGACGAGATCATCCCCCTGGAGGAACTGGAAAGCATCTCCGTGGGCGGCATCGTGTATCCGCTCAACGCCGCATAAGGCTGGGACCGGTGGTTTTCACGGGAAAGTAAAATGGAGAGGGGGAGTCTCAAGACTCCCTCTCTCCATGCCTTTTTCATCCTATCGATCAAAAGGCTTCTTGCAAATGAATGGAAGCGTTGGGGTGATCAGTCCCAACTGTTTCAGGCTTGCCGTTCCCGGTCGGCAAGGTGTTCCTGTCCGTGGATTTCCCACGACTGTATCATATGCTCCCTGGTTGCAGAAGTCAACTAAAACCGTTGCGCCTCACAACATTTTGTGCAAACCGTCGAATTGTCCCCATGATAATTGACGAAACGTGGAAGACCAGCTATCATAATAGTATCTTACAGCAGGAGGGGGAGCATTTTATGGATCCAACCAGACGCCGTATCCGCAAGATCGACCGGGACGTGCAGCGGTTCGTGGCCAAAGCGCTGGGCAACACCGATCTGACCCTTTCCGATTACGACATGATCCACACCATTGAGCACCGCCCCGGCATCACCCAGGAGCAGCTCCGAAAAAAATACGCCCAGGACAAGAGCACCATTGCCCGCCGGGCCGCCAAGCTGGAGGCCGGAGGCTACATTGAGCGCCGCCCCCATCCCGGAGACGGACGGCGAAAGCAGCTTTACATCACGGATAAAGGCCGTGCCATCCGAAACGCCAAGGTGGAGGCGGAGTCGTTTTACTTCGAATGGCTCACCGCCGAACTGACCCCGGAGGAGCTGGCCGTCCTGTGCCCCCTGCTGGACCGCATCCAACTCCGCAGCCGGGATGAACGCCGCCAGCAGTTTGTCCATCTGCTGGACACCTACGCCAGAACGCACAATCAGGCGCCGTCCGAGGAGGAAAAACTGTCCGATGACACATAAAACGACCCCCGTATGCCAGGCATACGGGGGCATTTTTCATGTTTTGGCGTGGATCTGAGCGCCGCATTTGGGGCAGGTAATGATGATCTTCCCCTTGCCCACCGGCACCCGGCACACCGTGCCGCAGGTCTTGCAGGTGAAATACTTGTGGTCCTTGTCGGCGTGGCGGGCCTTGGCGCCGGCATTGCGGCTCTTGACGCCGCACCACCAGTTCCAGAACTTCTGGTTCTCCGCCCGCCGCTTCGGCAGGTTCTTGGAGAACATCCGGAACAGGATCAGGAGCATCAGCGGCCACAGCAGGGCTTCGCAGATCAGAGCGGGGACCCCCAGCCGCAAGATATTAAACAGGATCTGTGCCAGGAAAACGCCTATATATCCCCAGAACAGCGTCCGGTTCAGATAGTCCATGCCGTTGCGGCCATACATGAACCGAACAATGGCATTTCCGATTTTTTGGAAAAAGCTCATAGTGCGGGACTCCCCTTTTGTAAACTGGTTTCAGGCAGCGCCGCACAATTCGCCAAAAGTGGTTTGTGCGGTGTTGTCTTGTATTTTACTCGCAAAGCCACGGCGAAACAACTCCCTCCCACCAGAATTTACAAAATGGTCATTTATTTTCCCGGTCCGCTATGCTATATTTGCTTGTTGATAAAAAATAAAATGAAGGAAGTGCAACCACATTATGGCAAAAAAGCAATTTAAAGCGGAATCCAAGCGGCTTCTGGATCTGATGATCAACTCCATCTACACCCACAAGGAGATCTTCCTGCGGGAGATCATCTCCAACGCCAGCGACGCCTGCGACAAGCTGTGCTACCAGGCGCTGACGGATGAGACCGTGGGCCTGAACCGCAAGGATTTCAAAATCGAGCTGAAGGTGGACAAAGAAAACCGGCTCATCACCGTGTCCGATAACGGCATCGGCATGGACAAGGAGGACCTGGAGAACAACCTGGGCGTCATTGCCTCCTCCGGCTCCTATAAGTTCAAGCAGGAAGTGGGCGACGATGCCAAGGACACCGACGTCATTGGCCAGTTCGGCGTGGGCTTCTACTCCGCCTTCATGGTGGCGGACCACATCACCGTGGTGACCAAGAAGTACGGCAGCGACACCGCCTACATGTGGCAGTCCGCCGGCGCCGACGGCTACACCATCACCGAGTGCGAGAAGGACGGCGTTGGCACGGACATCATCATGCACGTCAAGCCCGACACCGACGACGAGAAGTACAGCGAGTTCCTGGAGTCCTGGCGGCTGCAGGAGCTGGTGCGGAAGTATTCCGACTATATCCGCTTCCCCATCCGTATGGAGGTCAGCAAAACCCGCAAGAAAGAGGGATGCCCCGACGACAAGCCGGAGTATGAGACCTACACGGAAGTCGAGACCCTCAACTCCATGGTGCCCATCTGGCAGCGCCGGAAGGCCAACGTGAAGCCCGAGGAGTACAACAAGTTCTACCGGGACAAGTTCCACGACTACACCGACCCCCAGAAGGTCATCACCGTGTCCGCCGAGGGCGCCGTTACCTACAAGGCGCTGCTGTTCATCCCCGGCGCCACCCCCTACGATTACTACACCAAGGAGTATGAAAAGGGGCTGCAGCTCTACTCCAACGGCGTGCTCATCATGGACAAGTGCGCCGACCTGCTGCCGGAGCACTTCCGCTTCGTCCGGGGCGTGGTGGACTCCCCCGACCTGAGCCTGAACATCTCCCGTGAGCTTTTGCAGCATAACCGGCAGCTAAAGGTCATCGCCGCCAACCTGGAGAAGAAAATCAAGAACGAGCTGGTCAAGATGATGAAGGACGACCGGGAGGGCTACGAGACCTTCTGGAAAAACTTCGGCCGCCAGATCAAGTTCGGCGTCACCGCCAATTACGGCGCAGGTAAGGACCTGCTCTCCGATCTGCTGCTGTTCTACTCCTCCACCGAGAAGAAGCTGGTCACCCTGGAGGAGTACGTGGGCCGCATGAAGGAGGACCAGAAGTATATCTACTACGCCGCCGGCGAGACGCTGGATAAGGTGGATAAGCTGCCCCAGACAGAGCTGCTGAAGGACAAGGGCATCGAGATTCTGTACTTCACCGAGGACATCGACGAGTTCTGCGCCCAGGTGGTCCGGGACAAGGACGGCAAGGAGCTGCGCTCCATCCTGGACCAGGAGATTGAGGAGGGCGCGGAGAAGAAGGCCGAGGAGGCCGCCGACAGCCACAAGGCCGCTTTTGACTTCGTGAAGGAGGCCCTGGGCGGCAAGGTCAAGGAAGTCAAGGCCAGCACCCGTCTGAAGTCCCACCCCGTCTGCCTCACCGCCGGCGAGGGGTTGAGCTTTGAGATGGAAAAGTATTTCCAGGCCGTCCAGCCCGACTCCCCCATCAAAGCCGACCGCATTCTGGAGCTGAATGTGGAGCATCCCGTGTTCCAGGCCCTGGAAAACGCCGTGGCAGAAGACCCTGAGAAGGCGAAAAAGTACGCGCAGCTGCTGTACAGTCAGGCCCTGCTCATCGCGGGCCTGCCGCTGGACGACCCCTCCGGCTACACCGACCTGGTGTGCGAACTGATGAAATAACAAGTGCAAACAAAAAGTATTTGCAACCATGAAACTTTTTAAAACTCAAACCGTTTATGTTAGTGAGACTGCAAAAGGCATATTGTAATATCATGGAGGCAATCATATGAAAAGCAAATTTTTTGTTGCTTGCACCTTGGCAATGGCTCTGTTAGCATTGACTGGCTGCTCCAATAGCAAACCCGAACACTCCCAGGCAAGCACGAAGCCTGATTCGGATATTCCGTCTGATGGATCTTCTTCAGAAGCGGTCACTGTATCCCCTCTGCCGACATCCATTGATCTGGATCATCTGGATGATTGTACAGTAGCGGTATCCTTTAATAAAGGGGATGCTTTTGTTGATGACACGGGAACGATGCAGTTGAGGGTTAAAGTATATACCTATGATCTCTATGACATGGTAGATATCAGTGCGCTGAAGGTAGGAGATCAGATTACGATCTGCCAGCAAGAAGTGGAAGTAACCTCTTTGGAGCATAACGAAAATGGCGCTGTTATCATCAACGGCGGTCTGGAATACGGAGGCTATGAGTTGGTCTCCAACGACGAAACCGTGTTCTATGCAAATGGTTTTGATGACTTAAAACAGTACTACGAGCTTGGAGAAGTGACGATTCCTGTTTCTGCTGACTTTGAATTTGAGGATTCATCCGATCTGGAAAGAGGCCCCTGTACTTATTATCCTGGCGATTTTCTTACGGAGAACACTGAAATCGAATACCATTTCATCCCGAATAATACAACGATTACTATCCAGGACGGATATGTTGTGGGTATGCAGCGCATATATAATCCGTAAATCATTGTTGAGCACGCAAAAGTTTTTGAAAAGCCACAATAACTCAATTTATTGGACCATTGCTCAGAAAAGAGCGCACTTCTATACAGGGGCAAGCCCTGTATGGTGTGCTCCGCAAGACGAACAGCCCGGACGCCTGAAGGTCCAGGCTGTTTCCGTTCCGCACAAGGGGCGGATCTCGCCTGTCATCCCGGTCAACGCATCAAAGCGTTCCACGCTTTGATGCTGTTTTACGTCCCCGGCCATTTGGCCGGGGACTCAGGCTGTCGATAAACCCGGAAATGTAGGAAAACGGGAAGGGTGTGCGCGGCTGGCCCGCAGGACGTTTCGGAGCGCAACCGGGCGTAGC
>CAMAZB010000015.1 GCA_945862785.1 uncultured Clostridia bacterium | reverse complement strand
GTGAAGGTGGACTTCTTTCCCCGTGCAGATGGACTTGTGGTTGCGAAATTTACAACCCATTCTGCATTCTCCTGTCTCAAGTCCAGAATATTCATAGCAGGAAGCTCGCGGGCAGGATCAAAATCAATGTTCTGCTTGATGAGCCGATGCCAGAGTGACTTTTGGGGTTCGGGTCGTTGCAGCTTCTGCACTTTGTGCGGTTGATGATCAAAAACATCAATGGCACTCAAAAATTCCTCCGCTGTGATCTCGTGTGCCAGATACCGCTTTTTCATTTCCTGCGCCATGACGATCCAGGCATCGTACTGCTGGACGTCAAACTGGACCATGTTCTCCCGTTCCCATGGAGCGGCATCCTCATACCGTTTTACACACTCCGACAGGCTTCGCCGCAGACGATTGTAGGTATCCACAGCCGGATCTAAATCCGCTTCCAGTTTGCGCTTATTGTTTGGCCCGGCCTTTTTACAGGGAATGCCGTTTACCTCTCCGTCGCAATATCGTGTCTCCGCAGTGGTCCTGGGAACAAAATATCTCCAACAGTTCTCGCAGCGGGCAATTCGCTTTTTGTTCTGCTGAAAATAAAGAGAGAGCTCAATGAGGTATAGCTCATATAAGCCGTCGGGATGATATTCCCGTCTTGTTCCCACAGGTGATTTGGAGTCTTGCTGCGGGATGAAGCGTACAGCGTAGTCCCGGTCAATGATCCCAGGCCAGGTCTGTTCTAAGGTCTGGAACCGCTCCTGTTGCGTGTCCCGCTCGGAATACGCGAACACGATCTCGAAAAGATTCCGCAGTCGGTTCTGAATACGGAAAGGCGTGCTGAGCGCCTGTTCAATGGCCGCACCCTTTCCGGAGAGGAACAGCGGATCGCCGTTATCCTTCATTGCCTGCGCCTGGGCTGCCTGCAAGGTCACGTCCAGATACGCGGCGGGGTCCAGCTCCCGAATCATTTCGGTCAGCGGAAGGGCCTTCGCTATGAAGTCCAGATATTCTGAGAGTAGGACGTCGTTGTGCGGTTCAAACAGCGGGTGTGTTTCCCAAAGGGCGTTGACCTTCCTCTGATACTCTGAAAAGTCACGGTTCACAAACGAAACCAGGTCCTCCGCAGGCGTTCTCTTGGAAAGCAGCATTTCGTGCCCGTCCGCGTCTGCCAATATGAGTTCGATCTCTGCCCCGGTGTCTGTCACAAGATAGATACCGGGTTTCCTTTTTCCCTCCATACGAACACCTCCCGTCGCAGCAACTTTTGCAAAAAGCGGCGATCTTACTTTGACATGTAAGAATCACGTTCTTTCCTGTACAGTTTATCATGCCGGGAAACGAAATCCAAGAAGGGGGATAAAGAATCATGTCAAAATTACAAACCATCGACGCGGACACTTTGCTGTCAACGCCGCTGCCAGCCACTCGGTTTGTGGTGGACCGCTTGCTGCCGGAGGGGCTGCACATTCTGGCGGGCGCTCCGAAAGTCGGTAAGTCCTGGCTGGCGCTGTGGCTCTGCCTCTGCGTTGCGAAGGGAGAATCCGTGTGGGACTTCGCAGTGACCAAGGGGACGGTACTCTATCTCTGCCTGGAGGACAGCCTCACCCGTATCCAGAATCGGCTGTTCCAGATCACAGAGGACGCACCGGACACGCTGCACTTTGCTACACTTGCGGGGAGCATCGGCGGCGGACTGGAGGAACAGCTAAAGGGCTTTCTGACGGAGCATCCGGGGACAGCGCTGGTAGTCATCGACACACTGCAAAAGGTACGGCAGCCCGGTGAGAACGCCAACCCCTACGCCAGCGACTACCGGGACATCACGGCACTGAAACGGTTGGCGGATGAGTACGGCATCGCCATCCTGCTCATCCACCACCTGCGGAAGATGAACGACGAGGACCCGCTGAACATGATCTCCGGGACCACAGGCATCAGCGGCGCAACAGACTCCAGCTTCGTGCTGAAGGAGCGCAAGCGGGGCAGCGGCGAGGCCACACTGTACTGCACGGGCCGGGACATTGAGTACCGGGAGCTGCCGCTCCGCTTTCAAAAGGACACCCACACCTGGGTGCTGACAGAGCCAGTGGAGGAGGACGCTCCGGGTGTTGACCCGGAGGTAACTTTCCTCTCTGATTTCCTGAAAGGGCTGCACAGCTTCGAGGGGACGGCCACGGAGCTGAGCGAACTGCTGGAAGCACGGACGGGAGAGAGCATCCTGCCCAGCGTCCTCTCCAAGAAGCTGGTGAAGTACGCGGGAGAGCTGGAGCAAAACGGAATCCACATTGCGGCTCACCGCACCAGGGATTCCCGCACACTGAGCATTCTCTGCTTTGGGAGTGACGGCAGTGACGGGAATGACGGCAAAACCGAGACAGCGCCAGTGGCAAATTTCCTGTCACAGCCGTCACAGCTGTCACGGGACGGTTAAGCCGTTGAAGGCGGTTTGTTGGCGGTTTGCGGGGCTTTTCCGGGAAAGCCGGGTAAACCTCCCGCAGGCCAGCAGGGAGGCCGTCAGGGGCCGCTTTTGGCCGAAATCTTAAAAAAGCCCTGGCGGGGAGATTTTTCCCTCCTTTAGGAGGGGCCAGCATCGCGTTTGTCTGGTCACCGGCGCAGCCGGCTCCCTGCCAAACGCCGGGGCAAGGCCCCACACCCCATTTTCGGGCAGAAGCCCATACCCACTTTATATCTACGATTGGAGAAAATAGTATGAAAAAGGATATTAAATTCAGCACTCGGATGACTTCTGAAAACCGCACGAAAATCAAGATACTGGCGGCAAAATCTGGAATGTCTATGAGCGACTATGTCACTGCCTGCTGCCTCGGTAAACAAATCATCGTCATCGACGAGCAAAAGGAACTGCTCCGGCAGCTCAAGGGCATCGGCAGCAACCTCAACCGACTGACCGTCTTAGCCAACATGGGCAAGGTGCAGATCATCAGCCTGGACAATGCCGCCCGGGAACTGGCCGAGGTCAATGCTGCTCTGCGCACACTAGCGGAAGGACGGTGAGCGTTATCGCGGTCGTACATTTTGTGAACTACAAAAAGGGAACACAATCCCGCGGTGCGATGGGCGGCGTGATATTCTACGTCATGCAGGAAAAGAAAACCTTATGGGAGGGCGAGCAACTCATAAGCGGTATCAACTGCCAGCCGCAAACAGCCTACGATGAATTTCTCAACACGAAAGCACTCTACCACAAGGGCAGCGGTGTGATGTTCTACCACATGGTACAGAGCTTTCCAAAAGGAGAGACGGTCGATCCTGTGATCGCGCACGAAGCGGCGAGGCGGCTCTCAGAATACTTTGAGGGTTGCGAAGTCCTCATCTGCACCCATGTTGACCGTGAGCATATCCATTCCCACTGCATCATCAACTCGGTCAACTTTGAAACAGGCAAAAAACTGCACCTGGCAAAAGAACAGGTGCAGGAGCTGAAGCAACGCAACGATGCCATCTGCCAGGAGCTGGGACTGCCGGTGTTCCAGCCCAGTGTTCACCGCCATGCCCGCGGCATGGGCGGCGCTGAATATCACACCGCACTCAAAGGACAGAGCTGGAAGCTACGGCTGGCAAACACGGTGGATGAGTGTATGCGATACGCTGGTAGCCGCACGGAATTCATTTCTCTGATGGAGTCCGAGGGCTATGCTGTCCGCTGGGAGAGCGGCCGCAAGAGCATTACCTACACCACGCCGGACGGCACGAAGTGCCGCGACAGCAAGCTGCACGAGGATAAGTATCTTAAGGAGGTCATGGAATATGAGTTCAGAATACGAGCAAAACTTGCCAATCGTCGAGCGGACGAAAACGCTGAAAGAATTAAAGCAGATGAATCAGCCCAACAGCACAGAGCCGAATCCCACAACGCAGCCAGTGACGCCTATCGTGATCCAGTGCCCACTGCCGGAAGCACTGACGAGTTTGACACGGCAGATGAAAGAAGTCTGCTGGGAGCTGGAGGAGATCAGGAAAGCGCTGCCCGCCCTGAAAATGTATATCGATTTGACGGCAGTGCAGAACTCTCTGACGGAATCACAGAAATCATTGGCGCAGATCAACCGGCTGCTGGAACAGGCTGGGAAGAAGAACGCGAAGCGTACCTGCAAATGGTTGGACTGGCTCCCAGACTTCTACTTCCTTACGCCGGTCAAATGGATCGCACTGATACTGGTTTTGATCGCGGCGGTGTTGGCAGTGTGGTACGGCGCGGCGACGGTACTCAGCAATGTGCGAAGCCTACTCTTTTGACAGCTGCTCTTCGCACTGGACTGTGCGGTCTTGAGCTGCTGGAGGAAATGGCGGACGATGACAGTGGGGATACCGAAGAAAAGCGTCGGCGCATTCAGGCAAAGCAGGAAGCTGAAAATGTTGGTGTGGTGCTCGGCGCCCTCGCAGGTACCGCCATTGTGTTAACACACAAGGCACAGGAGAATACAGAGCAGAAGAACGAAGAACAGCAGCAAACGATGGGAGGTCTTTAAGGTGTTTTTATACGAAGGCGATTGCTTGAAAAATGTTACCGTTATCCACGGCGTCAGATATGTGACCGTCAGTCACTACGGCGGAGATGTAGAGATCCGAAACAAGATGGCCGAACTCATAAAAAGAGACTTTCGTTCGTCTGAACTGGACAAACTTACGAATGAAACTTCAGTGGGTTTGGATATGGCTATTCCTGACCGTCGTGGGTATTGTGTGTCTGAACCATATGAGAAGGAGGACACTTGATGGAACAGGAAAACGGAGCAATCTATTGCCGATTGAGTCAGGACGATGGCAGCGCCGGGGAATCCGGTAGCATCCAAACACAGAAAACGCTGCTGACGCAGTACTGCAAAGAGCATAACATCCGCATTGCCGACTACTATTGCGATGACGGATGGAGCGGGACAAACTTCGAACGCCCGGAATTTAAGCGCATGATCGATGACATCGAGAACGGGAAAATCAACACGGTCATCGTAAAAGACCTGTCCCGCTTTGGCCGTGAGTATGCGCAGATGGGACTGTACATTGAACACTACTTCGAGGAAAAGGGAATCCGCTTCATTGCGGTGGCGGAGGGTGTTGATTCCAAGAATGGCCTGGATAATCTGATGCTGCCGATGACCAATGTCATCAACTCGCTCTACGCGCGGCAGGCATCCACCAAGACCAAAGCAGCACATCGGGCGCGAGCCGGAAGCGGGATGTTTATCGGCAGCCGCGCGCCCTTTGGCTATCTCAAAGATCCCAATGACCGGCATCACCTGATCGTCGACCCGGAAGCCGCCGAAGTGGTGAAAAGTATTTTCCAAATGTTCGCTGACGGTATTGGGTACGTGCGCATGACGAAGATCCTGCGGGAGCGAAAAATCCTCAATCCCCAGGCGTACTTCAATCAGAACAATCCTGACTACTATAAAAACAGTGATTACTGGCGAAAACCCTTTGACTGGCATGCTACCTCCGTGCGGATGATTCTGGACAACCCCGTGTATCTCGGCAAGGTGGTGTTCGGTCGAACCAAAACCAAAGGCTTCTTCGATAAGCACCGCATTGCTGCAGACGAGTCGGAGTGGGTGGTTGCGGAGCATACCCATGAGGCTATCATCACACAGGAACTGTGGGACACCGTGCATCAGATGATGAAAGCACGGCGCAGGGAAAACGGAACCGGAGAGATTCAGCCCTTTGCGGGACTGGTGAAGTGCGCTGACTGCGGCTCATCGCTGAACGTCAGCTACGACAAGAGAAAGGGACGGTACACCGGCTTCTCTTGCTGGGTATACAAAAACTACGGCAAAGAACGCTGTACCTCCCACGCCATCGGGTGGGTGACATTGAACCGCCTGGTACTGGAGGATATTCGCCGCAATGCGCTGGAAGCCCGCCGCCATGTGCAGGACTACATGGACATGCTGATGGCAGTCAAAGAAGAGCGGCAAAAAGCAGATGTTGAGCGCTGCCGCCGAGAACTGAAAAAGGTGGATAAACGCTTGGATGAGCTGACAAAAATTCTCAACAAACTCTATGAAGATGTGGCGCTGGAGAAAATCAGCGAGGAACGGTATCAAGCAATGGCTCCCAAGTACGAGCGGGAACAGATCGAGCTGCGTAACAGGCGGGAAGAATTGGCGGCGGAGATTGCCAAGAACGATGAGGTCTACAACAACATCCAACAATTCATCCCTCTGATTTGGAAGTACACGAACATTCAGGAACTAACGCCGTATATTCTTAACGAGCTGATTGAGAAGATCGTGGTGCATGAAAAAGTAGTCGGACCGGACGGCGTCAAAACGCAGCAGGTGGATATCTACTATAAATTTATCGGACTGATCAGCAGGAAAGCCGAAGGCGGCTGCGAGGGTGAGGTCATCAAGGCTGAGCCGACACAGCGTGAGGTCCAGACGGCGTAAGAAAAGCAAACCAGAGAGGACTTGGCGGGAGTCCTCTCTGGTTTGTTGACTAATACAATCTGCTTCATCGGTTGGTGTAAATGTTTCTGTGCCTTTACAGACGGGCGACTTCCCATAGCGTGTGCTTGTCAAAAATATGAAGCGACCAGTTTTCTCCATGACCTGGTACCCAGGACAGGCCGAATGTAAAGTTGTGATGATCGCGTAAATTGCGAAGATCGAATCCGTGGAATGTCTCGACTGGAGCCGTTCCGTTTTTCGGCACTCCACCGTATCCCAAACATACAAACCATAAATGTACCAGCGCATCATATCGCTGGCGGTTCTCCTGATTGAAGGCATCGAACATGACAGAAAAATCAATGTCACTGAATAGGTCGTCGCCGTCGAGCTGAAGGTTTATTTTGCCTCCATGCTCCAGAAGCAAGGCCAGAGTGTCCGCTGCTATATAGCCGTTATCAATGTATCGCAGGCTCCATAGGACATTGCTGCCGTCATAGACCCCATTTGGATCTAAGCCGTAATGAAGCAAGAGCTGAATGAGTTCAAAGGCATAAGCGCTGTGCAGTTTTGGAGTGGCGGTCGGCGTGCCGAGAGGTGTATACGGATCGCTTTCCTCTGCCTGTTCTTCGGCGCAATTATCGAGATATTGTATAGCAGCCGTAGTGACATCTTTGGCAGTATAGATTCCGCGCTCCAACTCGTCTTTTAGCTGATGGAGATCCGGCGGGAGCTGCATCAACTTATCGAGGAGAACTTTTCCATTCCGAGTTAGCAGAGACTCTGTCATTTTACTTACCCCCCAAAATAAGATGTTATCTCCATTCTGAAAGTATCATATCACATGTACCATAAGCTGGACAATCAAATTTGGTTTTATACTGCCTTACCAACAACCAGCGGTCGCCGGTTCAAATCCGGCCATCAGCTCCAGGCTCCTCGCTAATTTTAGCGAGGAGCCTTTTCTATGTACAGAGCAGGTAAAAAGAATTACACAGTTTCCATGAAAAACGCCGAGGCCTCCGTCCGCATGGAAGGCTATCGTGTGACGTCTGAAATGAAAACGCAATGTGAGCGTGTGCTGCGAGGTGAAACGACGACAGCGGAAGTCCTGAAGCGTTTTTCTGAATCTGTCGGGAGGACATAAGGCATGGCGTACAGCATCGATCCTATCCAGGATAACTGCTACCCTGGTACCGCGGTGCTGATCAATAAACTGAATATCCGCGATGAGGCCGCATTGAATGAGGCCCAGACACTTGCTACCTACATTAACGCTTCCAAGCTGGAACAGCATCCGCTTGAAGGCGTTTTTGACTTTGCCCACTATAAAGCCATCCACTATTTTCTTTTCTCTGACTTATACGATTGGGCGGGACAAGTTCGCACCGTGAATATCAGCAAGAAGGGAACGAATTTCTGCCCGGCTGAGAATATTGAGCATCAGGCTGATCTGATTTTTGACCGTCTCAAAGAACAGAACTATTTTAAAGGACTTCCCCACGATGAGTTTGTGGAGAAAATTGTGGACTTCTATTGCGCAACCAATTATCTGCACCCTTTCAGAGAGGGCAACGGCAGAACCCAGAGGGCTTTCTTGACACAGCTTATCCGTAATGCGGGCTATGACATCAACTGGGCCGAGGTGGATGGCGACCTTCTGATGATTGCTACTATCCAGGCACCCCAAGGAGTAACAAACTTGCTGCAGCAGGTATTCCTTGGACAGATATTGATAAATGACAACCAATAGCCAAGAAAAGAGCGAAGGTTAAGGTATGCGTGTCCGGATCATATCCATATGCTGATCAGTATTCCTCCAAAGTATAGCGTATCGCAGATCATGGGGTATCTAAAAGGAAAAAGCAGCCTGATGATATTCGACCGACACGCAAATCTTAAGTACAAGTATGGAAACAGACATTTCTGGGCCAGAGGGTATTTCGTAGACACAGTAGGGCGGAAGAAAAAAGCAATTAAGACTTACATCCAAAACCAGCTGCAAGAGAACCAAATAGCCGACCAAATAAGCATCAAGGAATTCGCAGACCCGTTTACGGGTAGCAAGAATACCAAGGCATAACAAAAACCCCTTAAGGGGTAGCCCGAGAAAGCAATGCGGTCGGCAAATCTTTTCGGGCCCCTTAAGGGGCTTTGTCCCTATAAAGCCCAGGGCTTACTCAAGCCTCCGGCTTAGCCGTAATCTCATTAAGATAAGCACCCCAATGTAGCCGCCTCCGGGAGAGAATCTCGGAGGTGGTTTAGTATACACATACATCAGACAAAAGGCACGACAAAAGCGCGGAGTTTCCTCCGCGAAAAACGAATATGAAACAAGCTCAAATCATCCGGTACTGAAAACTGGTTGGGTGCTTCACGCGCATATTCCTCGGTTTTTGCTGGCCAGGCCGGACAGGAAGCAGAAACTTTGCGATCAAAGATTTCACTTTGGCCGCAGGAACAAAGCCAAGCAGGAACTCCCGTGCAAAGTGAGCGGCGAAAGCGGCGTTAACGCGGTAGAGATATTTACCCTCCGGCTGCGTAAAAGAGGCATGCAGACGAAGCAAGGAGGCAAAATTATAGAGCGTCATTCTGGAAAAGATCTCCTGTTTGATGAATGGACGCTTTTTGGCATGAAAGTGCGTCAGCGCAAGGGTGTATTTCAAATCTCTGAAAGATGTCTCGATACCCCAGCGTTTGTGGTAAAGCTCACGGAGCAGCGAGGGCGGGAACCGGTCTGCGGGAAGGTTGGTGATCACGGTCTCGTACAGGCCCTCTTTGACCGCAAATCTGACCACACGGAAGGAGATCGGATACAACGCATCGCTCTTGTCCCTGATATAGTCGAAATGAACCTTGCTGGGAATCCAGCGGTACTTCTGAGGCTCCCGGCGGATACGGTTTGTGAGGCGTTTGGACAGGAAATAACTGAAAGCCGTGTCAAATTCCAGTGCATCAGGCAGCTTAAGCCCTGAAAGTATGCCCCGTTTGTCTTTTACGCGGATCAGATATTTCCAGCCCTTCTGCTCTATGTGCGCCATGTTGTTGTACGCCTCATAGCCGCGGTCCGCTATGAGAATGGCCGGTTCTGTGAGTTCCGACCGGTCCACTAATTCCACAAGCGCCCGAGATTCGTGCTCCTCCCGGCCGTCTTGTATGACGGCGTCCAGATAGAGTTGACTTTCCAAGTCGTACAGAGCGTTCAAATGCAGCAGGCTATATCCGCGCCCGCCCTTGGTGCTGTTAAAGTAGGTTGCCTCGTCGTGAATGTCACTTGGAATCTGCACATGGGAACCATCCACCGCCAGCAGTGTGTACCCGTTCCACCTTCGTATGGGACGGTTTTGGTAAGTAAACCGGCGTAAGATTTCTTCAAAGGCCGTCGGAAGAACCTTTCCCCGCTGCTGAACGAAGGTCGATGTAGTTGCCGCTGTCGGATCATAGCGAAACTGCCGCTGCAGTTCTACATTCAGGCTTTGTCCGCTCATGGAGAGTATCGTTCTGCACATCGTTTCAAAGGGCAGCTTTCGATTTCGCGTGAAGTCCCGTTTGGGATCAGTTGTGTATTTGGACAGTTCCTTCCGCATTTGGCATATGGTATCCAGAAGTTTTCTTTTCAGGGCTTTTGGGTAGTTTCTCATCGGCGTAACCTCCGATTTTTCCCGTTTTGTCAAGTGTTTTTTGTGGCTTTTTTCAATTATTTGCAAATATTTGCAAACGCAGACCAGACCGCCTTACGTACGGTCTGGTCTGTTGCTTATCTTAATGAGATTAAGACTAAGCCGGAGGTTTTGACTTAGAGTTTAAACGTGCGGGGAAAAACGAGCATACATTTTGGGGGGGATCTCGGCGCCCCCGTCGGGCTCAGATGCGGCTGCGGATCGCCGCGCCCATCTCCCGGCAGCCCACCAGCGTGCAGCCGTCCTGCCAGATATCGCCGCAGCGGATACCCGCCTTCAGCGTGGCGTCCACGGCGGCTTCGATGGCGTCGGCCTCCGCCGCCATATCGAAGCTGTACCGCAGCATCATGGCCGCCGCCAGAATGGTGCCGATGGGGTTGGCCTTGTTCTGGCCCGCGATGTCCGGGGCGGAGCCGTGGATGGGCTCGTACAATCCCCGGGTGCCCTCGCCCATGCTGGAGGAGGGGATCATGCCGATGGAGCCGGTGATCTGGCTGGCCTCGTCGGAGAGGATGTCACCAAACAGGTTTTCCGTCACGATAACGTCAAACTGGCTGGGGTCCCGGACGATCTGCATGGCGGCGTTGTCCACGTATATGTGGAGCAGTTCCACATCGGGGTATTCCTTGGCAACCTCCGTCACGGTTTTCCGCCACAGGCGGGAGGTATCCAGCACGTTGGCCTTGTCAATGGAGGTTACCCGCTTGCGGCGCTTCCGGGCCATCTGGAAGGCCACATGGGCTACCCGCCGAATCTCATGCTCGGAGTAGGCCATGATATCGGTGGCCTTCTGCTCACCGTCTACCTCAGCGGTGGAGTGCTCGCCGAAATACACGCCCCCGATGAGCTCCCGGACCACCACGAAGTCAATGCCCTTGGCCGCGATATCCGGGCGCAGGGGGCAGGACGCGGACAGGTCAGAGAACATCCGGGCGGGCCGGACGTTGGTGTACAGCCCCATGGCGCCCCGGAGCTTCAACAAGCCCCGCTCCGGCCGCTTGTCGGCGGGCTGGTCATCCCACTTGGGGCCGCCCACGGCGCCCAGCAGCACGCTGTCGGACTTCATGCAAGTCTCCAGGCTGGAGTCCGGCAGGGGCACGCCGAAGGTGTCGATGGCATTGCCGCCCATGGGGGCGTCCTGATAGGTAAAGGTGTGGCCGAATTTGGCGGCCACGGTGTCCAGCACGGCCATGGCTTCGGTCACGATCTCGGGGCCGATGCCGTCGCCCTTGATGATGGCAATCGTCTTATTCATGCCCGGGCCTCCTTTGCTTTCAGGGAGGCCATCAGGCCGCCCTTGGTGATCATGTCCTTGATGAAAGGCGGGAATGGCTCCGCCTGGTAGGTCTCGTTTTTGGTGATGTTGGTGATGACGCCGGTATCGAAGTCCACCGTTACCTCGTCCCCGTCATCGATGCCCTCGCTGGCGGCGGGGCACTCCAGAATAGCCAGGCCGATGTTGATGGCGTTGCGGTAGAAGATGCGGGCGAAATTGGCAGCGATGACACAGGAGATGCCGCTGGCCTTGATGGCGATGGGGGCGTGCTCCCGGGAGGAGCCGCAGCCGAAGTTGACGCCGGCCACCATGATGTCGCCGTCCTTCACCTTGGCGATGAAGGTCTTGTCGATGTCCTCCATGCAGTGGGAGGCCAGTTCCTGGTGGCTCTGGGTATTCAGATAGCGGGCGGGGATGATGACGTCGGTGTCCACGTGATCCCCGTATTGATGTACGATTCCGTGTGCGTTCATTTGTTCATGACCTCCTCTGGATGTGCGATATGTCCGGCAATACCGGAAGCTGCGGCCACGGCGGGGGAGGCGAGGTAGACCTCGCTGTCCACATGGCCCATACGGCCCACGAAGTTGCGGTTGGTGGTGGACACGCACCGCTCTCCGGCGGCCAGGATGCCCATGTAGCCGCCCAGGCACGGCCCGCAGGTGGGGGTGGAGACGATACAGCCTGCGTCCAGGAAGATGTCGGTGTAGCCCCGGTGCATGCACTCCCGGTAAACGCTCTGGGTGGCGGGGATGATGATGCCCCGGACGCCGGGGGCCAGATGGCGGCCCTTCAGAATTTCAGCGGCGGCGGCCATGTCGGGGAGTTGGCCGTTGGTGCAGGAGCCGATGACGATCTGGTCGATGGCGATGTCTTTGCCCTCCCGGGCGCTGTGGGCGTTCTCCGGCAGGTGCGGCCAGGCCACGGTGCACTCCACCTGGCTCAGGTCGATCTCGATGGTCCGCTCATACTCGGCGTCCTCGTCCGCCTCAAAGGCGGTCCAGGGGCGGTCAACACGGCCTTCCACGTAGGCGCGGGTCACGTCGTCCACGGGGAAGATGCCGTTTTTGGCGCCGGCCTCGATGGCCATGTTGGAGATCGTCAGCCGGTCGTAGATGCTCAATTCTGCCACGCCGGGACCGGTGAACTCCAGGGACTGATACCGGGCGCCGTCCACACCAATCATGCCGATGAGCGTCAGGATCACATCCTTGCCGGAGACATAGGGCTTCAGCTTTCCGGTCAGGTTGACCTTGATGGCGGAGGGTACCTTGAACCAGGTCTCTCCCGCCGCCATAGCGGCGCCCATGTCCGTGGAGCCCACGCCGGTGGAGAAGGCGCCCAGGGCGCCGTAGGTGCAGGTGTGGGAGTCGGCGCCGATGACCGCCTCGCCGGGGGCCACCAGACCCTGCTCCGGCAGGAGGGCGTGCTCGATGCCCATGGTGCCCACGTCGTAGTAGTGGTCGATGTCGAACTTCCGGGCAAAGGTGCGGCACTGCTTGCACTGGGTGGCGGCCTTGATGTCCTTGTTGGGGGCGAAGTGGTCCATCACCAGGGCGATGCGGCTCTTATCGAACACCTTGCCGAAGCCCGCCGCCTCGAACTCGTTGATGGCAACAGGAGTGGTGATGTCGTTGCCCAATACCAGATCCAGCTTTGCCTGGATCAGCTGTCCGGCCCGCACGCTGTCAAGTCCCGCGTGCTTGGCCAGGATCTTCTGCGTCATTGTCATTCCCATGTCTCGTCCTCCTTTAAGCGGTCGCTTCCATCATCTTGTTGATGCCGTTGACGTAGGCCCGGATGGAGGACTCGATGATATCGGTGGAAAGGCCGGTGCCGGTATAGCGGCGGCCGTTGGCGTCCTCCAGCTTCACCACGGCTTCGCCGATGGCGTCCTCGCCGTCGGTGACGGCGTTCAGGCTGAAGCTGTCCAGCTTGATGTCCAGTCCCAGCATCCGGTTGATGGCCTTGAAGGAGGCGTCCAGGGGGCCGGAGCCGATGGCGACCTCCTCCATCACATCGTCCTCCCGCTGGAGCTTAATGCAGGAGGTGTTGGGCACGCCGTCGCCGGCGTTGACCACATGGCTGATGAGGCGGCAGGAGCCGATGGCGGTGTTGCGGCGGTGGAGCACCAAAGCCTCGATATCGGAGCCGGTGATGTTCTTTTTCTTGTCCGCCAGCACCTTGAACCGGGTGAACACGCTCTCCAGCTCCTCGTCGGTGAGCTCGTAGCCCATGGAGATGAGCTTCTCACGCAGGGCGTGCTTGCCGGAGTGCTTACCCAGGACCATGGTGTTCTGGGGAATACCCACATCCATGGAGTTCATGATCTCGTAGGTCTGGGCGTTGGCGATGACGCCGTGCTGGTGGATACCGGACTCGTGGGCAAAGGCGTTAGCGCCCACGATGGCCTTGCTGGGCGGGATAGGCACGCCGGTGATGTTGCTGAGGAGCTTGCTGGAGCGGTAGATCTGCTTCGTATTGATGTTGGTCTCCGCGTCGTAAAAATCCCGGCGGGTGTGGAGGGCCATCACGATCTCCTCCAGGCTGGCGTTGCCCGCCCGCTCACCGATGCCGTTGACAGTGCACTCGATTTGGGTGGCGCCCGCCTTCACGCAGGCCAGGGAGTTGGCGACGGCCATGCCCAGATCGTTGTGGCAGTGAACGGAGATGTCCACGTTCTCCACACCGGTCACGTTCTGGCGCAGGTAGGTGATGAGCTCCGCCATCTCCGCGGGAGTGGAATAGCCCACGGTGTCAGGGACATTCAGGGTCGTGGCACCGGCGGCCACGGCATTGGAGTAGCACTGAGCGAGGAAGGCCCAGTCAGAGCGCGAGGCGTCCTCGGCGGAGAACTCAATGTCATCGCAGAAGCTCTTGGCGTAGGACACCATGTCGCTGATGCGCTGGAGCACCTGCTCCGGGGACATCTGCAGCTTGTATTTCATGTGGATCTCACTGGTGGCCAGGAACACATGGATACGGGGGTGCTTGGCCTCCTTCACCGCGTCCCAGGCGGCGTCGATGTCGCCCTTCGTGCAGCGGGCCAGGGAGGCCACGGTGCAGTTGGTCACCGCTCCGGCAATGGCCTGGACGCTCTTGTGGTCCATGGGAGAGGCAATGGCGAAGCCCGCCTCAATGATGTCCACGCCCAGCTTTTCCAGCTGCTTCGCCATTTCGATCTTCTCCGGGAGATTCATGCTGCAGCCCGGGGACTGCTCGCCGTCCCTCAGGGTGGTGTCAAAAATCTTGATGCGCTTCATGTCGCTTCCTCCTTGTCGTCTGATCGATCAGATAAATATTAAGACCGGAAAAACAAAATGGCCTTCGTCTCCGTTGCATCAAGAGACGAAAGCCATGAACTTCCGCGGTACCACTCCGCTTGGCAGTTTCCTGCCCACTTCCGGCATCAGCGCATTTCCGCGCGAATACCGCCTCTCTGGTAACGGTGAGGAAACCCGTTTCCACCTAAACAATACGTCTCAGCGGAAATACTCGAGGGCCAGTGACATCCTTCCGCTCTGCATTGCCTCGCACCGGCCGGCAACTCTCTGGAGCGTCCTGAAAGGACTTTTTCCCTGTCATTGTATCTGTTCGCTTTTCTGTTGGTGATTAAGATACACGACCCGGCAGCGTTTGTCAAGAATGTTTTTTTAGCGGAAAACGAAAAAAATCCCCCTCTGCGTTGTATGAAAAAAAACGCAGTCTTTACGCAAACGTTTTTTTAGATATTACGCTAAAAATATCTCGCAATCAGCAAGAGTAATTTGTAATAATTTAAAGAAAATAGCGGATATATGAAATTTTGATTGCGCTTTGCTGTATGGATGTGTAAATGGCAAAAAACAACCACATCCATTTTGAGACTGATTTCAACAAGCTGTCTGCGTGGCGGCGGAGGCTCCTATGAATGCGATGATGACCCTGATGAACATTTTGTTGATCCACATTATTCTGACTCTGGTACTGGTGGTTCTGGTACGGAAAAAGAATAGTGTGTTCGGTCATGCGCGCAGCAAGGACAAACTTGCCGTTCCCGGCTGACTCCCATTCAGGGGCGCCGGGTATCGCGGAAAACATTTTCTGAAGTCCGTGACCTGAACACCGGGGTCACGGACTTTTTTACTTTCAGCAGAGGAGTGAAGACCATGGAGATGGCAGGCGCACAAATTTTGATGGAGGGCTTCCTGCGGGAAGGGGTAGAACGCATTTTCGGCTACGCCGGCGCCACCATCTGTCCCATTATGGATGCGTTGATGGCGACACCCCGGATCAGCTATACCTTGGTTCGGACCGAGCAGAATGCCGGACATATGGCCTCGGGCTATGCCCGGGTCACGGGAAAGACCGGCGTGTGCATCGTGACCTCCGGCCCCGGCGCCACCAACCTCATCACCGGCATTGCCACCGCTTATATGGATTCTATCCCCCTGGTGGCGGTCACCGGGCAGGTGCCCTCCGGCCTGCTGGGCCGGGACATCTTCCAGGAGGTGGATATCACCGGCGCAGTGACTCCTTTTATTAAACACTGCTATCTGGTCAAGGACGCCGCCAGGCTTCCCCAGATCATCAGCGAGGCCTTTTACATTGCCTCCAGCGGCCGGCCCGGCCCGGTGCTCATTGACATCCCTATCGATATCCAGGAGCAGATGGTGCAGGACCCCGTTTTCCCGGACAGCGTGTCCATCCGGGGCTACAACCCCAGTGTCCGGGGCAACGACAAGCAGATCATGCGGGTGGCGGAGGCCATCTCCCAGGCGGAGCGTCCCGTGATCTGCGCCGGCGGCGGCGTGTTCCTGGCGGGTGCGGAGGAGGAACTGCGGGAGCTGGTTTCCCGCACGGGCATTCCCTCGGTCACCACCATGATGGGTCTGTCCCTGTTTCCCACAGAGCATCCGCTGAACATGGGCATGATCGGCACCCACGGCAACCAGTGCGCCAACAAGGCCCTGGCGAAAGCGGACCTTCTGATCATGATCGGCACCCGGGCAGCGGACCGGGCCATCTTTTCCCCAGATGAGATCCAGCGCCGGATGCCTAACATCCACATCGACGTGGACCCGGCGGAGATCGGAAAGAACATGAGCTCTACCGTACCCCTGGTGGGTGACGTGAAGATCATCCTCCGCCAGCTTCTGGAGCGGGATATCGCCGTGGAATGCGAACCCTGGCGGACGCAGCTGCAGGCCTTCCGCCGGGAGGAACTGAGCAGGGAGTTTCCCTCCCACCCCGGCTATGTGTTCCCCGGACGGCTGCTGCGGCTGCTGGGCCAACGCCTGAAAGAGGACGCCGCCGTCTGCGTGGACGTGGGTCAGAACCAGATTTTCGCCTGTAAGCACCTGGTTCTCCGGGGCGGGCGGCTGCTGACCTCCGGCGGCCTTGGCACCATGGGCTACGCCCTGCCTGCCGCCATCGGCGTACAGACGGCCCAGCCGGACCGCCAGGTAGTGGTGGTCTGCGGCGACGGCTCCTTCCAGATGGCCATGAACGAGCTGGCCACCCTGCGGGCCTCCAGGCTGTCCATCAAGATCGTGCTGATCCGCAACGGCGTTCTGGGCCTGGTAAATCAGAGCCAGCGGAAGCCGCCTTACCACGGTTCCTTCGGCGTGGCGCTGACCGGCGACCCCGACTTCGCCGCTATTGCCGGAGCCTACGGCATCCCCACCATCCATGTGGCGGAGGAAGCAGAAGTGGAAGGCGCCCTGGAACGTTTCCTGGCGGAGGAGGGGAGCTGCCTCCTGATCGCCGAGGCGGACCCCGAGTGGAATACCGGCGACTGAGCGGGAAGGAGACACGCTATGAAACAAACCATTTCTGTTTTGGTGGAAAATCAGGCCGGCGCGCTCAACCGGATTACCAGCCTGTTCTCCCGCCGGGCGTTCAATATCGACTCCCTGGCCGTGGGCGTCACCGATGATCCCACCCTCTCCCGCATCACCATTATTGTGGATAACGGCAACAGCGTGGTGGAGCAGGTGGAAAAGCAGCTGAACAAGCTGGTGGAGGTCATCAAGGTCCGCACGCTGGACGAGTCCAGCCTCATCGGCCGGGAGCTGCTGCTCATCAAGGTCAGTGCCAACAAGAACAGCCGGGAGCAGATCATGACCATCTGCAACATCTGCGGCGCCAAGGTGGCGGATATCTCCCCAACCTCCATGACCATGGAACTGTCCGATACCCCTGACCGCATTGACACTTTTGAAGATATGATGCGCCCCTTCAATATTCTGGAGGTGGCCCGCACCGGCGTCATCGCGCTTCAGCGCGGCGGCGGAAAGATATAGTAGGAGGCGTGTGAATTGAAGATATCCTCGACCAAAGCCATCATGGAATGCCTGCTGGAGCAGGAGGTGGACACCGTATTCGGCTATCCCGGCGGTACCATCCTGAACCTGTACGACGAGCTGTACCGCTACAAGGACCGTATCCGCCATGTGCTCACCGCCCACGAGCAGGGCGCCGCTCACGCGGCGGACGGCTACGCCCGTTCCACGGGCAAGGTGGGTGTGTGCTTCGCCACTTCCGGTCCCGGTGCCACCAACCTTACCACCGGCATCGCTACCGCCTACCTGGATTCCTCGCCTGTGGTGTTCATCACCTGCAACGTGGGGGAGAACCTGCTGGGCAAGGATGCCTTCCAGGAGGTGGATATCACCGGCATCGCCATGCCAATCACCAAGGCCGCCTTCCTGGTGCGGGATGCCCAGAGTATCCCGGATATCATGCGGCAGGCCTTCGCTGTGGCTGCCAGCGGCCGTCCCGGACCGGTGCTCATCGACTTTTTGAAGAACGTCACCAGCGCTGACCAGATGATCGACTATGAGTTCATCCCCTGGCGGCAGAACCGGCAGTGCGCCGGCATCCAGGAACTGAACAGCAGCCACCAGTTGAAAAATCCGGAGCCCAACCAGCAGGATGTGGAAAAACTGCTGGAGATGATCAGTCAGGCGGAGCGGCCTCTGCTGATCTGCGGCGGCGGTGTGGTTCGCGGAAAGGCGGAAAAAGAGTTCCGGGAATTCGCCGAGAAGCTGGACGCCCCGGTGGCCATCACGGTCATGGGCGGCGGCGGATTCCCCGGCAGCCATCCCCTGACCACCGGCATGATCGGAATGCACGGCTCCCAGGCCTCCAATGTGGCCTGTGCTGAGTGCGATCTGCTGATCGCCGTGGGCTGCCGGTTTTCCGACCGGGTGGCCCTGGATCCCAAGACTTTCGCAAAGCAGGCCAAGATCGTGCAGATCGACATCGACCGGGCGGAGATTGACAAGAACGTGCTGACAGACCACCATATCATCGGTTCCGCCCGGCGGGTGCTGACGATGCTGAATGAGCGCCTGCCCCAGTATGACAGTACCGGCTGGAAAGCGCACATCCTGCCCATGCGGGCGCCCTCCGTGGCGGAGGACAGCCCCATTCTGACGCCCCAGCAGATCCTGGAGGTCATTCGGCTCCAGGTGCCCAAGGGCACCATCGTGGCCACCGACGTGGGCCAGCACCAGATGTGGTCCATCAAGTACTTACATTTCGACTATCCCGGTCAGCTCCTGACCTCCGGCGGCTTCGGCACCATGGGCTTCGGCCTGGGCGCCGCCATCGGCGCCCAGATGGGCAACCCGGACAAGCGGGTGATCCACGTTACCGGTGACGGCTGCTTCCGCATGAACTGCCATGAGCTGTGCACCGTGGAGCACTACGGCCTGCCCATCATCTCCGTGGTCTTCAACAACGGCACTCTGGGCATGGTCCGCCAGTGGCAGAACCTGATTTACGGCAAGCGGTTTTCCGAAACCACCCTGGACCGGGGACCGGATTTCGTCAAGCTGGCTGAGGCCTATGGACTCCACGGCTACCGGGTCCGCACCCGGGCGGAGATGGAGGAGGCATTCGCCAAGGCCCTCTCCTGCGGCACCGGCGCGGTCATTGATTGTATACTGGACATCGACGAGATGGTGCGGCCCATGGTGGCCGCCGGATCCCCCATTACGGATTTCCTGCTGAAGGAGGCGGCGAAGTGAAAAAGCAGCTGAATACGGAGCGGAAACTCTATACCCTGTGCATCCTTGTGGACGACACCCCCGGCGTCCTCAGCCAGGTGGCCCGGCTGTTCTCCCGGAAGGGCTACAACATCGAATCCATCGTCTCCGGCGCCACGGACCGCCCCGGTATCACCCGCATCTCCATTGAGATCGAGGCGGATGAGCTGATCATCGAGCAGATCGCCGCCCAGTGCCGGAAACTGCTGCCGGTAAAGGCGGTGAAGATCCTGGATGAGGACACCTGCATCCGCCGGGAGATCGCCTTTATCAAGGTTCAGGCCGCTGACCGGGCTGCCCGGGAGGAAGTTGTCCAAATCTCCAATATTTTTCATGCCAAGGTGATCGACGTGAGCCGGGACTCTTTGACGCTTTGGGTGTTCGGCAGCCAGAGCAAGAGCAATGCGCTGATCGACATGCTCAGCGATTTCGGTATTCTGGAGATCGCGAAAACCGGTACCATCGCCATTGAACGCGGGCGTAGCACGATATATGATGACAGTAAGTTAAAGGAGGAATATGAATATGGCAAAAATGTTTTATGAGAAGGATTGTGACCTGGGCAAGCTGGACGGCAAGAAGATCGGTATCATCGGCTTCGGTTCCCAGGGTCATGCCCATGCTATGAACCTGAAGGATTCCGGCTGTGACGTGTGCGTGGGCCTCCGCACCGGTTCCAAGAACTGGGCCAAGGCCGAGGAGGCCGGACTGAAGGTCATGACCGTGGCTGAGACCGCCAAGTGGGCGGACATCGTCATGATCCTGGTCAACGACGAGGTCCAGGCCGACGTCTATAAGAAGGACATCGCCCCCAACCTGGAGGCCGGCAACGCCCTGATGTTTGCCCACGGCTTCAACATCCACTTCAAGCAGATCGTACCTCCCTCTGGCGTGGACGTGCTGATGATCGCCCCCAAGGGCCCCGGCCACACCGTCCGTTCCACCTATGTGGCGGGCAAGGGCGTGCCCTGCCTGCTGGCCGTGGAGCAGAACGCCACCGGCAAGGCCTACGACATCGGTCTGGCTTATGCCGCCGGTATCGGCGGCGCCCGCGGCGGCGTGATGGAGACCACCTTCCAGGATGAGACCGAGACCGACCTGTTCGGCGAGCAGGCAGTCCTCTGCGGCGGCGTCGTGGAGCTGATGAAGTGCGGCTTCGAGACCCTGGTGGAAGCCGGCTACGCCCCTGAGAATGCCTACTTCGAGTGCATCCACGAGATGAAGCTCATCATCGACCTCATCAACAAGGGCGGCGTGGCCATGATGAACTACTCTATCTCCGACACTGCCGAGTACGGCGAGTATGTTTCCGGTCCCCGTGTCCTGCCCTATGAGGAGACCAAGAAGAACATGAAGGCCGTCCTCACCGACATCCAGGACGGCGTGTTCGCCGGAAAGTGGATCGCCGAGAACAAGAACGGCCGCACCTTCTTCAACGCCAAGCGTGCCCAGATGGCCAAGCACCAGATGGAGACCGTGGGCGCCGAGCTGCGCCGCAACATGCTCTGGGGCGACGACACCGATCCCGATACCGCCTCCAACTAACACGCGGAGGGCTCCATGAGAAGTGATGTGGTGAAAAAGGGGGTCCCCGCGGCCCCCAACCGCTCCTTGCTGTATGCTCTGGGCTACACGAAGGAGGAACTGGAGCGCCCCCTGATCGGCGTGGTCTGCTCCTATAACGAGATCGTTCCCGGCCACATGAACCTGGACAAGATCGCGGAAGCCGTTAAAGCGGGCATCCGCGCCGCAGGTGGCACGCCTGTGGAGTTTCCCACCATCGCCGTGTGCGACGGCATTGCCATGGGCCATGTGGGTATGAAGTACTCCCTGGTGACCCGTGACCTGATCGCCGACTCCACCGAGGCCATGGCTCTGGCCCACCAGTTCGACGGCCTGGTGATGATCCCCAACTGCGACAAGAACGTGCCCGGCCTGCTGATGGCCGCCGCCCGCGTCAACGTCCCCACCATCTTTGTCTCCGGCGGCCCCATGCTGGCGGGCACACTGAACGACGGCCGCCGCACCTGCCTGAGCCATATGTTCGAAGCGGTGGGCGCCCACTACGCCGGCAAGCTGGACGACGCCGGCCTGGAGGAGTATGAGGAGAACGCCTGCCCCACCTGCGGCTCCTGCTCCGGCATGTACACCGCCAACTCCATGAACTGCCTGACCGAGGCCATCGGTATGGCCCTCCGGGGCAACGGCACCATCCCCGCCGTTTATTCCGCCCGGCTGCGGCTGGCGAAGCACGCGGGCATGAAGATCATGGAGCTGGTGGAGAAGGACATCCGCCCCCGGGATATCATGACCGAGGCCGCTTTCCACAACGCCGAGACTGTGGACATGGCCCTGGGCTGCTCCACCAACACCATGCTGCACCTGCCCGCCATCGCCCATGAGTGCGGTATCCAGCTGAGCTTTGACATGGCCAACGAGATCAGCGCCAGAACCCCCAACCTCTGCCACCTGGCTCCCGCCGGGGACACCTACATGGAGGACCTGGAGCGGGCCGGCGGTGTGGCCGCCGTCATGGCGGAGCTGACGAAAGCCGGGCTGCTGGATACCTCCGTGCTCACCTGCACCGGCAAGACTCTGGCGGAGAATCTGGAGGGCGTGGTGAACCGGGATACGAACCTCATCCGCCCCATCGAAAATCCCTACACCAAGACCGGTGGCATCGCCGTTCTGAAAGGCAACCTGGCCCCCGACGGCTGCGTGGTAAAGCAGTCCGCCGTGGCTCCCGAGATGCTGGTACATGAGGGCCCCGCCCGTGTCTTTGACAGCGAGGATGACGCCATTGCGGCCATCTACGCCGGAAAGATCGTGGCGGGCGACGTGGTGGTTATCCGCTACGAGGGGCCCAAGGGCGGCCCCGGTATGCGGGAGATGCTCAACCCTACCAGCGCCATCGCGGGCATGGGGCTGGACAAGGATGTGGCTCTCATCACTGACGGCCGCTTCTCCGGCGCCACCCGCGGCGCATCCATCGGCCATGTGTCCCCTGAAGCCGCCTCCGGCGGCCCCATCGGCCTGGTGGAGGAGGGGGACCTCATCGCCATTGATATCCCCGGCCGCTCCATCGAACTGAAAGTCAGCGACGAGGTCCTGACAGCCCGGAAGACCAAGTGGGTCTGCCCGGAGCCGAAGATCAAGACCGGCTATCTGGCGCGCTACGCCCGACTGGTCTCCTCCGCGGACAAGGGCGCCATCCTGGAATGACCCCGCGCCGCAAGCCGGTTTATTGACACTTTGCGCCGCCGTTTTCCAAAAAAACGGCGGCAGCTTTCCAAGGAGATGTGATACTATGCACAGAGAACTGGACCACTTGCTGTTGTTCAGCGATTTGGGCGAGGACGAGATCCTGGTTCGCCTGGTGGAGATCTTCCGGGACTGGGAAAAGGGCGGCTGGGACCGGGACGAGCTGACCGGACGTATCTACCGGCAGATCAAGCGGCTGCTGGACCTGTCTACGGTCTGCGGATTTGACAGGAATCTGTGGCACTGCTACCTGACCTGGCTGCTGGTGACTAACCGCAACTCCTTCACCCAGACCTGTGAGCGGATGGGAGCCGGAGACGGCAGTGTGAACCGCTTTGCGAGAAGCGACTTTGCTGTGTTCCGCCGCTTGTTTCATTTTGATTTCGGCCCCATCGAGCGGGATCTCGGCATCGACTGCTTTTCCGTCATCTGCGACTACCGGGCCATCCCCAAGCGGGAGCGAACCTACAACCGGGACGTCAGCCGTCAGGTTCAGACACTCTGCCAGGCGCTGGAGAGCGCCGGAGACGAGGAGAATATGTTCCGCCTGCTGACGGATTACTACCGCCAGTACGGCTACGGCGTGTTCGCCATGAACCGGGCGTTCCGCATCCAGCGAACGGACCGGGAGCTGGAGTTCCTGCCCATCAGCAACATCGACCGGGTGAAACTGGACGATCTGCTGGGCTATGAGAAGCAGAAAGAAGAACTTCGGCGCAACACGGAGGCCTTTCTGGAGGGTAAGAACGCCAACAACGTTTTGCTCTACGGCGACGCGGGCACCGGCAAATCCACCAGCGTCAAGGCGCTGATCAACGAGTATTACGACCAGGGCCTGCGGATGATCGAAATCTACAAGCACCAGTTCCGGGATCTGTCCAGCCTCATGGGCGCCATCAAGAACCGGAACTACCGCTTCATCATCTTCATCGACGATCTGTCTTTTGAGGAGAACGAGGTGGAGTACAAGTTCCTGAAGGCGGTTATCGAGGGCGGTGTGGAGACCCGTCCGGACAACGTACTGATCTATGCAACCTCCAACCGCCGCCACCTGATCCGGGAGACCTGGAACGACCGGACGGATATGGAGCACCACGGAGACATCCACCGCTCCGATACAGTGGAGGAGAAGCTGTCTCTGGCCAGCCGCTTCGGCGTCACCATCAACTACAACGCTCCCACGCCCAAGGAGTTCCGGGACATTGTCCGGTTCCTGGCCGAAAAGCAGGATATCCGGATGGATGAGGATAAGCTCCTGGCCATGGCCAATACCTGGGAAGTCCGCCACGGCGGTTTCTCCGGCCGCGTGGCCCAGCAGTTCATCCACTATGTGGAAGGATTGCGGGCGCAGGATTGAGATAAGATATGGAACGGCCCCCGCGCTGTTATCAGCGCGGGGGCCTTTTTGATTAGAATGCACGTTGGAAGATTTGCGGTGGATCAGTCAGCCGCTGCGCGGGAGAGCATCGTGTTGATCTGGGCAACGGTGCAGTTCTGGTTGGGGGCGAAGGTGGTGGCAGCAGTGCCCTTGGTGATGCCCTTTTCCGCAGCCCACAGCACGGCGTTATAGCTGC
>CAMAZB010000014.1 GCA_945862785.1 uncultured Clostridia bacterium | reverse complement strand
TGGGGATGAGGTCGATGCGGGTGCGGCCGCAGGTAGGACAGGCGATGAGGTTCACCCCCTCTTTCCGCAGGCCCGCGGCTTTCAAAATCTTGTGGGCGGCGTAAATTTCCTCCACCGGATCGGCGGTCAGCGTCACCCGGATGGTGTCGCCGATGCCCATGCAGAGCAGGCCGCCGATGCCCATGGCGGATTTCACCATGCCCATGGAGGGCGTGCCCGCCTCGGTAACGCCCAGGTGCAGCGGATAGTCTGTCTGCTGGCTCAGGAGCGTATACGCCTTCATTGTCAAAGGTACATCGGAACACTTGACAGAAATACAGATATCATCGAAATCATACTTGTTCAGCAGATGTACGTGGCCCATAGCGCTCTCCACCAGGGCCTCGGCGGTGACGCCGCCGTACTTTGCCCGCAGCTCCTTCTCCAAAGAACCGCCGTTGACGCCGATGCGGATGGGAATGTGCTTTCGATTGCACATATCCGCCACGGCCTTCACGTTCTCCTCCGCCCCGATGTTGCCGGGGTTGATGCGGATGGCGTCAATACCCCGTTCGGCGCACTCCAGGGCGTATTTGTAGTTGAAATGGATGTCAGCAATCAAAGGGATGTTGATCTGTTCCTTGATCTTATCAACTGCCTCCGCCGCGGCCTGGTCCGGGATAGCCACCCGGATGATCTCACATCCGGCGGCCTCCAGTTCCCTGATCTGGGCCACGGTAGCGGCCACATCGTCGGTCTTCGTATTGCACATGGATTGGATGGACACCGGAGCGCCGCCGCCCACGGGGACCTTCCCCACGAATAATTGCTTTGTCATAAAACGTCCTCCCTATCGGAACAGCTTGAATACATCCTGGAACGTCACCAGCAGCATGAAACCCATCAGCACCGCAAAGCCCGCAGCGTTCACCGCCGCCTGATACTTCTCCGGCACCCGCCGCTTGAACAGCAGCAGGGACACAGCATCCACCAGCAGGAAGAAAATGCGGCCGCCGTCCAGCGCCGGAATAGGCAGCATATTCATGACGGACAGATTCACCGCCAGCAGTGCCGCAAAGTAGAAGATCTGGCTCCAGGCATCCCGGGCAGTCTCCGCCGCGGCACCCACCTCAGTCATGGTGGACACAATCCCCACCGGACCACTGAGGTCCTCCACGGACGCGCCGCCGGTAAACAGCTGCTTCAGGCTGAACACCACCAGCTGTACGAAGTCCAGGGCCGTATTCCAGGTATATTTCAGCTTGGCCCCAAACGTAGCTTCCTGCAGCTGTGCGCCCACATAGATACCAAAGCCGGTGTAGGGCGCACCGTTGCTGTCGGAATAGGTCTGCCGGGTCATGGGAAAGTCCTTCAGCACGATCTTCTCGCCGTCGCGGATGACCTCCAGGTCGATGGTGTCGCCCTGGTGGTAGCTGAGGAACAAAGACGCGTCACCCCTGAGGTAAGTGCGGTAGCCGTCGATCTTATAGAAAATGTCGCCCTCCATCAGGCCGTCCTCGCCCTGGAGCGTAAATTCCGGGGCGAAGCCAACCAGCTTATCCGTGTAAAAGCCCGTGGCGCCGGCATACAGCACCAGAAGGATGACCACGCCGGTGATAAAATTCATCAGCGATCCAGCGGCCAGAATGATAAACTTCTTCCAAAAGCCCTGGCGGACAAAGGAACGGCTGTCGCCGGTATCCTCGTCCTCACCCTCCATGGCGCAGAAACCGCCGATGGGCAGCGCCCGGAGGGAATACTCCGTCTCCCCTTTCCGCTTCTGCCAGACCAGGGGACCCATGCCGATGGAAAACTCGTTGACCTTCACACCGCAGAGCTTTGCCGCCACAAAGTGGCCCAGCTCATGGACGGCGATGAGAACGCCGAAAATCAGAATTGCCGCCAGGATAAAAACAGGTTTCATGCAATAGCTCCTAAAAACTCAATTTCCGAGAACGACTTGCCGTGCCGCCCGGTCTGCCTCCAGGATGTCCTCCAGGGCAGGCTTCCGTATCACGGGAACAGATGCCCGGGCCTTGGCTACCAGGCGGGGGATGTCGTGGAAGCCGATTTTGTCCTCCAGGAACAGCCGAACCGCCTCCTCATTGGCGCCGTTCAGAATGGCGCAAGCGGTGCCGCCCTCGGTAGCGGCCTCCTCCGCCATAGCCAGACACGGGAACGCCTCCCGGTCCGGCGCCGCGAAGGTCAGTGGCGGGCAGGTCAAAAGGTCCAAAGGCTCCGCCGGGTTCACGCCCCGTTCGGGGTACGTCATGGCGTACCGGATGGGCAGGCGCATATCCGGCGTGCCCAACTGGGCCAGCACCGCGCCGTCCCGGTACTCCACCAGAGAGTGGACGATGCTCTGCCGGTGGATGACCACCGACACCTGCTCCAAAGGCAGGCGGTACAGCCGCATGGCCTCGATGACCTCCAGGCCCTTGTTCATCAGCGTGGCGCAGTCCACGGTGATCTTGGGGCCCATCTTCCAGTTGGGGTGCTTCAAGGCGTCCGCCTTTGTCATTTTACCCACTTCATCGTAAGTCATGCCGTAAAAGGGTCCGCCGGAGCAGGTCAGAATCAGGCGCTTGATCTCCCCCCGGTCCACACAGCCCTGGACGCACTGGAAAATGGCGGAGTGCTCGGAGTCCACCGGCACGATCTCCGCGCCGTAGCGGTCTGCCGCGTCCATCACCAGCTCACCCGCGCAGACCAGAGTCTCCTTGTTGGCCAGGGCAATGCGCTTTTTCTCGCCGATGGCAGCCAAGGTAGGTTTCAGCCCCACCATGCCCACCACCGCAGTGACCACGGTGTCGGCTTCTGGGACCGTAGCGGCCTCCATAAGAGCATCAAATCCGCCCAAGACACAGGTCTCCGTGTCCGCCAGACGGACAGCCAGGTCCTTTGCCGCCGCCTCATCAGTCAAAACGGCAAGGCGCGGCTGGAACTGCCGCACCTGCTCCTCCATGCGCTCCACGCTGGAATGGGCGGTCAGCGCCGCCACCCGCAGGCCCATCTGCTCCGCCACGTCCAACGCCTGGCGGCCAATGGAGCCGGTAGAGCCCAAAATCGAAATCGTCTTACTCATACTCTCATCTTATTTCACAAGGCTTAAAATAATCTCAATAACCGGGGTCACGAACAGCACGCTGTCAAAGCGGTCCAGCACGCCGCCGTGCTCCAGAAACAGATGTCCGTAGTCCTTGATACCGAACTCCCGCTTGATCAGGGAGAAGCTCAGGTCGCCTACCTGGGCAACGATGCCGCACAGCAGGGCCAGCAGCGCCATGGGACCGTAGCCGATGCTGCCGCCGAACCAGCGGTCCATGACAAAGGCGAAGATCAGGCCGCAGACCACGTTGCCCGCCATGCCGCCGATAGAGCCCTCGACGGTCTTTTTCGGGCTGACCTTGGGGGCCAGCTTGTGTTTGCCGAAGGCCATGCCCGCAAAGTAGGCAAAGGTATCGCAAGCAAAGCTGAGAATAAAGGGCAGCAGCAGATAGGCCCGGTGGATGCCGGAGGATTCCATGCGGAGGAAGGCGGAGAAGGAATAGCCGATGGCGATACTGCCGAACAGTCCTGCCATGATCTGGGCGAACTTCACCTCTCCGGCTTTACAAATTGCATAGCCGAAGAAAATCAGTGCCGCCAGAACGAACAGCACCGTCACAAGATGCGGGCGGAAATAATAACACGCCACCGTAAAAAAGGCGTAGGTAAAACTCAGGTTCGTCAGTCTGTCGTGCTTCACGCCGCTGACGCACTTTTGCAGTTCCATGGCGCCGATACCCGCCAGCAGGCACAGTGCGAACAGCATCACGATGGCCGGCGCCCACAGCACCACCCACACCAGCACCGGTACGCCGATAACAGCCACCAGCACACGGGACTGTAAAGAACTCATTTCTTCACGCCTCCAAACCGCCGGTCCCGGCTCTGATAGGCAGCGATTGCCTTATCCAGCTCCGCCTCGTCAAAGTCCGGCCACAGCACATCGGTGAAATAAAACTCGGAATAGGCGCACTGCCACAGCAGGAAGTTTGAAAGCCGCAGCTCTCCGCTGGGGCGGATGATCAACTCCGGGTCCGGGATGCCCCGGGAGTCCAGATACCCGGAGAACATGGCGTCATCCAGGTCCTCCGGCTGCTTCTCTCCCGCCGCGCAGTCGGCGGCAAACTGCCGCACGGCCCGCAGGATCTCGTCCCGGCCGCCGTAGTTCAGGCACACGTTGGCCTGGAAATCGTCCTTGGACAGGTGCTCCGTGATCTCATCCGTCTCCCGGGCCAGGGCCCGCAGCTCCGGGTCGATGGGCGTCATGTCCCCGAAGAAGTGGAGCCGGATGTGGTCCTTTTCCATGGTATCCACAGCTTCCAGCAGATACTTTTTCAGCAGGCCCATGATGGCCCCCACCTCGTCGGCGGAGCGCTTCCAGTTCTCCGTGGAGAAGGCGTACACCGTCAGGTACTGTACGCCGATGTTCTTACAATAGGTGGCGATGCGGCGGAAGGTCTCCGCGCCCGCCTTGTGTCCGGCAGTCCGGGGCAGACCCCGCTTCTGGGCCCAGCGGCCGTTGCCGTCCATAATAATCGCAATATGACGAGGCAGACATTTCGTCTGCCCCGCCATATCGGTGTTTTTCAATACGTTTGTCATCAGACCGCCATCAATTCCTTTTCCTTCTTGGCCAGCAGCTCGTCCAGCTTCTTGCAGCTGTCGTCGGTCAGCTTCTGCAGGTCCTTCTCCACCTGCTTCAGCTCGTCCTCGGTGATCTCGGACTTCTTCTCCTGCTTCTTGAAGTTGTCCATGGCGTCCCGTCGGATATTGCGGACGGCAACCTTGCCGTTTTCAGCGTACTTATGGATCTGCTTCACCAGCTCCTTACGGCGCTCCTCCGTCAGCTGGGGGAAGGTCAGGCGGATGCAGCGGCCGTCATTCTGGGGATTAATGCCCAGATCGGAGTTCTGGATGGCCTTCTCAATGCTCTTCAGGGCCTTGCTGTCCCAGGGAGAGATGACCAGGGCCCGGGGATCGGGAGAGGAGATGGCCGCGATCTGCTGGATGGGGGTGGGGCTGCCGTAGTAGTCCACCATAATGCGGTCCAGCACAGCGGCGTTGGCACGGCCCGCACGCACGGAAGCGAAGTCCGCGGCAACGGAGTCAATGCTCTTCTTCATTTTCTCCTCGTATACTTTGTACTCGTCCTTCAACATAATGGGTCCTTCCTTTCACATGTTTGTAATGTTTGGGAGGCGCTGACGCGCAAAATCACTCTTGAACGATGGTGCCTACCTTTTCACCGCACAGGGCCCGGATGATATTCCGGGGATCCTTCAGTGCGAACAGCAGCACGGGGATGTGGTTGTCCATGGAGAGGGATGTGGCGGTGGTGTCCATCACCATCAGGTGCTGGGCCAGCACATCGTCATAGCTGATGGTGTCGTACTTCACGGCATTGGGGTCCTTGGCAGGATCGGCATTGTACACGCCGTCCACGTTCTTGGCCAGCAGGATCACGTCGGCGTTGATCTCCGCCGCCCGCAGAACAGCCGCCGTATCCGTGGAGAAGAAAGGATTGCCGGTACCGGCACCGAAGATCACCACGCGGCCCTCCTCCAAATGCCGGATGGCCCGGCCCCGGATGTAGGGCTCGGCGATGGCCCGCATCTCAATGGCGGTCTGGACCCGGACGGGGATGCCCTTCTGCTCGCACACATCGGCCACAGCCAGGCAGTTCATCACGGTGGCCAGCATGCCGATGTGGTCGGCCCGGGTGCGCTCCATCTTGCCGCCGCCGCTGTTCTTGGCGCCGCGCCAGAAGTTGCCGCCGCCCACCACCAGGCCCACCTGGACGCCCATGTCCAGGCACTCCTTAATGACATCGCAGACGCTGCCGATCATCTCGAAATCCAGGCCGGAGCCCTTACCGCCGGCCAGAGCCTCGCCGCTGATCTTCAGCAGGACGCGTTTATAAACAGGTTTTGCCATATCAAAAACCTCCGTTGTTTTTGCAGATTTTAACGTTTATATTGTAGCGTATTTTTCCGAGTTTGCATAGGGGGTAATGGAGATTTTCGCAAAAATTCAGGCAGTGCCGTTTTCTGGCCCGCCCGGGGAAAAACAGGCGGTTTTCCCTCTTTTTTGCCGCCGCAACCGATATTTGACACTTGGGTGGTAGCCAGTTGATCACATCTGTGGTATCCTGAGGCCAGAAAAAGGAGGTGTTCCGCCCATGACCCTTGGGCAGCGCATCAGCATATATCGAAAAAAACCGGGGATCTCTCAGGAGACCCTGGGCGAGCGACTGGGTGTCAGCCGGCAGGCAGTCAGCAAATGGGAGACCGACGCCGCGTCACCGGATATGGAAAATCTGCTGGCTCTGGCCAGAGAGTTCGGTGTATCCGTGGCGGAGCTGACGGAGACACCAGAGGTCCAGGATGGACCCATGGATACGCCGACGGTATCCCCTATCCGCGGCGGCTGGTGGGCAGCACTGGGCGCTTTCGTTGCGGTCATCCTTGTGATGATAGGCGTTGTCATCTACTGGTGCGTTCACGCAAACGACGGCCAGATCAGCAAAACACCTGAGCCACCGGACGCTACTGCCACCTCACCCTCTGTCTACGCCGGTTCAGATTTTGCTCTGATGTGGCCTTCCGATGTTTATGGATTCGACTATGCTCTGGAATTGGGTATGCAGGGCAGTTTCTTCCCCTTTGGCACTGATCTGGAACTGACGGCACCGGAGGAAATTCTAGGCACGGACTTTCACCTGACGGAACTCCACAAAACGATCTGCGGTTCTATCAACCTGGACTATCTCCATATTGGAGCGGACCCGGAAGTGAACCCGGAATCGCCGGAGCAGGAAACGATCATCTGTCTGTCCACTATTTCTAAAAACGTCCATACCCCCAGAGGCATTCATGTCGGCAGTACAAAAGCCGAGGTAACAGCGGCCTACGGCGACGATCTGGTATACTGTTTGAAGGAAGAAGGCGGCTATACCCTGGTTCAACACGACTATTATTACGCTTATCAAACTCAGGAGACCTTTGGCGCCAGTCTCCAAATATTCATGCGGGACGGCATTGTGGCCGGGCTGCGGGTGGAAGATATGGCTGAGGATGGGAACCTGGCCTTCCTTCCCGACAACATCCGCCGTTTCCCTGTTATAAGCGGTGAGCCTGACTTCTCTCAGCGAGTGGAACCGGAGTACGAGGAGCGCAGCGACACCTGGCAGGTCTATCACGCCTGGAATGAGCTGGTGGCTAACAACAATCTTTCGGCCGAGGAGGCCTACACCCATCGCTGGACCGTCTTCAGCGGCCTTTCCGATCTGGACTGGCAGGAATTCGGCAGCTTGGGCACCACAGAGTACCCTGAACAAACTGTCGAAGCTTTCCTGTCCTGGCTGTGGGACCAGGCACCTTATTCAGGGCCGGAGACCTTGCGGCTCCAGATGGGGGTCCAGTCCAACCTGGACGGCTGGCTGACAGAAAGCTACACCGGCCTGCTCTCCCGTGCCTTCTTCCAAGACCCGGTAACATTCGCAAAAAAGCTGGCGACGGACAGTCTGGAGGACTGTATGTCCCAGGTTGTCGCTCTTACTGCCCATGACGCCATTTGGTGTGAAACCGATTGCCGTCAATCCATAGAAACACTGGAAGCTGCTTTATCAGATGGTACCTTCACCGAAACGCAGGCAGGCTGGTGCCGTCTTCTGCTTTTGTATCTGACCACGGAAACGGAGGACAGTTCCTTTGAGGGACTCCCCCGAACCCTCGCTGATATGCAATAGACGCCAAAAAGGAACGGCTTTCGCCGTTCCTTTTCCGTTATCGCTCGCAGGCCTTGTTCAGCAGGCCGACGAGTTCTTCCTTTCCTGTACCCTTTTCCGCGGAGAAGGGCACCAGAATGTCCTCCTCCGTCAGCTCCAAGGTCTCCCGGATCAGCGCCAGCGCAGGCTCCACCTGGCTCTTTTTCAGCTTATCCAGCTTATTGGCCACAATGATTTCCGGGCAGCCGGTCTGGCGGAACCAGTCGTGCATAACCCGGTCGTTTTCCGTGGGCTTGTGGCGGATATCCACAATCAGCACCCCGGCGGTGATGGCGTCGGCGCCCTCCTGAAAATAGGTCTCCATCAGCTTGGCCCAGCGCTCTTTTTCCGACTGGCTGACTTTGGCATAGCCGTAGCCCGGCAGGTCCACCAGATAGGCGCCGCCGTCAATGAGAAAGTAGTTGATCTGTGTGGTCTTCCCGGGAGAGGATCCCACATAGGCCAGGTTTTTTCGATTCACCAGGCGGTTGATCACCGAGGACTTCCCCACGTTGGACCGTCCCGCAAAAGCGAACTGAGGCAGCCCGTCCCGCAGGAAATCCCTGGCGGCTCCCGCCGAGCGGGCATAGGACGCCTTTGTAAAATTCAATGCCATGTGGTCCTCCTCACTGCCGCAGGCCATCGCCCTGGGGCTCCCGCCCCACCGGGGCAAAGGCAGCTGCCGATACTTCCTCGCGGAGCGCTTTCGCCGGTGCGGCAAACATCTCGGCAAAGACCTGGTCCACCGTCTCCACCGGCACGAACCGCAGCGCGGCCCGGACGGTCTGGTCGATGTCTTCCAGATCCCGGACGTTGTCCTTGGGAATGAGGACTGTATGGAGCCCATTCCGCTTAGCGGCCATGGTTTTTTCCTTCAAACCGCCGATGGGCAGCACCCGACCCCGTAAAGTAATTTCACCTGTCATGGCGTATCCGGCCTTGATTTTACGTCCCGTCAGCGCCGACAGCATGGCGGTAGCCATGGCAATACCGGCAGAGGGGCCGTCCTTTGGCACAGCCCCCTCCGGGAAGTGGACATGGATATCCTTGGTCTTGTAGAAGTCCGCCTCGATGCCCAGCACCGCTGCCCGGCTGCGAAGGCAGCTCAGGGCCGCCTGGGCGGATTCCTTCATCACATCGCCCAGGTTTCCGGTCAGCTCCAGCTTGCCAGAGCCTTCCATCACATTGACTTCCACTTCCAGGATCTCACCGCCGGCTTCCGTCCATGCAAGGCCGTTGACCACGCCGATCTCCTCCTTCTCCGTGTGGAGGGCCGGGGGATAGGGCTGGCAATCCAGCAGCTTCGGCAGATCATTTTCTGTAATGGTTATTCGCTTTACACCGTCTGTCAGCAGGCGCATATCCGCCTTTCTGCAAATAGCAGCCAGCCGCCGCTCCAGCAGACGCACGCCGGACTCCCGGGTGTAATCCCGGATGACGGCCCGAAGCACATCGTCGCTGATACGGACGCTTCCCTTCTTCAAGCCATGCTCCTCCATCTGCTTGGGCAGCAGGTGGCGGCGGGCAATCTGCACCTTCTCCTCGTCGGTATAGCTGGAGAGCTGAATGACCTCCATACGGTCCAGCAGAGGTCTGGGAATGGTGTCGCTGGTGTTGGCGGTGGTAATGAACATGACCTTGCTCAGGTCCACGGGAATCTCCAGGAAGTGGTCCCGGAACGCGTAGTTCTGCTCGCTGTCCAGGACCTCCAGCAGGGCGGATGCCGGGTCGCCCCGGTAGTCATTGCCCAGCTTATCGATCTCGTCCAGCAGCAGAAGCGGATTCATAGACCCGCTGCGACTGATGGCCTCGATAATGCGGCCGGGCATGGAGCCTATGTACGTCTTGCGGTGGCCCCGGATGTCGGCCTCATCCCGGACGCCGCCCAGGGAAATGCGGGCCAGCTTCCGGTTCAGGGCCTTGGCAACAGAAATGGCGATGGAGGTCTTACCGACACCGGGAGGGCCCACCAGGCAGATGATCTGCCCCTTGCCCTCCGGATTCATCTGGCGGACGGCGATGGTCTCCAGAATGCGCTCTTTTACCTTTTCCAGGCCGAAATGGTCCCTTTCCAGCACCTTGCGGGCAGCGTCCACGCTGACCCGTTCTTTCGTATAGGTGTTCCAGGGCATTTCCAGGCACACATCCAGGTAATTACGGATGACGGCCCCCTCGGCACTGCCGAAAGGCTGCTTGGAGAGCTTGCTGACTTCTTTCAGCAGATGCTTCTGGGTGTCCTCGTCCAGCTCCAGCGCCTGGATCTTCTGGCGGTAGGCGTCGATCTCATCGTCGGCATCCTCCCCCTCGCCCAATTCGTTCTGGAGGACGCGGATCTGCGTCCTTAAAATCTGGTCCCGCTGGCTCCGTGCCAGCTGATCCCGGACCTTTCCCTCCATTTCATGTTCAAAGCCCAGGACATTGCACTCTCTGGCAAGAAAACCGTTCAGCTTCCGCAGCCGGATAAAGGGCGCCATCTCCTCCAGGATCTCCTGCTTGTCGGTATACCGCAGGGCGATATTCTGGGTGATGAAATCCGCAAGATACCCCACATCCCGGCAGTCCATCACCGTCGTGATGATCTCATCCGGCACGCTGCCTGCCAGTTCGGTGTACTCGCTGAAAAGGTTCCAGGTCTGGCGGAGCAGCGCCTCGGTCCGGGGACTGCGGCGGAATGCCTCGGAGGCTTCCTCCTCCACCAGCGTCTCCACATTGGCCTGCAGGAAGGGCTCCGTCTGCCACAGACGGCGCAGACGGGCACGGTAGCGCCCCTCCACCATTACCCGCACGGAATTGGCGGACAGCCGCAGGATCTGGCTGATGTGGGAAACGGTGCCGATCTCATACAGATCCTTTTCCGCAGGCGCGTTGACACCGATCTCCCGCTGCGTGACCAGGAAGATCTCCTGGTCCGCCTCCATGGCCCGCTCCAAAGCGGTGATGGAGATGCGGCGCTCCACATCGAAGGTCAAACTCATGTGTGGAAAAACCGTCAGGCCCCGGAGGGCCAGAACGGGAATATTCATAGTCATGGGTTCCATAGGGTCGCTTTCCTTTCTGAGGGATGAAAAGGGAGAGGCGCGCCAGCGTCTCTCCCTCCTGTTTGCTTAAGACGCCGACTTGGGGGCAGAGCCGTCCTTGGCGGCTTTCTCGCCCTTGCCGGTGTTCAGTTTCACGGAATAACTGACTTTCTCCGGGTCCCGGGTCAGTTCCGGCGTTCCCCTGCCTTCCACACAGTCCTTTGTAATGACTGCCTTGACAATGGTGGGGTCAGAGGGGATGTCATACATGATCTGGGTCAATAGACCCTCCATCACAGCGCGCAGGCCCCGGGCGCCGATGTTGCGCTCAATGGCCTTGTCGGCAATGGCGTCCAATGCCTCCGGCGTGAACTCCAAATCCACATCGTCATACTCCAGGAGCTTTTTGTACTGCTTCACCAGAGCGTTCTTGGGCTCCTGAAGGATGCGCACCAGATCTTCCCGCTTCAGGGCGTTCAGCGGTGCGATGACCGGCAGACGGCCCACCAGCTCGGGAATGATGCCGAACTTCAGGATGTCATGGGGCTGGACCTCATGGAGGATCTTATCCATGTCCTTGTCCTTTTTGCCCTGGACATTGGCGCCGAAGCCAATGCTCTTCTGGTCCAGGCGCTTTTCGATGATCTTCTCCAGACCGTCAAAGGCACCGCCGCAGATGAACAGGATGTTCTTCGTGTTCACCTGAATGAACTCCTGGTGGGGATGCTTCCGGCCGCCCTGCGGAGGCACGTTGGCAACAGTCCCCTCCACGATCTTCAACAGCGCCTGCTGCACGCCCTCACCGGACACATCCCGGGTGATGGAGGTATTCTCGCTCTTGCGGGCGATCTTGTCGATCTCGTCCACATAGATGATGCCGTGCTCGGCCCGCTCCACATCAAAGTCAGCGGCCTGGAGCAGACGCAGCAGGATGTTCTCCACATCGTCGCCCACATAGCCGGCCTCGGTGAGGGTCGTGGCGTCGGCAATGGCGAAGGGCACCTTCAAAATGCGGGCCAGGGTCTGGGCGAACAACGTCTTGCCGGAACCGGTGGGCCCCAGCATCAGGATGTTGCTCTTCTGGAGTTCCACATCCTCGTCGCCGCCGAAGAAAATACGCTTATAATGATTGTAAACCGCCACGGACAGGGCCACCTTGGCCTCCTCCTGCCCGATGACGTACTGGTCCAGGACATCCTTGATCTCCCGCGGCGTGGGAAGCTGGTCAGGGATGTCTTCCAGCGGTTCGGAAGCGCTGTCAAAGCCATCGCTCAGGATGCTCATGCAAAGCCGCACGCACTCGTCGCAGATCCGCACGCCGGGCCCCTGGATCATCCGATGGACCTGGTTTTCGTGCTTGCCGCAGAACGAGCACCGCAGGGACTTCTTGCCGTCGTCGCTCATGGTCGTTACCTCGGTTCTCGCTTACTTTTTGATGATGATCTTATCTACCAGGCCGAATTCCTTAGCCTCGTCAGCGGTCATCCAGTGGTCCCGCTCGGAAGCAGCCTTGATCTCCTCAGCGGTCTTACCGGTATTATTCGCCAGGATCTGGTTCAAATTCTTCTTGATCCGCAGGAAGTGCTCCACATCGATCTCCATGTCCGTCACCTTACCCTGCGTTCCGGCAGAGGGCTGATGGATCATGATCTCCGCGTTGGGCAGGGCAAAGCGCTTGCCCTTTGCGCCGGAAGACAGCAAAAACGCGCCCATGCTGGCGGCCATGCCGACGCAGATGGTGGAGACGTCACACTTGACATACTGCATGGTGTCGTAGATAGCCATGCCGTCGGTGACGGAGCCGCCGGGGCTGTTGATATAGAACTGGATATCCTTGTCGGGATCCTGGGCTTCCAGGTACAGCAGCTGGGCCACCACCAGGCTGGCGGTAGTGGCGTTGACCTCCTCACCCAGGAAGACGATACGGTCATTCAGCAGGCGGGAAAAAATGTCATAGGAACGCTCACCCCGGCTGGTCTGCTCTACCACGTAAGGGACTAAACTCATGTCTGAAAACCTCCGATCTTTTGTGCCTATAAACCATTCTCTCATGATACCACAGGCACCATGAGAGAATGTGTCGAATCTGTAAAAAATGGATACGAAAAGATTCGTGCTTATTCGGCGTCCTTCTCAGCGGGGGCTTCCTCCGCCTTCTTGGTGGTCTTCTTCTTGGCGGCGGGCTTCTTGGCGGGCTTCTCTTCGCCCTCAGCAGTCTCCTCGGTCTTTTTGGTGCTCTTCTTGGCAGCCTTCTTCTCGGGCTTGGTGGCGGTGGCACTGTCCACAACCACAGCCACAGCCTTCTGGCTGATGAGCTGATCCTTCACCTGGTCGGCCTGGAGATACTTCTTAACCATATCCAGTTCCATGCCATACTGCTCGGCCAGACGCTTGAACTCAGCCTCAACTTCCTCGTCGGTGGCGTCCAGGTTCTCAGCCTTGATGATGGCGGCCACAGCCAGATCCATCCGCACCTGGCGCTCAGCGGGCTCCTTGGCGTCAGCCAGCAGCTGGGCCTCGTCCATGCCGGTCATCTTCATGTACTGGTCATAGGGAATACCGCTCTGGGCGATCTGCATCTTGAAGTTGTCCAGGAACTGGCGGGCCTGAGTCTCGATCATGGCGTCGGGCACATCCGCGGTGATGTTGGCGGCCACCTGCTCCATCAGGGCATCCTCAAAGGCACGGTCAGCGTCCTTCTGACGCTCCTCGGTGATCTTCTTCTTCAGATCAGCCTTCAGCTCCTTCAGGGTGTCGAACTCGCTGACGTCCTTGGCGAACTCGTCATCCATCTCGGGGACTTCCTTCTCCTTGACCTCGTGGACCTTCACCTTGAAGACCACGGCCTTGCCGGCCAGGTCAGCGTGATAATCCTCGGGGAAAGTGATGTCAATGTCCTTCTCGTCGCCGGCCTTCATGCCGATGACCTGCTCCTCAAAGCCGGGAACGAAGCTGTGAGAACCCAGCTCCAGGCTGTGGTTCTCGCCCTTGCCGCCATCAAAAGGCTCGCCGTTCAGGAAGCCCTCGAAGTCGATGACAGCGGTGTCGCCCTCCTTGGCCTCGCGCTCCACGCTCACCAGACGGGTGTTGCGGTCAGAGAGCTGCTTCAGGCGCTCGTCCACATCGGCGGCAGTAACCTTGACCTCGTCCTTAGGGGCGGACAGGCCCTTGTACTCGCCCAGGGTGACCTCGGGATATACGGGAGTGGTAGCCTTGAAGGTAAAGCCTTCCTTGGTGCAGTCACCGACCATCTCCACGGTAGGATAGCCCACGACCTGCAGCTCCTGCTCCTTCACAGCGGCCTCATAGGCCTCGGGGAACGCGATATTGATGGCCTCCTCGAAAAACACCTCTGCGCCGTACATGCCCTCAATGATCTTGCGGGGGGCCTTGCCAGGGCGGAAGCCCGGCACGTTGACCTTCTTGCGCATCTTCTGATATGCCTTTTCGATGGCAGCCTCGAACTCGGCGGCGCCGACCTCGATGGTCAGAGCGACCTGGCTTTTTTCAACTTTTTCACAGCTTTTGACACTCATTACGTTAACTCCTCCGTTCATCACCAGTCAAATGCCGGTGCAAATAGGTATTTTAACAGAAAAAACTCAAAAAAGCTAGTCCTTTTTCGCTTAATCGCAAATTTTTTTTGGTGTAAAACCCAAATAGTCGGCGGAAATCAGAGAAAACACCGTTTCTCCCTGCTGTCCTTCCATTCTTCGCCGGATGGTAGGGCCATGGAGGTGGCCGTAGCAGCACCGTTCCACATGATACTTTTCCAGCATCGCCAGGATCTCCGGGCACTGGTAACCCTGGTACAGGGGCGGATAATGCAGGAAGCACAGAATGGGCTTCTCCCCCGCCGCCTTCAAGCTGGTCTCCAGCCGCATGACCTCCCGGTTCAGGACCTTGACGTTGTGGGCATCCTCCTCCATAAACCAGCCCCGGGTACCGCAGAGGGCGTAGTCTCCGTAAAAGGCGCAGTTGTTGTGGAGTACCTCCAGCGTGGTAAAACCCTTTTCGGTGCAAAAAGCGCGGAACTTGGCGGCGGTGGTCCACCAGTAGTCGTGATTGCCCTTGATCAGGTATTTCTTCCCGGGAAACCGATCCAGAAAGCGGAAGTCCGCCTCCGCCTCCGGAAGGTCGATGCCCCAGGAGGTATCCCCCGCCAGAATGAGGGTATCATCCTCCGTCAGAACGGACAACCCCTCCTCGATACGGGCGTGGTAGTTCTCCCAGGCGGGACCGAACACCTCCATGGACTTGTTGGCTGTCAGGGAGAGGTGCAGGTCCCCGATGGCGTAGAGGGCCATAAGCGCCCCTCCCTTCATTTAATTTTTTTATCCTCGTCGTCGAAGATAAAGGGCTGACCACATTTGACGCAAAATTGCTCGTGACCCTCACCGGCGTTCCAGTAGGGCCGCGCCAGGCCTTTGCCACAACATGGACACTTCAAAAAGACACACCGCACGACGAGCATAGCAATCAGTCCCACCGTTGCGCCAGTCACTCCCAGGATACTCCAGACAGGGGAACCCGTATCCAACACATCATACATCAATACAGGCAGAGCAGCAAACGCAATAGATATGACCATCAGGATCGTCACCGCTCTGGCCCATTTCCTCTTCAGCGTTTTCATGACCACTATTTTTTCAGGAAGTCCAGCACCACGTTGTCCATGTTCTGCTTCTCGGCGGTCATGTCGAACCGCCGCTCCTTGCCCTTCAGGGCCGCCAGCCGCCGGGGCACGGTGACGCCGGACACGCTGCTCAGTTGGTCCAGCAGCTCCACGCCGTCGCCCGCCGGGGTCTCCCCAATGGCGGTAAGCACATGGTTGCAGAACTTGTAGGGAGAGGCGGTAGAGACAAACACCGTCACCGTCTCGTCGCCGGTGGCCTTCCGGTACTGCGCCATAACGTTGGCGGCCACAGCGGTGTGGGTATCAATGAGATAGCCCTTTTCCTTGTAATACTCCGCGATGGTGGCGGCGGTGCCGTCCTCGTCGCAGAAGCCGCCCCAATATTCCTCCGCCAGACGTGCCTTGATGGCGTCGCTGACCTCGTACTTGCCGTCCTTCGCCAGAGCCTCCATATAGCCCCTGACCTCCGCATCGTTCTCGCCGGAGAGGTCGAACAGCAGCCGCTCCAGATTGCTGGACACCAGGATATCCATGGAGGGGCTCATGGTGGTGTGGAAGGGCCGGTTGCGGTCATACACGCCGGTCCGCAGGAAGTCCGTCAGCACATCATTGCAGTTGCTGGCGCAGATCAGCTTGCCCACAGGAAGGCCCATACGCTTAGCGTAATAAGCCGCCAGAATGTCGCCGAAGTTTCCGGTAGGAACGCAGAAGTTCACCTTGTCGCCCATCTTGATCTCGCCGTCCCGCAGCAGATCGCAGTAAGCGGAGATGTAGTACACCACCTGGGGCAGGATGCGGCCCCAGTTGATGGAGTTGGCGGAGGACAGGAAGTAGCCCCGGTCCGCCAGGGTGGCCCGCATCTTCTCGTCGGAGAAAATGCGCTTCACGCCAGCCTGGGCATCGTCGAAGTTGCCCACCACGGCGCAGACGCCCACGTTGGCGCCGTCCTGGGTGACCATCTGGGTCTCCTGGACCTTGGACACGCCGTCCTTGGGATAGAACACCATGATCTTGGTCTGGGGCACATCGGCAAAACCCTCCATGGCGGCCTTGCCGGTATCGCCGGAGGTCGCCACCAGGATGCAGACGGTCTTGTCCTCACCGGTCTTACGGAGAGCGGCGGAGAGCAGCTGGGGCAGCATCTGGAGCGCCATGTCCTTGAAGGCGCTTGTGGGGCCGTGCCACAGCTCCAGGCAGTGGGTGGAATCATCCACCTTGTGGACGGGGGCCACGGCGGAAGTGTCGAACTTGTCGGGGCCGTAGGCGTTCTCGGCAAAGCCCAGCAGTTCCTCATAGGTGTAATCAGTCAGGTACAGGCCCATAACCTTGGCGGCCCGCTCCTGATACCGGGCATTCACCAGGCCGTTCAGAAAGGCCTCGTCGATCTGGGGGATGGATTCCGGCGTCAGCAGGCCGCCGTCCCGGCTCAGGCCCATCTTGATGGCCTCGGCGGATTCCATCCGGACGGCCTTGTCCCGTGTGCTGTAATACTTCATTGTTATTTCCTCACTTTCAAAGGAAGATTCTCTATTCAAAGGCGTCTTCCAGGTATTCCACCCGGAGACTGCCGTCGGTTTCCGCGTAGACCTCCGCCACATCGAACCGGGCGGGGGCATCGATGTTGTGTGTGCTGAGATACGCTGCCGCGGCAGTCCGCAGCCGTTCTTGCTTCCGGGCATCCACAAACTCCCTGGGCAGGCCGATAGACCCGGTACTCCGCAGCTTGACCTCCACGAAGCAGACGGTGCCGCGCCTGTCCCGCGCCACCAGGTCCAACTCTCCGAACCGGCAACGCCACTGGCTGGCAAGGAGGGTGTATCCCTTCTTCCGCAGATAGCGGGCCACCTCCGCCTCGCCCCGGTCTCCGGCGGCTTTCCGTCCGCTCATGGCTTCCGTGCCTCCCACTTTTTCAGGAAGGTGACCCGGTGGGCCGGGCAGGGGCCATACTGGTCCAACATCTGATAATGTAATTTGGTGCCGTAGCCCTTGTGCTTGGCAAATTGGTACTGTGGATACAGGGTGTCCAGCTCCCCAGCGGCATAGCGGTCACGGCTGACCTTCGCCAAAATGGACGCCGCCGCGATGGAGGCGCTCTTGCCGTCGCCGCCCACGATAGTCACATGGGGCGCGGTGACGGCAAAGCGGCTGCCATGGTCCCGGTTGCCGTCGATCAGGGCTATGTCCGGTTTGATAGACAGCCCGTCAATGGCAAGCTGCATGGCCTTCATCCGGGCGTTCAGAATATCGATCTCGTCGATCTCCGCCGCTTCTACACGCTGAATGCTGTACGATACCGCCTGGGCGGTGATGATGTCGAACAGGGTCTCCCGCTTCTTCTCCGTCAGCTTCTTGGAGTCGTTCAGGCCAGGGATGTCCAACTCCCGGGGCAGGATAACGGCGGCGGCGTACACCGGCCCCGCCAAGGGGCCCGCGCCGGCCTCGTCCACGCCGCAGACGGCATCGAAGCCCTGATTCCATTGTTCCCGCTCATAGGTCCACAGGTCCATTTATTTTACCTCAAATTCCGCCGCAAAGGCTGTCAGATAGGAACTCCCGCTGTACGCTTCCCGTTCCTTCTCCATATTCGGAAACACAATCCGATATGTTCCCGCCGCCAAGGGCAGCTCATAAGCTTCCTCCAAATGGCAGAGGAACCTTTGCTCCTCGCCGCATTTCACAATACCGGACGGACGACTGTTGGGAGTTTTGTCCTCTGCCGGAAAATCCCAATCGATGTATTTCTCTAGTGTCCGCATAGAATACCAGACCCCATCGATCTCCGTTTCCAGCACCCACTCTTTGAGCCGATAATTTCCGGGAATGACCCATCCGCTTTCCGCGTCATTGCGGATCGTCACCTGGACCGTTTCTGTCTGCGGATCATACACCGGCTGTTCTGTGGTGACCACGATTCGCTCTTCTCCCCAGGCATTGATATATTCGTATGGTGAAACGCCACACACTGGACTGCGGAGCCGGAAATACAACAGCACCGCCGCAATGATGGCAAAGGCAGCCAGAAGGCCGCCAAGCACTTGTTTGGAATACCGCGTCAGGATACCAGGGCCCATGTTTTATGCCCCCTTTCTTATTCCGGCAGCTCCAAGGTAAAACGTCCCAGCTTGCCGGCCCGGAACTCGTCCAGCAAAATCTTCGCCATACGCTCCGTGTCCACATCCCCGCCGGAGATCAGGAAGCCCCGCTTCCGGCCCGCCGCTTCCAGCAAGCGGTAGCCGTAGGCCACGTCGTTTTCTTCCTCCTCGCGCTCCGGCAGAGCAGCCAGCTTATAGCCTGTTTTCAACGCATCTGGATACCGCTCCCCCAGGTAGGCCATCAGGTGGAAGCCCAAGGTCTCGGTATCCAGAATGTCGTCCTTTACCGCTCCGGTATAGGCAAGATTCAATCCCACACTCTGGTCCTCAAATTTCGGCCACAGGATACCCGGCGTATCCAACAGCTCCAGCCCCTTGTCGATGGGCACCCACTGCTTGGAGCGGGTGACGCCGGGGCGGTCCTCGGTCTTGGCGGTCTTGCGGCCCGCCACCTTATTGATAAAGGTGGATTTACCCACGTTGGGGATGCCCAGGATCATCACCCGGACCACCCGGCCTGCCATGCCTTTTTCAGCATAGGCCTTCAGCTTGTCCGCCAGCAGCTCCCGGACGGCTCCGGCAAACTTCGCCGTGCCCTGTCCACCCTTGGCATCGGATTCCAGCACGGCATAGCCCTTGGCGTGAAAATAAGCCGCCCACTGCTTCGTGGCCTCGGGGTCCGCCTGGTCCACCCGGTTCAGCACCACCAGCCGGGGCTTTCCCGCTGTCAGCTCGTCCACATCCGGGTTCCGGCTGGAAACGGGAATGCGGGCGTCCAGGATCTCGCACACGGCGTCCACGTTCTTGATCTGCTCGGCGATCATCCGCCGGGTCTTGGTCATGTGGCCGGGATACCACTGGATATTCATGCGATCACTCCAATTCGGCTGTATTCCCGTTCCTCCGTCACAATGTCCGGCCCCGGGAAGGCCAGAAACACCGCTTTGCCGATCACAAAACGGGTATCTACGGTTCCCAGTCGGGAGTCCCGGCTGTCATTGCTGTGGTTACGGTTGTCGCCCATCACGAAGATGCTGCCCTCCGGCACCGTCAGCGGAAACTCCGTGCCCTCTTCCTCAAAGGTCAGCTCATTGATATAGTCCTCTTTCAGCAATACGCCGTCCACATAGACGCTGCCGGTGGAAAAGTCGATATCCACCGTCTGGCCCTCTGTGGCGATGACTCGCTTCACAATTGGCTCCGCCAGGAAAGACGCTTTCCGCAGTACCACGATATCGCCGTGCTTGTAATCGTCATACAGCATGGAATTCAGCACCAGCAGACGGTCTCCGTCTTGGAGCGTCGGAACCATGGAATGGCCGTCCACGCCGATCAGACGGATGACGAAGGTGAACAGCACCACCACTGCCAGCACGGAACAGACCAGCGCCTGCACCCATTCGTACATTTCCCGTCCGGGGATCTTCTGTTCTTCCTTTTCTTCTTTTCTATCCCGCATATCTCTGTCTCCTCAGGTCATTTCAATACACCGATCCGGCTCCATTCCCGCCGGTCCTGTTCCGCCGTTTTCCCTGGAAAAGCCAATACCAGCGCCCGGCCGATGATATAGCGCGTATCCACCGCTCCCAGGTCAGGATGGCGGCTGTCACTGCTGTTGTTGCGGTTATCTCCCAGCACAAAGAGGTGTCCCTCAGGGACGGTAATGGGAAAGTCCAGACCCTCGGGCGTCCGGGTGGATTCCCGGGTGTAGTCCTCCTCCAAAGCCTCTCCGTCCACATAGACGATACCTGCCTCAAAGTCGATATCCACCGTCTGGCCCTCTGTGGCGATGACCCGCTTCACGATGGGCTTGCCGTCCCGGAAGCTGGCCTTTCGCAGAATCACGATGTCCCCCGGCTGATAGTCACCGCAGAGGCCGTCGTTCAGGACCAGAAGCATATCGCCGTCCTGCAGGGTCTCCCGCATGGACGGACCGTCCACCCGAAACCCCCGGACTGCGAAGGTGAAAACCAACACCACAGCCAAAACCGAACAGACCAGAATCTGGACCCATTCATAGGCCTCCCGTCCGGGCTGTTTTTTCTGTTCCAAAGCCACGGCAGTCTCCCCCATTTTCGTATTAACAATTTAGTATATCAGAAAAATCCGCATTTCACAAGGGAGCGGACTCGTTTTTCAAAAGAAAAAAGAGAGGCAAAAGCCTCTCTTTATCCTCGGATCAAAGCTTCTCCTTGACCTTAGCGCCCTTGCCCACGCGGCCACGCAGGTAGTACAGCTTGGCGCGGCGGACAGAACCGTTACGGACGATCTCAATATGATCGATGGAAGGAGAATGGATGGGGAAGACCTTTTCCACACCGATGCCGTAAGAAATGCGGCGGACGGTGATGGTCTCCTCGATACCGCCGTGCTTCTTGGCGATGACGGTGCCCTCGAAGACCTGGATACGCTCGCGGGAGCCTTCCTTGACCTTCACGTGGACACGCACAGTGTCGCCGATCTGGACGGGGGCAACCTCGTTGGCCAGAGTTTCCTTGTTCAGTTCCTTGATGAGATCCATGGATATTTCCTCCTATTGTATAGGTGTTCATACCGTTTTTCCATGGCACATCGGCGCAGCTTGGCGCGTGCACGGCAGAGGACCACCCTTTGTAGCCTGAATAGGATACCACAGTTCCACCAGGATTGCAAGCACTTTTTACAAAAAAGCCTGTTTTCCGAATATCTCGTCTACTGTCTGGAAATAGGCCCCCACCGCCACGGGGAGCAGCCACAGGCTGCCGCCAGACCGGCCCATCAGCCACACCACAGCCGTTCCCAGCAGCACGCCGGTTGCCCCTCCCGCCCAGCGGGCCGTGACTTCCCCTGCCGCCGGTCCCGCCAGCCAAGAGACCGCCAAGTGCAGGGCCCTGCCGCCATCCAGCGGGCGCAGCGGCAGCAGATTAAAGATGCACAGCACCAGGTTTGCTCCCGCCGCCGCATCCCAGCGTCCCCGTCCCACCGCCGCGCACACCGCGGCACACAGGAGATTTGCGGCAGGCCCCGCCAGAACGCAGATCAGCTCGCCGCCATAGGAAAGGCGGCTGTCATTGGTCTCCAAAACCGCGCCGAAAACACCGATTCGAAGGCTCTTCCAAGCCGTTCCCAGACACCGCAGTGCCAAACAGTGGCCCAGCTCATGGACAGCGGCAGCTCCCAGCAAGTTCCCCAGCGGCCGCCATCCGTTTACCAGGCCAAACCAGGCGGTCAGCAGGCAAAAGCCAAAGGATACCCTGATCCTGCCCTCAGCTCGTTGAAACATAGTAAATCGGATTCAGATATACGCCGTTTCGATGAAGCTCGAAGTGCAGATGGGGACCTGTGGCCATTCCTGTCTCCCCTACCTCCGCGATCTTTTCTCCTTTTGATACCGCAGCGCCGGAGGATACCGTCACGCGGCTGCAATGCGCGTATAGGGTGTCATAGCCGCCGCTGTGTCTTACCATACAGTATTTGCCGTAGCTGCTGCTCTCCCCAACCGCCGTCACAGTGCCGTCTGCAAAGCACGCCACCGCCGTACCGGTATCCGCCGCAAGGTCCACCCCGTAGTGGAATCGCTCCTCCCCCTCCACGGGATGCTCCCTATATCCAAATGTCGAAGACAGCGGAGCACTCACCGGCGTGCAGTAGTCGAAGTCCAAAATAGCCTGTTCCAGGCTGACATCCTCCGGCAGATTCTTATCGGAGTAAAGCACATAGGCCAGTGTGGACACCTCCGTCGGGCTCTGAGACGTCTGCTCCCCCGCCTGCGCCTCCGTCAGGGCTTGCTCCTCCGTAGTTTCCGATACCAAAGCCTTCTCCCTCTGCTCCCGCAGAGCGTCCATGGCCGGCGTTTCCTGCGGCATCGGCAAAGCAGCCTGTGCCGCCGTTTCCCGGGCTTCCGCCGGGTGAAACACCGCCTGATAGACTTCCTCCGCGGCGCTGTCAGCATCCCCGGAGAGTCCCCGCCCCAGGGCCGAAAACACTGCCTGCACATCCATGTTGCTGGACAGGGCCGCCGACAGTTTCTCATTGAATCGTTCCATTTGGGCAGGCAGTGCCAGTTTGGCTGCCACCAGCAAAACAAAGATGCTGCCGCACGCCACCAGGCGGATGAGCTGACGCCGCTCTCCTAGCGGCAAAGGTTCATTTTTCCCCGTCTGCCGGGCGCCTTTCCGCCGGGCGTTCCGCCTCCTCTGCTCCGCCGCCACACTGCTGATTCGTTTTCCAGTCTGCCGTGAAGTCATAGCGCGTCCCTCCCCGCTTGGATTCTTTTGTACTCTATGTGGGCTTTTCCGGGAATATAACCTTGACAGACGGAGAAAAATTCCGTATAATAATCAAGCTGTATCCGGGTGTAGCGCAGTTGGTAGCGCGCATGGTTCGGGTCCATGAGGCCGTGGGTTCGACTCCCGCCACTCGGACCAAGTCGTCGCAAGCTTGTAACGCTTGCGACGACTTTTTTTGCTTTGCATGAAAAACTTATCTTGCTCTCACGCCGCTCTTCCTCTCAAGTCGAACCCGCCGTGCTCCCGTGTGGTATAGCGAAACCAATCTTTGAAATTCTTTAATCTTCGCCCACGCTTTTACAAAAATTTATTTTCGAAGAATGCGTCGGTACGCTTCACTTGAAATACAGATGTTACCAAAACGCTACCCAGCGTTTCATCCGGGCGGTGTAATGCTCGATTTGAGCAAAACGGCGCCTCTGATCAACATTCTTCCTCCGCATCTGCTTTTGTGTGATGGATCGTCCCTCTGGGATGCTTTGGCGGCGCATAGAGCGATGAGAGTTTCAGTGGACAGTTCCCTGTGTTCGAAACATTGTGCCATGTACCGCTTGGCACAAAGACGGCATCTCCCACACCAAGCCGGTAGTGAAAATCCAACTTATCTTTGCAGGTTCCCATCCGGACAATTGCTTGTCCTTCCTCCACACGAATGAACTGATCTGTATCCGAATGCATTTCCACGCCGATGTCACCGCAGACGGGAATACACATCAGCGTCATCTGCAAATGGCACCCACTCCAAAACGCTGTACGGAAATTATGATTCTGCCGTGCTGTGTGCATGATATTCGCAGCATACGGTTTGGGACCGTGATCGGTTTCGCAGCCACATTCCGTTGGATGATGAAATTCCATGATATCTGCTCCTTTCCATAGCTGGTACTATAATTTATGCGGTTGCGGATACTGCGGTGAATACCATTTGGGCGGCACAGTTCAATGATGCATGCATCCGGCTTGAAGAGCAGAGATTGCAGTATACCGTTTTCGATTTAGGAGCCCGGTTAAAGTGATAATCCTCCCCTTGAACGATTTATGAAAGCATCGGTAATCTCATGTAACAAGTGCCAGCGCCATAATAGAGCTCTGTTAAACGCTAATTTCAGATACTTGAAAATTAACATTTTTCTGGTATAATTATGCAAAAAACAAAGTTATTACGAAGCTACCTGCAGTTTTATCGGCTGAGCAGGTCTGCCCAGACGGTGGCCAGCCCCACTACTTCCATGTGGCTGTTTCAAGTGGCAGTCCGGAATCGGGATGATCGTGGGCACCTGCTCCCGCGAAGACACGGCTCGCTAAAAGGATCATCATAGGCGGAAAAATATTAGGAGGCACACAGTTTGAATATGCCTAATATGTCGGAGATCTTCATCGTCAACGGCATCGGGATTTGCCTGATGGTCTTTCTTCATCTGACGAGGATCAAAAAAACAGAAAAGCGTTTCATCAGCGACTGGTTATTCGACACGATGACCTGGACCGCGATTGCCGGGTGTCTGGTGGAAACGCTGACCTTCATACTGGATGGCAAGATGTTCCCGGGCTGCCGGACATTGTCTTACCTCCTGAACAGTCTCTGCTTTATCGGCACCTGCGGCGTAGGCTTTTTGTGGTGCCTCTTCGTTGATTTCCGCATTTTCAACAGTACGCGGAGAATCCGCGAAAAGGCAAAATGGCTGGTGCTTCCTCTGCTGCTGGATATTGTGATGAATCTCATAAACATAACTGGCTGCGGCATTGTGTTCACCATTTCAAAAGACAATGTATATCAAAGGGGCAGCATGGTTATCGCCCCGTATCTGATTTTATTCTTTTATTTTATTTACAGTCTGTATATTGCCCGGCAGGCGAAGAAAAACAGCCTGTATATCAAGTTTTTCCCGGTGTATTATTTCGTGGTCCCCTGTATGGTCGGGACAATCATACAGGGCTCCATGTATGGCATCACACTTGGCTGGGCATCGGTGGCCATTGCGATGCTGTTCGTATACATCCAGACACAATCTCTGGATATTTTTGTGGATTCCCTGTCGGGTCTTTATAACCGGCGGTATCTGGACTATATGCTCGGCCAATTCAAAAGCGATTCAAAAATACATATTTACGGCGTCATGGTCGATGTAAACGACTTTAAGCGAATCAATGATGTCTGCGGACATTCAGCTGGAGATCGCGCGATCCGGAGGATAGGACAGATTCTCTCTGAATCCACACCTGAGAACGGCATCGCCGCCAGATATGCCGGCGATGAGTTTATCATCTTGCTCCAAGCAGAAGATGAAGCATCCGTCAAAAAGCTTCTGGAGAATGTGGAACAGGCTACGGAAAACTTCAATCAGTCGTTGGAGGAACCGTATACTCTCTCCTTGGCTATGGGATACAGCAAATTCAATGCCTCCGACAGCATTGAGAATTTTCTCTCCGCTATGGATGCGGAGATGTATAGTGCCAAACATCGCCACTATCAGCAGTTTGGAAGAGACCGAAGGCGAAATAAGGACGAAGCCCGAGGCGGCCAACGGGAGTAAAACATCACGGATAGAGAGACCATCCCAAATTTTGTGTAAACCTCCGATGTGGTGTAGAATAGAAGCACC
>CAMAZB010000013.1 GCA_945862785.1 uncultured Clostridia bacterium | reverse complement strand
ATGGGCTTCTATGGCTTGAAACATAAGGCTTTTTCTATTATTCAGGATACATTAGTTAAATCATAACACCACACAGCTGGTTCCGCTACGGGGCCAGCTGCTTTTTTATGAAAAAACGCAGGGGCTCACCTTTTGGTGAACTCCTGCGTTCTTCAAGGCTATTTTTTTACAGCCCCTTTTTGCCCGCCCACGGGGCGGGGGCGGAGATGCCGCACCTCGGGCACGGGACGGGGGACGCGGCCCCCACTTTTCTTTGGATTGCGCCCAAAGAAAAGCCGCCGCCGCAGCGGTGGAAAAGAAACCGCTTTTGGGTCCAAATCCTGCCTTTTAGGCAGGTTTGGACAAATACGGGGGTCGAGCGAGACGGTGCGGTGGAAACTTGGAGAGCTTGTGCCGGATGCGCTATACCTTTGGGGAGCAGGGAAAGTAATGCCCACATTTGGGGATTGGGAGCGGCTTTCGGGGTGGTTGTCGTATGGGTGCTGCCATTGGCCCCGCGCGTTCCGCTTCGCTACGTGCTACCTGGGAGAATAACGGGAGCGGCAGCGGAAGGAGACGCAGACCAAGTCAGGTTTGCAGCCCGACATACGGAAACGGTGCATCGCGGGGTGCGTGTTTACAAATTTCAGCAAAGTCGGAGCCGCGCCCAGCGCTGACGGTTGCCTCGATTGCCAAGGTTCCTTGTCAGGACCCCTCGTATTAAGCAAATAAGGCACCATCGGCGCCGGTTTTGCGCAAAGCGCCTTTTTCTTCCACCGGGCGCGGCGCATTCTTTTTCGGCAAGACGAAAAAGAATGGGGGTGCTATCCCCCTTTTCCCCTCGGAGGGGGGACATCTCACACCATGAAGAGCAGCTTCTTCAAAAATTCCACGCCTTGGGGCAGGGCGGCTTCGTCGTCAAAGCAGAAGTCCGGCGCGTGGAGCTCCGGCGTATTGCCCACACCCAGGAAGAAGAACACCCCGGGCACGGCCCGCTGATAGAAGGAGAAGTCCTCTGCCGCCAGAGCCGGAGCGTCCAGTAGGGCGGGGGCGTCCGCCCCCAAAGCGGTACAGATCGTCTCATACAGGCCCTCGTGGTTCCACACCGCGGGATACCCCTTGTTGAGATAGACCTCCACGCCGCAGCCGGTCTCGGCGGTAATCTCCCGCCCGATGGCCTCCAGACGTTCCTTACAAAAATGGTAGGTCTCCTCCCGGTAGGTCCGCAGGCTGCCCTCCAGCACGGTTTTCCCACTGACAGCGTTGCGGACCGTGCCGGAGGTCATCTTTCCGAACAGGAACGCCCTGGGCTCCTCAGACGGCAGACTGTCCACCATGGCGTAGGCCCGGCGGAGATATTCCGCCCCGGCAGTCATGGCGTCAAGTCCCTGACTGGCCCGGGAGAGGTGGACGCTCTTGCCGGTGACGGTGACGGTCACCTCGTTGGCCCGGGCCATCAGAGGACCCGGGCGGGTGAACACCTGCCCGGCGGGGAGGTTCGGCCACAGGTGCAGGCCAAAAACCCGGGTGACATAGTGGGCTTCCAAAATGCCGCTTTCGCACAGCCCTTTGGCACCGCCGGTGGTTTCCTCGGAGGGCTGGAACAGAAACAGCACGTTCCGGGGCAGCTCCGCCAGATGGGCAGACGCATATTCCGCCAGGGCCAGAGCCATGGCGGTGTGGCCGTCGTGGCCGCAGGCATGCATGACGCCTGGATGGACGGAGGAATAAGGCAGGCCGGTGCGCTCTGCCACCGGGAGAGCGTCCATATCCGCTCGGAAAGCCACGGTCTCGGACTTCCCGGCGTCAAAATACGCACAGACGCTGCCGGGGATGGGGCTGGACAGGACGCAGCCCAGGGGCTCCAGCACGGATCGGACATAGCCAAGCGTTTCGGGGAGCTGGGCGTCCAGTTCCGGGATGCGGTGCAGGGCGCGGCGGTGTTCGACGACGGTTTGAAACATAGGGGGGACCTCCCGGGGAAAGTTTATGGCACTTACTATAACACAATCTGACGAAAAGAAGTAGATTTTTTGGGGAATTTCTATTGCAACGGAAGAAACATCATGGTATGATAGCCAAAATGAGATAGAGGCGCGGATGCGATGGACCCACGGGAGCCGGCAGGCTGGGAATGTGGGAAGGGCAAATTCGCCGAACTCTCCGAACGGGCGCGGACGGAGGGTGGGCCTACGGGAAATACCTGTGGTACTGTCTGCGGGAGACCGCAGGTGCGCTATCCGCTAACAGGGAACTTTGCGTTTTGTGCGTGAATGTACTGTCGGTAGGGGCGTGTCTCTACCGACTTTTTATTTTGGCCTGCCGGGAAAAGCGGCCAGACCTCGGGGGTAGAAAACCTATCCGAAAAAGAAAGTATGGAGGGCACATCTATGAAGTTCGAAAACATCAAGGGTTCCATCGTCGCTATGATCACCCCGTTCCACGAGGACGGCAGTGTGAATTATGAAGTCCTGACCGAACTGCTGGAGCGGCAGGTCACCTCCGGTACCGATGCCATTTTGATCCTGGGTACCACTGCTGAGTATTCCACCATGACCCATGAGGAGGATGCCTCCGTGGTGGAACACACCATCAAGGTGGTGAATGGACGGGTGCCCATCATCGTGGGCAGCGGTTCCAACTGCACCGCCACGCAGGTGGAAAAGAGCATCGAGTACCAGAACATGGGCGCCGACGCCCTGCTGCTCATTGCGCCCTACTACAACAAGGCCAATCCCGAAGGTATGTACCGTCACTTCGCCGGGACCGCCGACGCGGTCCACATCCCCTGTCTGCTGTACAACGTCCCCGGCCGCACCGGCTGCTCTATTCCCGTTTCCGTGGTGGAGAGACTCAGCAAGCATCCCAATATCGTGGGCATCAAGGAAGCCAGCGGCGATATGAGCTATGCCATGAAGATCGCCCACTGCATCGGGCCGGACTTTGCCCTGTACTCCGGTAATGACGATATTACCATCCCCCTGATGAGCATTGGCGGCAGCGGCGTTATCTCCGTCTACGCCAACGTCATGCCTGCCATGTGCCATCAGATCGTGGCGGACTACCTGGGCGGCAATCAGGCCCAGGCTGTGGCCAACCATCTGAAGTACCTGAAGCTGATGAACGACCTGTTTATCGAGGTCAACCCCATTCCCGTCAAGACGGCCATGAACATGATCGGCCTGAACGTGGGCCCTATGCGCCTGCCTCTGTGCGAGATGAGCGAGGAGCATCAGACCGTTCTCCGGGCCAGCCTGAAGGAGGCCGGATTGCTGTGAAGATCGTTCTGATCGGCCGCGGAAGAATGGGCAGACTGATCGAGGAGACCGCCCGGGCGGGCGGCGACGAGATCGTGGCTGCCTTTGGACACGATGACCTGGGGAAGCTGGCCGGACTGGGGAAGGTGGCCGACGTGGTCATCGACTTCTCCCGGCCCGGGGCCCTGCCCAACCTCTGCGCCTATGTCCGCCGTACCGGAACGCCCCTGCTGTCCGGTACCACGGGCTATACCGCCGCCCAGAAAGCGGAACTGGAGAGCCTGGGCACTTATGCCCCTGTGCTGTGGAGCGCCAACTTCTCCCTGGGCGTCGCGGTGCTGGTCCGGGCGCTTCAGACCGTCTCCGGCGTGCTGAAGCCGGATTTTGACATCGAGATCACCGAGACCCACCACAACCAGAAGGCCGATGCTCCCAGCGGCACCGCCAAGCTGCTGGTGGAGGCCATTGATCCCGCCCACACCCTGACCCCGGTGTACGGCCGGGAGGGGAACTGCGGCAAGCGGGGAAAGGACGAGATCGGCGTCCACGCCCTGCGGGGCGGCACCGTGGCGGGTACCCACACCGTCCATTTCTTCGGGCCTGATGAGGAACTGGAGTTCACCCACCGGGCCGCCAGCCGCCAGATTTTTGTCAATGGCGCCCTGCACATGGCCCGGGTGCTGCCGGAGAAGGCCAACGGGGTCTATGACCTGCAAAAAATCTTGTTTGGAGAGTGACGCATGAACGCTCAGGAAATCATTGATTATATCGCAAATTCTGAAAAAAAGACCCCGGTGAAGCTCTATGTCAACACCACTGCCCCTGTGGACTTTGGCTCTGCCAAGGCCTTTGGTGGGAATAACAGCTTCACTGTGTTCGGCGACTGGAGCGAGCTCCAGCCCATTCTGGAGGCCAACGCCGGGAAGATCACCGACTATGTGGTGGAGAATGACCGCCGCAATTCCGGTGTGCCTTTGCTGGACACGAAGAACATCAAGGCCCGCATTGAGCCCGGTTCCATCATCCGCGAGAAGGTGGAGATTGGCGAGGGCGCTGTCATTATGATGGGCGCCGTTATCAACATCGGCGCCGTCATCGGCAAGGGGACCATGATCGACATGGGCGCTGTGCTGGGCGGTCGGGCCACCGTGGGCGACAACTGCCATATCGGCGCCGGCGCGGTGCTGGCCGGTGTGGTGGAGCCTGCCTCCGCTACCCCCGTCATCGTGGAGGACGGCGTACTGGTGGGCGCCAACGCCGTGGTCATCGAGGGCGTGCACATCGGCAAAAATGCCGTGGTGGCCGCCGGGGCGATCGTCATCGAGGATGTGCCGGAGAACGCCGTGGTAGCAGGCAGTCCCGCCCGAATTATTAAGATGAAGGACGCCAAAACCCAGAGCAAGACCGCTCTGGTGGATGCCCTGCGGAAGCTGTAACATTTACCGGGAGCCGGGAGCGGAAACGCTCCCGGCTTCTTCGTCAGTTTGTCAAAATTTGAAGTAAAAATTTGTAAAGCGTGCGGAACGGTTTTCGTTGCGGGAGCGCAACTAATTGTGGTATCCTGTAAAAAACAAACGCTGGGAGGACAAGTATGCTGGTACTGGACTTTATCAACGTAGGCAACGGAGATTCCACTCTGATCCGGGAAGTGGAAAACGGCGTTCAAAAAGCCGCAGTGTTGGTGGACTGCGGACATGACTGCCTGGTCCGGGACGACCATCCCGCAGAGCTGGACCCCCGGTCCCAGCGGATTTACGCCGGTGATTTCCTGAAAAAGCAGGGGGTAACCCATCTGGATATGGTGGTGCTGACCCACTTCCACCGGGATCATATCGGTGGCCTGGGTCGGGTGCTGGAGGCGGTGACAGTGGACAAGCTCATCGCAACCTATATTCCTCCGGCGAACAGCAAGCCCCTGGAGCCGGATCGGGACATGGAGTTCCCCAAAGCAGCCAGAAATCTGCTGCGGTGCGTGGATATGTATGCCGCCGCCCTGCGGGAGCATCCCGGCCGGGTGCGGGAGCTGGTGGAGCTGCCCGGTGACAAGCTGGAATCCTACCAGCTGACAGATGACCTGTCCATGGACGTTGTCTGCGGTGAGCCTGCCCTGTATCCCCGGCAGAAGGAAGTGTACGACGGAGCCTTCCGGGGGGAGCGGGACCGCTATGCTCTGATGCACTGGGGAAAGTGCATGAACGTAGCCAGTCTGCGGCAGCGGCTGCATTATCATGGGAAGGAGATCGTCCTGGGCGGCGACGCCTACGCTGTGGTGTGGGATAACGACACCCTGGCCCCCTGCGACATTCTGAAGGTGCCCCACCACGCCTGCCTGTCCTCCACCACCCGGAAAATGGTGGATATGCTACGGCCTAAGACGGCGGTGGTCAGCGTGGCGGCCCGGCGGCCCGATGAGCGGCCTCATCCCGCCATCATCTCCCTGCTGCGGGAGTACACGGATGACGTTCGGTTTACCGACGCGGTGGATATCCCTGGCATGGTAGAGCCGGAGTTCCACGAGTCGGTACATATTGAAATCGAGTAACGCATCAAAAAGGGAAAGGGACTAGGGAAAACCGCAAGGTTTTCCCAGTTCTTTTGCCTTTGGCAAAAGAAGTAATTTAAATCATTTTCGGCAGGACAAAAGGTGAATTGCCGCAAAGCGGCAAGAGAAGTCGCCCTGGGGCGTGTACCTGCCGAAAAATACATTGACCTGTTTGCCCCTGGGGCAAACACACCAGTCCGCAGACTGGTGGTGGGGGTCAGCAAAGATAAAAAGGACGGGCCACAAAGTGGCTCGTCCTTTTTGCCTTTGCGTCTAGGGGGAGCTTACTCCCCCTGGAAGCTCTTACTTATACATCTCGGGCTTTTCCATGGTCTCCACCTTCAGGAACTGAGAGGTGCCACGGGAAGCGTTCAGAGCGTCACCGGCGACGCAGGCAACATAGCCGTCCCAAGCGGAGGGACCGGTCAGCTTGCCGGCGTGGACAGACTCGACCCACTTGCAGAACTCGATGTCGTAGGCCTCGATGAAGCGCTCCTTCCAGTCGGTCATGATGGGCATGGACTCGGCGGGATTCAGGCTGTCCCAGCCCTGGGGACGGGAGCGGCGGACCACAGCGTAGGGATCGGGCAGCTTGACGGTGCCGTTCTCGCAGACGACCTCGCACTGGATGTCGTAGCCGTAACCGTCGGCGACCTGGACCTCGACGTCAATGAAGCAGCCCTTCTTGGTACGCATCAGCATGACCTGGGGGTTGTCATAGCCTTTGTTGGAGTTGGCGGACTGACGGACCTTGACGCACTGCACATCCTCGTACTCGTCATCCAGCAGCCAGCGGCAGATGTCCAGCTCGTGGATGGCCACGTTGGTCACGCCGTTCTCGGTCTTGAAGCCCGGGCCCTGGGAGACGTTGCGGTGGCAGGCCTTGATGACCAGGGGAGCACCCAGCTCGCCGGACTCAATGATGCGCTTCATCTCGGCGTAGCCGCGGTCATAGTGACGCATGAAGCCGACCTGGACCAGACGCTTGCCGATCTCCTGCTCGCGGTTGATGATCTCCTCGCAGTCCTTGGCGTTCTGAGACAGGGGCTTCTCGCAGAAGCACCACTTCTCCTCGGCCAGGGTCTTCATGACGTAGTCATGATGGGTGGGGTCGATGGAGGTGATGACAACGGCCTCGACCTCGGGATCCTTGATCATGCCATCGCAGTCATTGCCGAAGGAGCGGATGCCGTACTTGGCGGCGGTGTCGTCTGCGGCAGCAGCCACATAGTCGGAGACGGCCACGACGGTGGCGCCGGGCACGGTCTCAATGATGCGGCGGCAGTGATCCTTGCCGATAGCGCCGCAGCCGATGATACCGATTTTCAGAACCTTATCCATGTTGATTACCTTCCTTTTCTTTTATAAAATGGTAGGGTTTTTATTGGCAGGGTAGAGCGGTCAAGACCGTTCCCTGTGGAATTCGCACCGGGCGGGCTTTGCCTGCCCGGTACACCGCTGCCCCTGGCCGTAGTCGGTCAGGACCGCCTTTGCGTGCAAAGGCGAGGGGGTTCAGCGGAGACGGGGCGAAGATCCGTCGGAGCGTCCAAGGGGGACTTTGTCCCCCCTTGGAATTTTTAGTATTTCCGGGCGTCCTTCACATGCTCCAGATGGTTGGCGTAGGCGTCCAGGTTCTCCTGGCGCTCGGACACCTCGGTGTCACCCACGCGCCACCAGGAACCGTAGCCGTCGGTCATGGTCTTGGGCAGGACCTTGATGTCGAACAGAACAGGGGTGTTCTTGACCTTCTTGGCGTCCTCAAAGGCGGCAACCAGCTCTTCCATGGTGCGGATGGAGTAGGTCTTGCAGCCGTAGCCCTCAGCCACCTTGGCGTAGTCGATGTTCAGGAAGTCACCGAACAGGCCGTCCTTGTTGCGGAAGCGCAGCTCGGTGCACAGGGTCTTGTTGCCGTGGCCCACCTGAAGGTTGTTGATGCAGCCGAAAGAGGCATTGTCGAACAGGCAGATGTTGATCTTCTTGTGCTCCATGACGGCGGTCACCAGTTCGCCGTGCAGCATGTTGAAGCTGCCGTCGCCGCACATGGCGTAGACCTCGTGCTTGTCGCCGATGGCCAACTTCACGCCCAGAGCGCCGGCGACCTCATAGCCCATGGTGGAGTAACCGTACTCCATGTTGTAGCTGTCGATGCCGGTGGGACGCCACATGCGCTGCATATCGCCGGGCAGAGAGCCGGCGGCACCGATGGCCACGTCGCCCTCGCTCATCATGTGGTTGATGGCGCCCAGAACGGTGGTCTGGCACAGGGAGGCGTTCAGGTCCTTGGCATAACGCTTGGCGGAATCCGCGTTGGCGTCGTTGATGATGGGCTTCCAGGACTTCTTGTCCTCGAAGACGATGCTGTCCAGACGGTCCAGCTCCTTCTGCCACTTCTCACGGGCGGCAGTCACCTCGGTGGTGTAGGGAGCCTTGTAGCCGTCCAGCTTGGCCAGCAGGCGGGGCAGGGCGTCCTTGGCGTCGGCCACCACGGGGATGGCTTCCATCTTCAGGGCCTGGAACTCGGAGACATTGATGTTGACGAACTTGCAGGTGTCCTTGAACAGCCACTTGGAGGCGGTGGTGAAGTCGGTATAGCGGGTGCCGACACCGATGACCAGGTCCGCCTTCTTGGCGATGTCATTGGCTGCGGAGCAGCCGGTGACGCCGACGCCGCCCAGGTTCAGGGGATGGGTCCACTCAATGGCGCTCTTGCCGGCCTGGGTCTCGGCGAAGGGGATACCGGTGGCCTCAGCGAAGGCACGGAACTCCTCGTGAGCTTCGGAGTAGCGGACGCCGCCACCGCAGATCAGCATGGGCCGCTTGGCCTTCTTAATGGCCTCGGCAGCGTCGTTCAGAGCGGCCTCGGTGGCGGGGCGGCGCTCCAGACGCCACACGCGCTTCTTGAAGAAGGTCTCGGGATAATCATAGGCCTCGCCTTCCACGTCCTGGGGCATGGCGACGCAGACGGCGCCGGTGTTGGCGGGGTCGGTCAGCACCCGGAAGGCGGAGATCATGGCGCTCATCAGCTGCTCCGGACGGACAACGCGGTCCCAGTAACGGCAGACGGCCTTAAAGGCGTCGTTGGTAGAGATGGACAGGTTGTGGGTCTGCTCCACCTGCTGCAGCACGGGGTCGGGCTGGCGGCAGGCGTATACGTCGCCGGGCAGCACCAGCAGGGGGATGTTGTTGGCGGTGGCGGTGCCGCAGGCGGTGACCATGTTGGCGGCGCCGGGGCCCACGGAAGAGGTGGCGACGCAGATCTGCTTGCGCTTCATCTGCTTGGCGAAGGCCACGGCGGCCTGGGCCATGCCCTGCTCATTCTGGCCGTGCCAGACCTCCAGGTGCTTGGCCTCCTGGCTCAAAGCCTGGCCGAGACCCACCACGTTGCCGTGACCGGGGATGATGAACACGCCGCGGACAAAGCGGTTCTGCACGCCGTCCACTTCGATGTACTGGTTCTCGAGGAACCGGACCAGGGCCTGGGCCATGGTCAAACGAACGGTTTTCATGGGAATCTTACCTCCTGTCAATGATTGGGATAAATGTGGTCGTTAGCATCAGCCTTCCACAGCCACTCATGCTCCTCGTCGTCGATGCGGGTCTTGTCCCAGGGATCGCCGTCCAGGTGACGGATGCCCCAGGCGTAGCACATGGCGTAGCCGGGCGCGGCGGTCTGGGAATGGAAGCCGTGATTGATGACAGCCAGGCCGTTGTGGCCGGTCTTGAAGATCTCACCGTTGGCAAAGCCCGCGCCGAAGCCGGCGGGATAGTCAAAGCGGTAGAAATAGACCTCAGGCTGGGGATGATGATGAGGGGGATAGGAGGACCACTTGCCGGGATGGTTCAGGACCTCGCCCAGGACCATGTTGGAGAAGGGCGCGTTGTCCAGATCGAAGAAGGTCTTGATCTCCCGCTCCATGCAGCCCATCAACTCACCATTGGAGCCCTTGTGCTCGGTCTGCACGGTCTCGGGGGTGTACATGACGGCCTCATAGGGCTTGTCGTTCAGGGTCTTCTGGATGTACAGCTCGCTGTGGGCGTGAGCAGTCAGGGTGATCTTCGTGCCCTTGCCGGCCAGCAGGCAGTAGGCCTCGTGGTGGAAGCAGTCGGGACGGTCGGCCTCGACCTTCTTGCCGGCCCACTCGTAGGTGACCTTGCCGGAGAACAGCAGAACCGCGATCTCCTTGTCGGCCTCGTCGAAGGTAAAGACGTCGCCGTCCTCCATCAGCAGCAGACCTACGTCCATCTGGGTGCCCATATCGTCGGTATCGGCATCGATATAGGCGTTGTAGCCGTTTTTCAGTTCGGCGTTCTTATTAAAATAGGTCATTGGAAACATCTCCTATTTTAGAATTGCATGTTTATGCGGAAAAGCACCTATTAAAGGCCGGTGTGCTCCTTAATGTACTTGCGGCCCTTCATGGCATACTCCAGAGGATTGGCCTTGGCGGGATCCTGCTCGGCCTCCACCAGCAGCCAGCCCTGGTAGCCGGCGTCGGACAGCACCTTGAACACGGGATCGAAGTCCACATCGCCGTCGCCGGGGACGGTAAAGGCACCGTTACGGACGGACTGCAGGAAGCTCCAGTTGTTCTTCCGGGCCTCCTCGACCACGGGCAGACGCATGTCCTTCAGATGGACGTGGCCCACGCGGTCCACATACTTCTTCAGCATGGCCAGGGGGTCCTCGCCGGCGAAGGTGAAGTGGCCGGTATCATAGCACAGGAAGACATAGCGGGGATCGGTGTTGGCCATCATGCGGTCAGTCTCCTCGGAGGTCTGGACCACAGTGCCCATGTGATGATGGAAGCACAGCTTAAAGCCGCGCTCCACGGCGATCTTGCCCAGGGTGTTCAGACCGGCGCAGAAGCGGTCCCATTCCTCGTCGTTCATGACGTGCTTGTGGCCGCCGGTGAGGATGGGGGTGTCCATCTGGCCCTGGATGGAATAGCTCTGCTCGCTGACGTTGATGCGGTTGGCACCCACAGCGGCCAGGAAGTCCAGGTTGGCGGTGAAGTCGGCGATCTCCTCCTCCATGGGGCGGGTCAGGATGAAGGAAGAATACCAGCGGCTGGCGATACGCATACCGCGCAGATCCAGGGCCTTCTTCAGCTCGGCGGGATCGCTGGGATACTTGTTGCCGATCTCGCAGCCGGTAAAGCCGGCCAGAGCCATCTCACTGACGATCTGCTGGAAGGTGTTTTCACCGCCCAGCTCGGGCATATCGTCGTTGCACCAGCCGATGGGGGCGATGCCCAGAGAGACGTTTTTGGGATCAAACATAGGAAAATCCTCCTTTAAAATAATAGACTTTGATAGAGCGGCACAGGGCCCGGACGGCAGGACCGCCGTTTCTGTGTGCGTTCACAGAAACGGATAAACCAAACTACGGGCGCAATCGTTTTCGCTACTTATAAAAAATATCATCGTTTCGGGCAAAAATCAACGTTTTTTTGCGCCACTCAGGATTTTTTCTGATTTAGCCAAAGGCCTTTCAAAATTTTCTATGGATATGACGGAAACCCCAAAATGCTTTCCGCTGCAAGAATTGTTCCCGGGAAAAAGAAAAGCGGCGGTATTTGGGAAAAAAGTAAAATCTGCTTAAAATTTGTGTGGCAAATCTGACATTTAATATAGTGGAGCTCTGCTGAGATTTTATATTTTTAACAAAAAGAATGCAGACATTTTTTGAAAACACACAGAAATTGTACGTTCTATTGACGAAGCCAACAGTTTTATGCTAGGATAAACGCATGTTCACCGGGTGATGCTAATCGTTTTTATCATGATTTTTTCGGCGGTTGGAAGCACCCGGAAAATTAGTCGAAAAGGAGAAAAGAAGAAATGAAGAAGTATCTTGCCATGATCCTGGCGCTGGTTATGGCGCTGTCCCTGGCGGCTTGCGGCAGTAAGGCTGAGGCCCCCAAGGACGATGCCCCCGCGCAGACCGAGGAACCCGCCCCTGCCGGCGACGTCGAGATCGCCGTCGTTCTGAAGACCCTGGCCTCTGAGTATTGGGGCTATGTGAAGAATGGCTGCGAAGCCGCTGCCGATGAGTTGGGCATCAAGGTCACCGTTGTCGGCCCCGGCGCTGAGTCCGAGATCGAGCAGCAGGTCGCCATGATCGAGCAGCAGATCGGCGCTGGTTGCGACGCCATCGTCTGCGCTCCCAACGATGCCGGCGCTGCCTCTAACGCTCTGCAGGCCGCTCTGGACCAGGGCATCCCCGTTCTGTCCGTTGATACCAACGTCGGTATCGCCGGCCAGACCTCTTTCGTCGGCACCATGAACGATGAGGCTGCCTATCAGGGCGGCATCTGGGCCATCGATACCCTGGGCACCGACATCAAGGCCGTTATCATCTACGGCCAGGAGGGTGACAACACCTCCAACCTGCGTCGCGCTGGTTACGAGAAGGCCTGCGCTGAGAAGGGCGTTGAGGTCCTGTCTGCTCTGTCCGGCCAGAACACCACCGACGGCGCTACCAAGACCATGGAAGATATGATCAGCTCCTTCGGCGATCAGATCGACGTTGTGTTCTGCCACAATGACGATACCGCTATCGGCGCCATGAACGCCTGCAAGAGCGCCGGCCTGACCGACGTCACCATCGTTGGCTTCGACGGCAACAAGTCTGCTGCTGAACTGATCGCTTCTGATGAGACTACTATTAAGGCTACCGTCGCTCAGCAGCCCTATGCCATGGGTTATGAGGTCGTGAAGGCTGCTTACGCTGCCATCAATGGTGAGTCTGTTGACGAAGTCATCAGCGCTCCCGTCAAGGTCGTTACCGCTGAGAACGCTCAGGAGTATCTGGACAGCCTGGCCTGATCAGGAGAAAAACATAAGGGCAGAAATGCTCAATGAGTGAAAAGAACTGAAATTTGGCGGCAGGCTTTCTGCCGCCAAGTTTCAAGTTCAAGAGAACCGCAGAAGCGCTGCGGGCATGAATCAGGAAAGAAACGAGGTAATTCCATGAGCGAATATGTCGTCGAACTGAAAAATATTACCAAACGTTTTCCTGGTGTCGTTGCATTGAAAAACATGTCCATTGGCATCAGACCCGGAGAGATCCACGGTTTGATTGGCGAAAATGGCGCTGGCAAGTCCACCCTGATCAAGGTGCTGACCGGCGTTCACAATCCGGAAGAGGGAGACATCTTTGTTGACGGCAAGAAGGTCGTTTTCAAGAACCCTGTTCAGTCCCGCGAGGCAGGCATCGCCTGTGTGTACCAGGAACTGAACATTGTCAAGCAGCTTCCTGTTACGGACAATGTTTTCATGGGACGTGCCGTGAAAAAGGGCCTGCTTCTGGACTATCCCAGAATGCATAAGGAGGCTGCGGAAGCTCTGGCTTCCCTGGGTCATCCTGAGATCGATGTAAAGATGGAGTGCGGCAAGCTGGGCACCGGTCTTCAGCAGATGGTGGAGATCGCTAAGGCCGTATCTCTGGATGCGAAGCTTATCATTATGGACGAGCCGACTTCTTCTTTGGGTAAAGAAGAAATCGCTCAGCTGATGGAGACGGTTCGCGGCCTGAAGGCCAAGGGCGTGGCCATCCTGTTTGTTTCTCATAAGCTGGAAGAGCTCTTTGAACTCTGCGACCGTGTTACCGTCATGCGTGACGGCGAGCACATTATTACGAAGGATATCGGCGAGCTCACCGAGGATTCCCTGATTACTGCCATGGTGGGCCGTACTTTGGATAACCTGTACCCCAAGGAATTCGGCGTCAAGGGCGATGTGTGGCTGGAGGCCCGGAACCTCAACGAGGCCGGCGTTCTCCACGACGTCAGCTTCAAGGCGCACGCCGGCCAGATCACCGGTTTTGCCGGCCTAGTTGGCGCCGGCCGTACTGAGACGATGCGCGCGGTGTTTGGCGCTGACCGTCTGGACAGCGGCGAAGTATACGTCAAGGGCGAAAAGGTCACCATCAAGAATCCCAAGGACGCCATCAAGAGAAAGATCGCGTTCCTGACCGAGGATCGCAAGGGCCAGGGCTTGGTGCTGAGCCTGGATGTGCGTACCAACCTGATCCTGGCCAACATGAAGGGCTTCAGCAATGGTCCTTTCCTGGACAAGGACCGGATCGAGAAGTCCGGTCAGGAGAACGTGCAGGCCCTGAAGATCAAGACCCCCTCTCTGGACGAGGTCACCGCCCAGCTTTCCGGCGGTAACCAGCAGAAGGTGGTTATCGGCAAGTGGGTCAACATTGACGCCGACATCTTCATTTTCGACGAGCCTACCCGCGGCATCGACGTGGGTGCCAAGATCGAGGTCTACCGTGTCATGAACGATCTGGTCAAGGCCGGTAAGTGCGTTATCATGGTCTCTTCCGAATTGCCGGAGATCCTGGCAATGAGCGATCACGTTGTGGTCATGCGCGGCGGCCGTGTCATGGCAGATATCGACCGCGACACCAAGCATTTCAATTCTGAAGACATCATGAAAGCGGCCTGGGGAGGAGAGTTAGACTGATATGAAAAAGAATAGTTCTGCGAAAGAGCTCCTGCAGAAGCTGGGCACTCTGCTGGCGCTGGTGATTTTGATCGCCGTTTTCTGCATCACCATGCCCGATAAGTTCCCGAAGATCGGCAACGTCATGAACATCCTGAAGCAGGCATCCATCAACTGCCTGATCGCTTCCGGTATGCTGTGCGCCCTGATCACCGCCGGTATCGACCTGTCCGTCGGTTCCAACTGCGTGCTGTGCACCTGCACCATCGGCGTGCTGGTTCAGAACTTCGGCCAGACGAACCCTGTTCTGCTGGCTGTCTGCGGTCTGGCCGTCAGCACCCTGGCTGGCTTCATCAACGGCACCCTGCTGACCCGTCTGGACCTGCCCCATCCCTTCGTGTCTACCATGGGCATGAAGAACATCCTGTGGGGTCTTGCTCTGGTCATCACCGGTTCCAAGTCCATCGGCTTCACCGGTGCCGGTGTGGATTCCCTGATGTGGCTGGGCGGCGGCTCCATCGGCAGAATGTCCGATGCTTCCGGCAAGGTCACCTTCCCCGGTATCCCCGTCAGCTTCATCCTGGTCATCATCGTGTTCTGCATCTTTGATGTGTTCCTGAAGAAGACCGCTCTGGGCCGCCAGATCTACTGCTGCGGCGGTAACCCCGAGGCTGCCCGCCTGTCCGGTATTCCCTCCAAGAACGTGCTGACCTTCGTCTATGCCCTGTCCGGCTTCATGGCCGGTATGGCCGGCGTGGTCTCCGTTGGCCGTCTGGCTTCCGCCAACGGCAATGCCGGTACCACCTATGATAACGACGCCATCGCGGCCTGCATCGTCGGCGGCGCTTCCTTCACCGGGGGTAAGGGCACCATCTGGGGCACCCTGATTGGCGCCATGATCATGGCTGTCATCCGCAACGGCCTGAACCTGATGGGCGCTTCCAACGACGTTCAGTACGTCGTCATCGGCGCTGTCATCATTCTGGCTGTTACCATTGACGTTGTCCGTAACAAGATGGAGGCTAAGGCCCGCAAGATGGCCGCTGCCTGAACCTGAGAAATACTTACCAAAGAGCATGGGGCCTCATAGCCCCATGCTTTTTTACACGGAGGAACGAGCTGTGAAAAAACTACGTGTCGGTGTCGTGGGCCTGGGCCGCCTGGGCAAGGTCCATGCCTGGAATATTGCTTACAAAATACCAAATGCGGAGCTGGCCGCTGTCTGCTCCAGCCATGCTGGCGGCGTGGAATTTGCCCGGCGGGAGCTGGGGATGGAGCAGGTTTATGCGGACTACCGGGAGATGCTGGAAAAGGCTGATATTGACGCGGCGGTGATCGTGACAACCTCCTCGGAACATTGCTGGCAGATCGAGGCCGCACTGGATGCAGGAAAGCATGTGTTTTCCGAAAAGCCCCTGGGTGTGGACGTGGCCCAGTGCAAGCAGGCGGAGGCCGCTGTGGAGCGCCACCCTGATCTGACCTTCATGCTGGGCTTTATGCGCCGGTATGACGAGTCCTACGCCTATGCCAAGAAAAAGATCGAGGCGGGAGCCATCGGTACGCCTTATCTGGTGAAGGCCACCGGTATGGATCCAGAGGCTTCCGTGCAGGAGACGCTCCGGTATGCCAAAACTTCCAGCGGTATTTTCCTGGATTTGGGTATTCACGACATCGACCTGATGCGGTGGATCCTGGGCAGCGAGGTTACGGAGGTTTATGCCATGGGTGCTACCTTCAAATATCCTGGCTTCCGGGAGGCGGGAGACGCCGAGACCGGTGCGGCTATGTTTAAGTTTGAGAATGGCGCCATGGGTATGATGCACGTGGGTCGTGCCGCCCCGCATGGCTACCATGTAGAAACGGAGATCGTGGGTACGGATGGCATCATTCGTATTTCCGCCGTGCCGGAGAAAAATCTGGCTATGGTCTACAATGTCAACGGCGCCTGCACAGAGTGCGTTGGTTCCTTCCCCGAGCGGTTTGCTGGAGCCTATCTCAACGAGATGGAGGAGTTTGTCAACTGCGCGCTGGAGGGCAGGCAGCCCGGTACTACCGTGTATGACGGCACCAAATCCACCATCATCGGCTACGCCACGACCGAGGCGTGGAAGACCGGCAAGATCGTGAAGATCTGAGCCGTCGGAAGAATATGCCGGGAAGTCTGCGGCCGGTCCTCCGTATATTGGAGGGCCGGTCGTTTTTGTTTACAAATTGTTACTTCTTTTTTGGCAGAAACAGGTGTATGATGAAGACAAGCTATCGTGAACTTAGCCCTGCGGGCCCGAAAGGAACGATGATATGATGCGGTGCGTTGCTGCTCTTTTGACGGCGCTGATGCTCCTGACCCCTGCCACTCACGCGGCAAATGACGTCTTTGAGGAAAACGAAGAGCCTGCTGAGGTAGTCGAGGTGGAACAGGATTGGAGACTGCTGTTGGTAAATCCGTGGAACAAGCTGCCGGAGGATCTGGAGCCGGAGCTGGAAAGCCTGCCCAACGGCTTACAGGTGGATGCCCGGATCTTCGATGACCTGACGGCCATGCTGACCGACTGCCAGAAAGCGGGCCTGCGGCCTGTGGTCTGCTCCGCCTACCGCACCAAACAGACCCAGACCCGGCTGCACAACAACAAGATCGCCCGGCTCCAGGCTGCCGGATACAGCAAGGAGGCTGCCGTCCGGGAGGCGGGCCGCTGGGTGGCGGTACCCGGCACCAGTGAGCATCAGACGGGACTGGCGGTGGATTTGGTCTCTGCCAGTTATCAGGTACTGAATAGAAAGCAGGAGCAGACGAAGGAACAGAAGTGGCTGATGGAGCACTGCTGGGAGTATGGCTTCATTCTGCGCTTTCCCTCGGATAAAAGCGATGTCACCGGCATTGGGTACGAGCCGTGGCACTACCGTTATGTGGGGAAGGAGACGGCGCTGGCCATGCGGGACAGCGGTCTCTGTCTGGAGGAGTATCTGACGGCGCTGGAAAGCACACAGAAGAATGTACAGGATGTACATACACAAGAAAATCAGGCTGTCGATAAACCCGGAAATGTAGGAAAACGGAAAGGAAGGGTGTGCGGGGCTGGCCCGCAGGACGTTTCGGAGCGCAACCGGGCGTAGCCCGGCTCTTAGCGCGGAGATGAACCCAGGAAGGGTGCCCTGCGCCATTCAAATCAATAGATTTCAGAACTTTTTGAAAGTTCTGAAATCTCAGCTTGTCGAAAAGGCTTTTTCGACAAGCTGTCAGGAGACGGCCTTTGCCGTCTCCTGATTTTTATGGCCCTCATTTTTCACGCACCTCATACAGGTCCGTGCGTCGGGCGGAGAGGATAGGCAGTTGGGCACGGACAGCATCCAACCGGGAGAGGTCCAGGTCGGCGTACAGGGTGATATCCTCTCCGCCGGCACGGCAGAGGACCGTGCCCCAGGGGTCCACGGCGATGGAATTGCCGTAGGCCACATAACCCGCTGTTTCATCCCGGGCGGGGGAGACGCCCACGGTGAAGCACTGGTTATCCACAGCCCGCTGACGGAACAGCAGCTCCCAGTGAGCAGGGCCGGTGGTCATATTGAAGGCGGCGGGGACGAAGATGCATCTGGCGCCCCGCAGGCACATGCATCGTGCCAGCTCCTCAAACCGCAGGTCGAAGCAGATGCACAGGCCCATGATGCCAAAGTCCGTCTTGAAGGTGGTGACCGCGTTTCCCGGGGAAAGGGTATCCGACTCCCGGAACCGCTGGCCGCCCGCCACGTCAATGTCGAACAGGTGGACCTTGCGGTGCTTTGCCAGAAGCTCGCCCCGGCGGCCGTAGACATAGCTGGTATTGTAGATGTTCCCGTCCGCCAGCTCCGGGATGGAACCACCTACGATGTAGATGCCCAGTTCCGCCGCCAGAGAGGACAGGGCGGCCAAGGCGGGGCCGTTTTCATTTTCCCCATAGGCCCGGAAGCAGTCGTTCTGATAGGGGCTGCAGAACATCTCCGGCAGGACGGCGAAGTCCGTGCCTTTTCCTGCCGCTTCCCGGATCTTCCCGCAGGCAGTCTCGATATTCCGGCGTTTATCCGCCGTGACCGGCATCTGGATCAGCGCGATACGCATAAAGTTGCCTCCCTTATTCAAACATATTCCCGCAGTACCAGCTCCGTAGAGCCACCGTCAGGGGAGGGAATGAGCCGCTTGACCTTGGGGTGGCGGCTGTATGTGGAACGGATGAAGTCCCGCAGGGCTGTTCCGCCGTGGCTGCCGTGGATGAGGCAAATACGGTAGGTACCGCCACCCGCCCGGCGCAGCAGGGCGTCGACGGTTACTTTGGCCTGATAGGTGTTTTTCCCGTGGAGGTCCACGGTGACGGTTCCGGTGTCCATGGCGCCACTCCTTTCGTATCTCTATATTGTATCACGGGCGGGCCTGTGTTACAATCAGGACGAAAACCACAAAGGAGGCTCCCTTCATGGCAGTTTATACAGAGACCAAGACTTATCACACCAGAGCCCATATGGGAATGATCGACGTGACGGAGGATTTCCAGCATGCGGTATCCGAGGCGTGCAAAAAATACGGCATCAGCGCCGGCACCGTTACCGGCTTCACCACCGGCGGCGTGGCGGGCCTGACCACTCTGGAGTTTGAACCGGGCATGGTGAACCATGATCTGAAGGCGGCGCTGGATGTATTCTCGCCCTACCTGGATGAGAAGGGCCGGGTGGTACCCTATTGGCACCATGAGACATGGCATGATGACAACGGTTCCTCCCACATCAAGGCGGCGCTGCTGTCTCCCTTTATCACCGTCCCCTTCGTGGCGGGGAAGATCACCGTGGGGCCCTGGCAGAACCTGACCCTGGTAGAGTGCGATACAAGGAACCGGGTGCGGGATATTGTGTTCCAGGTAATGGGAGAGTAAGAGGTGAAACCAGGATTCACAGGACCTTAACGGGGCAAACTCTTGACTTTTCGGGCGGAAACGCATAGGATAGCCCATACAAAAAGGGAGTAGCTGGCACGTTCACCGTGCATCCGCTGGCGTCAGTACGGGAAAATTTCCCCGCTTCGGATTGAAATGGCGAGACTTTTGCAACAATGCTGATAGGCATTGACGCAAAGGCCTCGTTTTTTGCGTCATGCCGGAAGGGATGGACGAGATGAAACAAGAGAAGCGTATTTGGCAAAAAACGCAGAAGGAACTGCTGCGGGACCTGGACTGCCGGGAAGAGGGACTTACCGCCGTTGAGGCACGGGAACGGCTGGCCACATACGGTCCCAATGAGCTCCGCACCGAAAAGAAGAAAAACGTGCTCCTCATTTTCCTGGAGCAGTTCCGGGACTTGCTGGTGGTTATCCTACTCCTGGCGGCGGCGGTATCCGCCCTGCTGGGAGACGGGGAGAGCGCACTGGTGATCCTGGCGGTCGTCACACTGAATGCGGTGCTGGGTACTGTACAGACTGTGAAGGCGGCCACGTCCCTGGACAGCCTGAAGCAGATGGCAGCCCCCACCGCCAAGGTGCTGCGGGACGGACGGGTGACGCAGATACCTGGCTGGGATGTGGTGCCCGGAGATGTGGTACTGCTGGAGGCGGGAGATTCCGTCTGCGCCGACGGACGCCTGCTGGAGAGTGCCAGCCTGAAATGCGCGGAGAGCGCCTTGACCGGCGAGAGCCTGCCGGTGGAGAAGGATGCGGAACCGATCCCGGGAGAAGTACCGCTGGGGGACCGGAAGAACATGGTATTTTCCGGCAGCTTTGTCACCTACGGCCGGGGACGGTTCCTGGTGACCGGCACCGGCATGGACACGGAAATGGGCAGGGTCGCCGAGCTTCTGAAAAGCACAGAGGAGAAGAAGACACCGCTGCAGGTGAGCCTGGACCGGTTCGGACGACAACTTTCGGCTATTATATTAATTATTTGTGCTATTTTGTTTGCCATTAGCGTGCTGATACGCCATGAAAACGCGATGGACGCCTTCCTGTTTGCCGTGGCGCTGGCTGTGGCGGCTATCCCGGAGGCGCTCAGTTCCATCGTCACCATCGTGCTGTCCTTCGGCACGCAGAAAATGGCGGCGGAGAACGCCGTCATCCGAAAGCTTCAGGCGGTGGAGGGCTTGGGCAGCGTGTCTGTCATCTGCTCCGACAAGACCGGCACACTGACCCAGAACAAAATGACGGTGCGGAAGCTGTATGCCGCCGGGACCGTGATTGACGCGGCGGACGCGGATTTTTCCGACCCCGTTCAGGAGCCCCTGCTGCGTTGCGCCCTGCTGTGCAGCGACGCCACAGTGGATGACAGCGGCGAGGTAGGCGACCCTACGGAGACTGCTCTGGTGCGGCTGGGGGAGGACCATGGCTTTGACGAAGAGGCTATCCGGGCCCACTGGCCCAGGCTGACGGAGCTCCCCTTTGACTCCGACCGCAAACTGATGAGCACGGTGCACGAGATGACCGGCGGGCGGCTGATGGTCACCAAGGGCGCGGTGGATGTGCTGTTGGACCGGTGCGTCATATCCCGGGCGGAGCGAGCGGCGGTGGAGCAGACCAACGAGCGCTTTTCTAATGAAGGACTGCGGGTGCTGGCCTTTGCCTGCCGCCGCATCGAGGGGGAGACAGTCAGCACGGAGGATGAGAGCGGCATGGATTTCCTGGGACTGATCGCCATGATGGACCCGCCCCGGGAAGAGTCCAAAGCGGCGGTCGCCGCGTGCATCGCCGCCGGGATCCGGCCTGTTATGATCACCGGAGACCACAGGGCCACCGCTGCCGCCATCGCCAGAGAGATCGGTATCCTGACAGACGGCACCCAGGCGGTAGAGGGGAGCGTCATCGACGGAATGAGTGACGGTGAGCTGCGGGAGTTTGCCCTCCAGGTCTCTGTCTACGCCCGGGTGACCCCGGAGCACAAGATCCGTATCGTACGGGCCTGGCAGGCGAGGGGCGAACTGGTGGCCATGACCGGCGACGGGGTCAACGACGCGCCTGCCCTGAAGCAGGCGGATATCGGCGTGGCCATGGGCGTTACCGGCACTGAGGTGGCCAAGGACGCCGCAGGCATGGTACTGGCGGACGACAATTTCGCCACCATCGTCCGGGCGGTGAAGAACGGGCGGAACATTTACGCCAACATCAAAAAAGCCATTCGTTTCCTGCTGTCCGGTAACATGGCGGGTATTCTGGCGGTGCTGTACGCCGCTCTTGCGGGCCTGCCGGTGCCCTTCGCGGCGGTGCACCTGCTGTTTATCAACCTGCTGACGGACTCCCTGCCCGCCATCGCCCTGGGGCTGGAGCCCCACAGCGACGCGGTGATGACTGAGAAGCCCCGGCCCGGTCACGAGGGCATCCTGACCCGGCCCTTCCTGATCGGGGTGGGGACGGAGGGAGTGGTGATCGCCGCCGCCACCATCGCGGCCTTCCATATCGGTTTGGGATATGACGAGGCGGTGGGCAGCACCATGGCCTTTGCCACCCTGTGCCTAAGCCGCCTGCTCCACGGCTTCAACTGCAAGGCGGAGCGCCCTGTCCTGCTGACCCGACGATTCTGGGATAACGGTTGGCTGCTGGGAGCTTTTGCCTTAGGCGCGGCCCTGTTGGCGGCGGTGCTGCTGGTCCCCGCACTGGGGCCGCTGTTCCGGGTGGCCCGGCTGTCTCCGTGGGCTCTGGGCTGCGTTGTGGGGCTGTCCGCCGGTTCCATGGGGGCTATTCAACTGCTGAAAGCCGTTCGCAGCGCCCGAATGTGAAGGTTGCCCTGCGGAATACAAACCGGCAGGTCCAAGAAAATAAAGAGTGCCAGTCCCGACAGGACTGCAGAGTCCTGCCGGGACTGGCACCTGAGACCCGCCGGTGTTTCAGTGGGCGTTATTATTCCAGATCATTTGTACATGGGGGATACCGTCCTCCAAAAATTCTTCCGAGGACTGGACAAACCCGGCTTTTTCATAAAGCCCTTTCGCGTATGTCTGCGCTTCGATCTTGATCCGTTCCGCTCCGAATTTCTCCCTGGCTACCTTGAGCCCTTCGGAGACGATCCGCGTACCCAGTCCGCAGCGCCGTTTGACCGCGATGACCCGCCCGATGGAGACTTCGTCAAATACGGCTTTTTCCGGCAGGACCCGCAGGTATGCCTGGATCCCGTCGGCGTCTTTCAGAAAAACATGATATGCCAGCTTGTCGGCGTCGTCCACTTCCTGATAGGGACACGCCTGCTCCACCACAAATACAGATACCCGGAGCTTATATATATCGAATAATTCCTCCGCGGATAATTCGCGGAAATGCTTGACTACCAGTTCCATAGCCTGCCTCCCCAAATGAATGTTTACGATTCAAGATAAGTTGCAGTATACCATGGCCCTGGGAAATATTCCATGGCAAAAGCAGAAAAACTTGCGGGAGACCGGGGGCTTTTCTTTTATGGGAGATATGTGTATAATAATATACATAGAAGCCGGCGCTCCCGGCGGGATACCTGAGCGGGTGAAACAAGAGGAGGCGGCCTATGATCAATTCCACACTGTGCTATCTGGAGCGGGGGGACGAGTACCTGATGCTCCATCGGGTCAAGAAGAAAAACGACATGAACCACGACAAGTGGATCGGTGTGGGCGGTAAGTTCGAGGAGGGAGAGAGCCCCGAGGACTGCATCCTGCGGGAGACCTTTGAGGAAACAGGACTGACACTGACCGATTACCGCTACCGGGGGCTGGTGACCTTTGTGTCAGACCAGTATCCCACGGAGTACATGCATCTGTTTACCGCCACCGGCTGGACGGGAAATTCCCATTCCTGTGATGAGGGAGAACTGGCCTGGATCAAAAAGGCGGAGCTGCTGTCCCTGCCCCTGTGGGAGGGGGACAAGGTCTTTTTGAAGCTGCTGGATACGGACCGGCCCTTTTTCTCCCTGAAGCTGAAATATGAGGGGGAGAAGCTGGTGCTGGCGGTGCTGGATGGGAAGGACATCCGGTAAAGAAACCGGATTGAGAGTGCCATGAACCTGGCCATCACCATGACGGCGTCCTGCTGCGGTAAAGGGCTGTCTGCATTAACCACTGGGGACGGTATTCGCAGCGGCTTATCCGGCTTTGCGGAGCTGCCCAAAGTGCTGGAAACGATGGGGCGGAGGAGGAATGTTTATGAGTGGAAAACTGCTGCTGTTTGGATTTGATTCCCTGCTGAATGTACTGGCGCTGGAGTCGGCCGTAGGGGCCTTCGGCGCGGAACTGGTGCCGGTGGCACGGAAGGACCTCAACAAGCCCCTGGCGGTGCTGGCGGGCCTGGATACTGCCCCCGGCCCTATGGCGGATTATGCCGGAGGGGCGCTGGGAGGACGGATGATCGTACTGTGCGGCCTGGAAAAGCAGCTGGATGACCTGCTGCCTGCCCTGTCCCGGGCAGGGGCGGGGCCGGAGTGCCTGAAGGCGGTGCTGACGCCTCACAACCGGGGCTGGAGCCCTGTGATGCTGTACGCGGAGCTGCAAAAGGAGCACCAGGCCATGCGGAAAGGCGGGAAGAAATGAAGATTTTGATCTCGGCCTGCCTCCTGGGGAGCTGCTGCCGGTATGACGGCGCGTCCAAGGCCCACCCGCTGGCCGCTGCGCTGGCGGAGTGCCATACCCTGGTGCCCGTCTGCCCAGAGCAGCTTGGAGGATTGCCCACGCCCCGACCGCCGGCGGAGCGGCGGGGAGACCGTGTGGTGACCCAAAGCGGCGACGTGACGGAGCAGTACCGCCGGGGCGCGGAGGAGACGCTGAAACTCTGCGAACTTCTGGGCTGCGAAGCGGCGGTACTGAAAGAGCGCAGTCCCTCCTGCGGCCATGGGGCTGTCTATGACGGCACTTTTTCCGGCAAGCTGACAGCGGGAGACGGTGTGACGGCAGAATTGCTGACGGCGCACGGCATCCCGGTGTACGGAGAGAGCCGGATTGGGGAACTGCTGAAATGACGGGGGGCTCTCTCCGCGGCGGCGCAACCGGGGGCGCTTTTGCCTTTGGTTGTGCCGCTGCCCTGAAGCAGAGCGGTGATATCCGCCGCTGGCGGCGCTATTGTAGCTCCCCGTCATTTTTGACAATTTCCAACATTCTTTTTGCCTCGAACTCATGAAAACTTATTCTTGCAATACGTCGTACCTTTCTGTATAATAAGCGAAAATAACGAAGGGAGGAAATGCGGCATGTTGTATCCGGCGTATGAGAAGCATGAAACGGCATTTTCCTCTTTTTCTTATTTTTCCCTTTTTTGACCGGCTATTGGTGCCGGTATTTTTTTTGCCCGTGTGTATCAATTTGAGAGGAGAAATGATATGAACGAGAAGAAAACAAACATCGGTCAGCAGCCCATCCGGGATGCCCGGACCCTGGGCCTCCCCAAGATGCTGGTCCTGGGATTGCAGCACATGTTCGCCATGTTCGGCGCCACCGTGCTGGTGCCTATCCTGGTCCAGAGCTACGGCCTGCCCCTGAGCATCCAGACCACACTGTTCTTCGCCGGCTTCGGCACGCTGTTCTTCCATGTCTGCACCAAAATGAAGGTCCCCGCTTTCCTGGGTTCCTCCTTCGCGTTCCTGGGCGGTTTCGCCGCCATGGGCGCTATGGACCAGGGCATCTACGCCGGTATGGACGCCGCTGAGAAGCTGCAGTACGCCTGCGGCGGCATCGTGGTGGCGGGCCTGCTGTATGTGGTGCTGGCCGCCATTATCAAGGTGGTGGGCGTCCACAAGGTCATGCACTTCCTGCCCCCTGTGGTCACCGGCCCCATCATCATCCTCATCGGTCTGAATCTGGCTCCCTCTGCTGTGTCCAACGCCTCCACCTGCTGGTGGCTGGCACTGGTGTCCATCGCTGTCATCGTGGTGGCCAATATCTGGGGCAAGGGCATGGTGAAGATCATCCCCATCCTGCTGGGTGTGGTCATCTCCTATGTGGTGGCCCTGATCGCTGGCATGGTGGACTTCTCCGGACTGGATGTCCAGGGCCTGTTTGGAGGAATCACTCCGCTGCTGGGCTTCCAGCCTTTCTTCACCGACTTCGGCGGCAGCATTGCCAAGTTCGACATCTCTGCCATCCTGGTGATGGCCCCCATCGCCATCGCCTCCATGATGGAGCACATCGGTGATATGTCCGCCATCTCTGCCACCGTGGGCGAGAACTTCATCGAAGATCCCGGTCTGCACCGGACATTGATCGGCGACGGTATCGCCACCTCCCTCTCCGCCATGTTCGGCGGCCCTGCCAACACCACTTACGGCGAGAACACCGGTGTGCTGGTGCTGTCCCGGGTCCATGATCCCAAGGTCATCCGCCTGGCTGCCCTCTACGCCGTTATCCTGTCCTTCAGCCCCGCCTTTGCCTATATTGTCAATACTATCCCCGCGGCCATCATCGGCGGCGTCAGCTTCATCCTGTACGGCATGATCTCCGCCATCGGCGTGCGGAACGTGGTGGAGAACCAGGTGGACTTCACCAACAGCCGCAACCTCAT
>CAMAZB010000012.1 GCA_945862785.1 uncultured Clostridia bacterium | reverse complement strand
CCTGTACGCCCTGAACACCCTGAAGGCCACCATGGTGGAGTATGATTCCAAGATCGTCGCCAACGTGAACGGCGCTCAGGTCACCGTCGGCACTTCCGTCGCTCAGGACGTGAAGTGGGGCGTTGCTACTCTGAACGACGGCCACATCAAGAACGACGGTTTCGTCCAGTTCGCCGAGAAGTACTTCCCCAAGCTGGAGCTGGAAGTCGGCAACGGCATCTATGGCCGTCCCACCAACGTTTGGAAGCTGAAGAAGGCCGAGATCGGCGCCTTCACCTCTATCGAACCCACCAAGGTCTACACCGAGACTACCGAGGGTGACGATGTGTACAAGGATCTGGGCAAGATCGTCTGCGATGAGAAGGAGTACGACTGGACTGCTTACGTCAACGGCGTGGAGCAGGACGATGTCATCGTTCCCAAGAAGGGTATGGACGACTGGGCCTATACCGGCAACGGCACCGTGACCGAGATCTATGTGGACGACGACGCTGAGACCGTCACCGTCTGCGAGATCAACTACTACCTGGGCCAGGTTGCCAAGGTCAAGAGCGACGATGACGGCGAGTACATTACCGTTAAAGTTCTGTCCAAGGGCGCCAAGCTGGATGACAAGACCTTCTACGTTGAGGGCTTCGAAGAGGATGACTATGTTGTCTTCACCCTGGACGAGAACGAGGACGAGGATATGGTCATCGGCGAGGTCTGCGAGCTTGAGACCGCTACCGGCGTTGTCACCCGCGTCGATAACGACAAGAAGGACAGCAAGATCACCGATTCTACCGAGAACAACACTTATCTGAAGATGGACGGCGACAAGTATCCGTACGCTGATAACGGCGATGCTGCCCATCATCAGCACATTGTCTACAATGTGGAGGATCTGAACGAGCAGAAGCATCCCACCCTGGACGAGGAGTACATCCTGTTCCTGGATCCCAACGGCTATGTCCTGGGCTTCAAGCTGGCCGAGGAGACCGTTGACCAGTATCTGTTTGTCACCGATGCCGACGTGCATCTGGGCGACTGGCAGGCCAAGGTCTATCTGCCCGACGCTACCGCTCCCAAGATCGACCTCGACGACGAGCTGAGCAGCATCCCCACCACTGGCACTGTTACCACCCCCATTGATTCTACGACGATCAACTTCGCTAACACCGGCAAGTACATCTCCTGGATCAACAATGCGGGCAATGCAGTGGATGACGCTGGTAACAACAACAAGAAGACCAACGTTGAGAGCCTGATCTGGAAGTACAGCGTTGACAAGAACGGCGTGTACGAGCTGACCTATGTTCCCGTCAGCGCTGCCGCCCTGAAGGGTGAGAGCCAGTACGCTCTGGCCACTAAGGTGAATGGCGATTGGACTGCCGAGATCAAGAACGGCCGCTCCTATGTCACCGATGGCAACAATACCTTCATCGTGGACAAGAAGACCGTGTTCGTCGACGTGAAGGGCGAGAAGACCTACACCGGCTACGACGAGGTTCCCAATGTCTCCAAGGCCAAGCTGGCTTATGTCCTGGACGGCAAGACCGCTGAGGTCGTGTTCATCCTGGAAGGCGAGATCTATGACGAAGGCAATGTCTACTTCATGCTGTCCAGCGACAGCCGTAACTCCTTCAAGTATGACGGCAAGTCCTTCTGGCAGTATGAGAAGGCTGTTGTCAACGGCGAGAAGGCCAAGCTGAACGTCAAGTACGGCGCTGATCCCAAGAGCACCAACACCGTTCTGGCTGAGGCTCCCGCCCTGTATCAGGTGAAGAAGACTATCGATGAGGAATACATCACCGAGGTCGAGAAGATTGATCTGGATGCTAAGTCTTATCCCGTTGAGGAAGTGGCTGTTGACGCCTTCTGGATCAACAACACCAACAACTCTGGTTCCAATCAGTGGAAGAACAAGTTTGATGTTGACGAGGAGACCGTGTTCGTTGTCGTTGACATGAAGACCGACGGCAAGAAGGTTGACGCCATCTACAGCGGCAACATCGATGACATGGACGATGACGATTACGACATCAAGGTCGCCGTTCTGGAGCAGGATGATCAGACCGCCGAGCTGGTCTACATTGTTCGTACTCCCAAGGCTGAGCCCTCTGACGACGCTTCCATCAAGTCCATCACTGTGAAGGGCGTTGAGGCCGTGAAGGGCGCCGATGGTGTCTACACTGCCACCATCGATGCTGACAATGCCACCGATAAGAAGATGGTGGTTGAAGTTGCCGACGGAGCTAAGTTTGTTATCACCAAGAAGGGTGAGACCAATGCTTATAATGCCGCTGGTCAGACCTCTGCCTTCCCCGCTGGTACTTACGAGTTCACCATCAAGGTCACCGCTGCTGACGGCGAGACTGAGAAGACCTACACGCTGAAGTTTGAGGCTAAGGAATTCTTTGATGTTACCTTCGCTGGCGATCACGCCCGCGTGACCGTGGACGGTAAGGTCGTCACTGGGCTGAAGGATGTTGAGAAGGGCTCTACTGTTACCTTCCAGGTGAAGGCTGCTGACGGCTACAAGATTACCTCTGTAAAGGTCGGCAGTGAGCCTCTGGTTGGCTACGACGGTGTGTATGACGTCGTTGTCAACGATACTACCACCGTCACTGTTGCTGCTACTGCTCAGCGGTAATGAGCAGCCTTTGATGTCACATTTGATGTCATAACAAAAGAAAAGGGCCCGCTCCTCTCGGAGCGGGCCTTTTTTGCTTCGTTTACTTTTTCAGACCGTAAATGCGGAAGCAGCTTCCGCTGTTCATGACTGGGGTAGCGCCGCTGCGGGGGCTTATGGCTTTCAGGGAGAGCGTAATGGTTCCCTTGGTGGTCGCTCCGAGTAACTGCCCGTATGAGCAGGTGTGACTTCCGCTTTCAGCGGAGGAGGCCACATACTGATACCACATCAAGGCCCCGGATGTGGAAAAAGGCACCACAAAACAACATCCGAAGTCACGCACCAGCGCATCCCAGCCCGCACCGCCCATCGGGTAGTTGCTGCTCATACCTGTCCAGGAAAGCTCAACATTGTTGCCGCCGCTGACGTCAAAGAACAGGAAATAAAAAGCGTATTTTTCCGCGTTGGGAATGGTGATACTGATGATGTTTGACGCGGTGCGCAGTGTGGCGTCGCCTAGTTTTACCCATTTTTGCGCCGCCGTTATCTCGTTCCGCAGAGTCTCCGCCTGGGCCGCGTCTGCCGCTTCCCGGGCAGCCTGTTCTGCCGCCAGTCCCTCCTGGCTGGCCGCCTGAGCCAGTTGCTGCATGGCCGCGTGCAACTGGGAATCAATTTTTTGATTATCGCTGTTGAAATCCTCCATCTGGATGCGGTCCGTCAGTTCCCACTGGTTCAGCCCATAGTTTTCTGTTTGTTTCATGCAAATACCTCCGAAAAAATAAAATTCGGAGTTGGTCTAGCCCCCATTTAATAGAACAAATATTCTATTAGACGCACGGGGGCGTGCAACGCCTGCCCGCATATCCCGTCCCCCTCCCTCATAAACTCGTACCATGTAAGACAAAGGGGGATCCACCATGAAAAAACTGCTCGCGGCGCTGTGCGCCGTGCTGGCCCTGACCACCGGCGTCCGCGCCCTGGACGTGGCCGCGCCCTCCGCCCTCCTGATGGAAAAGGAGACCGGCACCGTCCTCTTTTCCAAGGACGAACACGCCAAGCTGGAGCCCGCCAGCGTCACCAAGGTCATGACCATCCTCCTGACCATGGAGGCCATCGACTCCGGCCAGCTCTCCTACGACACCGTGGTGACCGCCTCCGCCCACGCCTGCTCCATGGGCGGCTCCCAGATCTGGCTCAAGGAAAACGAGCAGATGACCGTGGGCGATATGCTCAAGGCCGTGTGCGTCGTCTCCGCCAACGACTGCGCCGTGGCTCTGGGCGAGCAGATCGCCGGCAGCGAGGAGGCCTTTGTGGAGCGCATGAACGCGCGGGCCCGTGAGCTGGGCATGAACGACACCACCTTCCAAAACGCCACCGGCCTCCCGGCGGCGGGACACGTCACCTCCGCCCACGACATCGCCATCATGTCCCGGGAGTTAATTAAAAACCACCCCGACATCCGCCAGTACACCACCATCTGGATGGACACCCTGCGGAACGGACAGTCCCAGCTGGTCAACACCAACAAGCTCATCCGCTTCTACGAGGGCGCCACGGGATTGAAAACCGGCTCCACCGACGCCGCCGGGTACTGCCTCTCCGCCACCGCCGAGCGGGACGGCATGGAGCTGATTGCCGTCATTATGAAGGACGCAACCTCCGCCCAGCGGTTCGAGGACGCAAAGGCCCTGCTTTCCTACGGATTTTCCACCTACGCCCTGAAAAAGATCGTCCCGGAGACGCCCCTGGTCCCCGTCCCGGTGACCCTGGGCACCCAGGCCACCGTCCAGCCCGTTCTCGGGGAGGGCGACGCCCTCCTGCTGGAAAAGGCCAAGGCCGGGGACCTCCAGCAGACCGTCACCCTGGCGGAGTCCGTCCCCGCCCCGGTGGGGATCGGCGACCAACTGGGGGCCCTCACCGTCACCTCCGGGGAGGAGACCGTGGCCGAGATCCCCATTCTGGCCGGGGAGGAAGTCCCGCGGGTCACCTACGGGCAGATGCTCCTGCGGCTGCTGCGGCTGGCGTTTTTGTCGGATTAGGCCAAAAGCAAGTGTCGTATTTTTAACGAAATGTGACGCTTTTCCCTTGCCGGGAGCATCCGGGAATGATATACTTTTCACATATAGAGTTCCGGACAGCGGTTCGGAAAAGGAAAGGACGATACATAAGATGTTGGATGTCAAGCTGTTTCAGATGCAGAGCTTTCTGCCCATGCCCTACGAGGAGGCCCTGGCGCCCCGGCTGAAAAAGGCCCAGGAGAAGCTGCAGAACGGCTCCGGCGCCGGCGGTGAGTTCACCGGCTGGGTCCACCTGCCCCGCGATTATGACAAGGAGGAGTTTGCCCGCATCCAGGCCGCCGCGGCTAAGATCCGCAAGGATTCCAAGGCCCTGGTGGTCATCGGCATCGGCGGCAGTTATCTGGGCGCCCGGGGCGTGATCGACTGCCTGTGCTCCCCCAATTACAACCTGAAAAAGAAGGACGGCCCCAACGTCTATTTCATCGGCAACGGCCTGTCCGCCGATGCCTTGCAAGAGACGCTGGACCTGGTGGCGGATGTGGATTTCTCCGTGAATGTGATCTCCAAGTCCGGCACCACCACTGAGCCCGCCGTGGCGTTCCGCTTCTTCCGGGAAGCCCTGGAGAAGAAGTACGGCCGGGAGGAGGCCGGAAAGCGCATTTACGCCACCACCGACAAGGCCCGGGGCGCTTTGAAGTCCCTGGCGGACGCCGAGGGTTGGGAGACCTTCGTGGTGCCTGACGAGATCGGCGGCCGATACTCCGTGCTGACCGCCGTGGGCCTGCTGCCCATCGCCGTGGCTGGGATCGATATTGAGGCCCTGATGCGGGGCGCGGCGGAGATGATGGACGTCTGCGCCGAGGGCTCCTACGCCTGCCCCGCCTGGAAATACGCCGCCATCCGCTATGAACTGTACCGCTCCGGCCGGCCCATTGAGCTGCTGGCCTGCTATGACCCTGCCTTCCGCTTTATGAGCGAGTGGTGGAAGCAGCTTTACGGCGAGAGCGAGGGCAAGGACGGCAAGGGCCTGTTCCCTGCCAGCGTGGACTTTACCGCGGACCTGCACTCCATGGGCCAGTACATCCAGGAGGGCAAGCGGCTGATGTTTGAGACCGTGGTGCGCCTGGGTGCGTCCAACAGCCAGGTGTATGTCCCCAAGGACGAGACCGACGGCGACGGATTGAACTTCCTGGCCGGAGAGTCCATGGACTATATCCGTGACCGGGCCATGGAGGGTACCCTGCTGGCCCACACCGAAGGCGGCGTGCCCAACGTCATTGTGGAGGCCGACGGAAAGACACCCGAGGCCCTGGGCCAGCTCATCTACTTCTTCGAGTATGCCTGCGGTCTGTCCGGTTACCTGCTGGATGTGAATCCCTTCGACCAGCCTGGTGTGGAGGCCTATAAGAAGAATATGTTTGCCCTTCTGGGCAAGCCCGGCTATGAGGACAGAAAGGCCGAACTGGAAGCCAAGCTGAAAAAATAATCTCAAGTATTCTGTGAAAGGCTTGCCCGGGAGCCGCTGCAAGTGCGGCGTACGAGTGTTTTGCCGCAGGCAAAACCTCGAACCTGACGGGATTCAGTTCCGGCAGGTTCGTCAAATCTGGGGAAGCAAGCCCCGCTATAAGGACAGAAAGGCCGGACTGGAAGCTAAATTGAAAACGTGATTTCCGACGGGCCCGGACGGAAACGTCCGGGCCCCTGTCAATCTCCATTATGAACAAAGAATGAAATCGCTTTTTTGCATTGTCTTTTCCAAAACTTTATGCTATGCTTAACATAGCAAAGTTCCCCACATAGCAAGATCCAGATTCCATGTGACTTAATATGACAGGAGTGATTTACTATGGTCAGACTGATTATGGGTGTGAAGGGTTCCGGCAAGACCAAGCATCTCATTGAACTGATCAACAACGCGGCGAAGGATGAGCCCGGCAACGTGGTTTGCATTGAGGCCAACCGCAACATGACATATGATATCCACTATCATATCCGTCTCATTGACGCGCAGGAGTATAAGCTGAACAGCTACGACCTGTTCCGCGGCTTTATCAGCGGCCTGTGCGCCGGCAACTACGATATTACCCATGTGTTTATCGACAACCTGTGCAAGACTGTCGGCCGTGATGTGGATGGCGCCACCGAGGAGTTCCTGAACTGGTTGGACGCTTTCGGCGAGAAGAACAACGTCAAGTTCACCGCCACCATCAGCGCCGATCCCTCTGCGGCGACCGAGGGCATGCAGAAGTTCCTGTAAGCTCTTCCCCTTGAATTTGAAAACAGCAGCGCCCCGTCCGCATGGACGGGGCGCTTTTTTACGAAAAGGGATGGAAGGTCATTGAGCGGGGAGAATCTCCAGCGGCTGGATCCGGGCGTCTGCCATGACTAGCTGGTCCACGTCGAACAGTGTGGCGAAGCGTGCCCGGGCGTCAATGGCCTGCTGGTCCAGATACCAGATCATTAGAGCACTCTTCTGTTCGTCGGTTCCGGCGAGATAGGCGCAGGCGTAGCGGCCGGAGTAGTGGCGCTCCAGCGTGCCCGCCTTCGTCAGGGCCGCCAGCGATTCCTGATTGGGGACGTTGCCTTTTTTCCCGTTTATCCAGGCGGAGGGCGCGGTGGTCAGCAGAATGGAGAGCTTGGAATTGTCCACCTTGCCCTGAAGCTGTGCCAGAGCGTAGTACAACTCCTCCAGCGGTTCCACCGGCGCAGCGGGATGCTGGCCGGAAACTTTTTCACAGGAAGCCACCCGCAGGATCAGCTTGTCGGCGCTCTTACCCAGGGCGGCATAGTCATAGCCGTCGTACTGGGGCTCCTGCCGGGAGGGCGCTTCCACGGTCAGATACAGGGCCTTTCCTTCCAGCCTTGACCGCAGGGCGGCTGCCAGCTTTACCAAAGCGGACTCCTTGGCGCTCCGGAGACCGGGGATATCCAAAAGAAGACCGTCGTAGCCGCCGTCTTTGACGGCCTGTGCTATCACCGCAGCGGCCTCCGAGGGACTGCCGTTCATCGCGGTGGGACCGCCCTCCACATATAGAAGGGCCTTGACTCCCGCCTGCCGGGCGGCGTCCCGGAGGGCGGCGGCCGCATTGGGAGCGGCGGTCTGGTTCAGCTTGGCGCCGCCGCTGGTCACCAGGCGGAGGCAGTTCACGCCAATGGCCTCGTAACTCGTCAGATCCGGAAGGGGCTCGCCGGGGGTCAGGATGCCCACCCTGCCGGGTTCGGCCCGGTGGAGCTTGTCGTACAAACGCATGAGGGTCACCGCTACCAGTTCCCGGGGGGCGGAGCCGCCGGGCTGAAAGGACGCAGCGGAAACGCCGTTCATCAGTCCAAAGTCGCGGACCATGGTGATATAGCCCGCATTGGTGGTCACATCGCCAAAGGGGAGGGGAAGGTCCTGAGCAAGGCCGGCGATGGTACTGTAACCCAGGGCCCGTACCAGCATCACCGCCAGCTCCTCCCGGGTGATGGGGGCGTTGGGGCGGAACTCCGCCCGCTGCTCGGTGACGGCGCCGTGTTCGTAGGCGGCCTGGACCGCTCCGGCGTACCAGGTGTTCACCGGTACATCTGTGTAGATGGGCTGTGTGGGTTTAGCTGTCTCCCAGCCGAAAAACCGGCACAGTACCACGGTAAAGGCGGCCCGGGTCATCTCGTGGCCCAGCCCGAACCGGGTGGCGGACTCCCCCTGGAAAAAGCCCAGCTCCACGCACCGTTGGATGTCCTTGGCAGCCCAGTGGTTGGCAGGAACGTCCGAAAAGCCTGCCGCCCCGGCGGAGACCGTGAGGCTGCCGGTCAGCACGGCGCACAGTACCAGACAGCTCAGCAGCCGTTTCAGTTGTTTTTTCATCATGCTTTCGCTCCTTTGGGCGCTTTTTTGCACCAAATTATCCCTACTATACCAGAAATATCTGATTCCGTCAAATTGAACCTGTCGAAACGGCGGACCGGAATGATTCGGGAACGGCGCTTTGACGCCAGAGATTTTCGCGGATGTAAAATTCTTTCTTTACCTGACATTGCTTTTCTGCTATACTAAATTAGTTATCTTAGATTCATTTTTACCGATGGGAAGGAGGGGGCGCCCGTGAAATTCAAGAAGTGGAACATCGGAAAGCCGGAGGAACGGGATGTATCCCTCCTGCGGAGCGCCGGATATCCCTATCTGCTGTCCATCGTGCTGGCGGCCCGGGGCGTCACCACCCCCGAGAGCGCGGCCGAGTATCTGGAGCGGGACCGGAGCCTGACTATCTCCCCCATGCTGATGAAGGATATGGACAAGGCCGTTTCCCGTATCCAGCGGGCCATCGCCGATGGGGAGATCATCGCCGTGTTCGGCGACTACGATGTGGACGGCATTACCTCCACGGTGCTGCTGCTGGATTATCTGAAAAGCTGCGGCGCCCGCTGCCTGCGCTATATCCCCCGCCGGATCGAGGACGGCTACGGCCTCAGCAAGGACGCCATTCAGGGCCTCCACGATCAGGGCGCTACCCTGATGATCACCGTGGACTGCGGCATTACCGGCAACGACGAAGTGGACTTCGCCAATTCTCTGGGTATGGATGTGGTGGTCACTGACCACCATGAGTGCAAGAAGGAACTTCCCCGCGCCGTGGCCGTGGTGGACCCCCACCGGTCTGACTGTCCCTATCCCTTTAAGCACCTGGCCGGCTGCGGCGTGGCGCTGAAGCTGGTGCTGGCCCTGGGCGGAGAGAACCGGGAGGACGCGCTGTTTGCCCGGTACTGCACACTGGCCGCTATCGGCACCATTGCCGACGTCATGCGGATGGAGGGCGAGAACCGCACCATTGTTTCCTGCGGACTGGAGGCTCTGCCCCACACGGATTTCGTGGGCGTCCACGCTCTTTTGAAGGAAGCGGGTCTGCTGGGTAAGCCTATTACGTCCATTCAAATTGGATTCGTCCTCTCTCCCCGGATCAATGCCGCCGGGCGCATGGGCGCGGCGGATCTGGCCGCTGACCTGCTGGAGGCTGACGATCCTGCCCAGGCGGAAGTACTGGCCAAGCGGCTGTGCGACCTGAACCGGGAGCGCCAGGCGGTGGAACAGGCCATCTGCGCCGATGCCATCGGTCAAATCGAAAAGCTCCGCAGCGAGGAGCGAAGCGCACTGGTGCTTTCCAGTGAGAACTGGCATCAGGGCGTGGTGGGCATCGTGGCCTCCCGCCTCTCTGAAAAATACTCCTGCCCCAGCTTTATGATCCACCTGAAGGACGGCACAGGCAAAGGTTCCTGCCGGTCCTACGGCGGTTTCAACCTCTTTGCGGCCCTGGACGCTTGCTCCGATTTGCTGGAGGGCTTTGGCGGCCATGAACTGGCTGCGGGCTTCACCATTCAGGAGAGCAATATCGACGCTTTCCGCCAGCGGATGAACCGCTATGTCCGTTCCGCCATGGACGGCGAGCTGCCGGTTTCTTCTCTGGATATTGACGCCGCCATCACCGTCCCCGGCGAGGTGACGCTGGACCAGGTGGAGAGCCTGGCCAATCTGGAGCCGTACGGCGCCGGGAATCCCCGGCCGGTATTCGCCCTGCTGGGCGCCACAGTGGATTCCATTCAGTCCGTGGGCCAGGGGCGGCATCTGAAGCTGCGGCTCTCCAAGGGCACCAGCCGGTTCGACGCCATTTTCTTCTCCGTCACGGAGGCTGAGTGCGGCATCACGGCGGGCAGCCGGGTGGACGCTGCCTTCTACCTCCAGGCAAATACCTTCCGGGGCACCACGACTTTGCAGTTACAGCTCATTGACATCCGCCCCTCCCTGACGCCCAGCCGGCACGAGGCGGCGGACTTGGAGCTGCTTCACCGCCTGCTGAAAGATGCTCCCCTGACCAATCAGGAGGCGGCCCGACTCCGGGCTTCCCGAGAGCAATACGCCGCCTGCTGGGTGGCGCTGGAGCGGAAGCTTCGCCAGGGCAAGGCGGAGGAGGAACGGTTGCCCTATCTGCGGCGGCTGGCTGCCCGCACCGGTGGAAATGAGAGCTTCCTCCGCGCGGCACTGGCGCTGGCGGTGTTCCGCGAGCGGGGCCTGATCGCGCTGACGGACCGGGGCGACTATATGACCCTGTGCCTGAACCCCACCCGAAGCAAGGTGGACCTGAACGAATGTCCTTATCTCGTCCGGCTGCAGAATGCGGCCAATCGAAACCGAGGTGATAAGCCATGACCATACAGGAGCAATATGAACTTCTGGAAAAGACCATCCGGGGGTATAATCCCTCCGCTGACTTTGACCAGATCCGCGCCGCCTTTGACTATGCCGACAAATGCCATGAGGGCCAGAAGCGCAAGAGCGGCGAGCCTTATATCATTCATCCCCTGGCCGTGGCCCAGATCGTGGCGGAGGAACTGAAACTGGACAGCGAGTCCATTGAGGCCGCCCTGCTCCACGATGTGATCGAGGATACCGCCGCCACCCATGAGGACGTGGCAAAGCTCTTTTCTCCCACCATCGCCGACCTAGTGGAGGGCGTCAGCAAGCTGACCCGTATCCAGTATGCCACCAAGGAAGACGAGCAGATGGAGAACCTGCGGAAGATGCTCATTGCCATGAGCAAGGACATCCGCGTCATCCTCATCAAGATCTCCGACCGACTCCACAATATGCGGACTATGGAGTATCAGTCACCCCCCAAACAGAAGCAGAAGTCCCTGGAAACCATGGAGATATACGCTCCCATTGCCCACCGGCTGGGCATGCAGCGCATCAAGTGGGAGCTGGAGGACCTGTCCCTGAAATATCTGGATCCCGTGGGCTATGAGGAGATCGTGTCCAAGCTGGACGCGAAAAAGCCGGAGTATGAGGCGTTCATGAGACGCACCCAGATCCAGATCGATGACCGGCTGAACGAGCTGGGCATCCAGCATATCGCCTACGGCCGGATGAAGCATCCCTATTCCATCTACCGCAAGATGTTCAACCAGAACAAGTCCCTGGATGAGATCTTTGACCTGTTCGCGTTCCGGGTGATTGTGGAAAACGTGGGCGACTGCTATAACGTCCTGGGTGTCATCCACGATATTTACAAGCCCATTCTGGGCAGGTTCAAGGATTATATCGGCACGCCCAAGCCCAACGGCTACCAGTCCCTGCACACTACCGTCATGGGTACCGACGGCTATCCCTTTGAGGTCCAGATCCGGACCCGGGAGATGCATGAGATCGCGGAATATGGCGTGGCGGCCCATTGGAAATACAAGCAAAACGGCCAGGGCGCCGGTACCGAGGGCCGCTACGAGTGGGTACGCCGCCTGCTGGAAAACCAGGAGGGCGCCGACGCCGAGGACTATATCCACTCGCTGAAAGTGGATATGTTCTCCGATGAGGTGTTCGTGTTCACGCCCAACGGCGACGTGCAGAACCTGCCCGCCGGCGCCTGCCCCATCGACTTTGCCTATGCCATCCATTCCGCTGTGGGCAACCATATGGTGGGCGCCAAAGTCAATGGCCGCATTGTGACCTTTGACCACGTTCTGAAAAACGGCGATATCGTGGAGATCATGACCTCAAAGGCTGCCAAGGGTCCCAGCCGGGACTGGATGAAGATGGCCAAGAGCAGCGAGGCCCGCAGCAAGATCCGCCAGTGGTTCAAGAAGGAGAAGAAAGAGGAGAACATCATCAACGGCCGATCCGCCTTTGAGGCGGAGCTGAAGCACTGCGGCCTGTCCATGAAGGATGTGACGGATCCGGAGATGCTGCCCACGCTGCTGAAGAAGGTTTCCTATCCCAGTTTGGAGGATATGTACGCCGCTATCGGCTACGGCGGCTTTACCGCACAGAAGGCCGTGAGCCGGATGCAGGGCGAGCTGCAGCGCATTGCCAAGCAGCGCCAGATCGAGCAGCAGGCCCTGGAGGCCGCCGCCGAGCAGTCGGCCAAGCACGATGAGACTGTTCCTCCCGCGCCCAAACGGGTCAAGAGCGAGCAGGGTATCATCGTGGAGGGACTGGACAACTGTCTGGTCAAGTTCTCCAAGTGCTGCACGCCTGTACCGGGAGACAGCATTGTGGGCTTTATCACCCGCGGCTACGGCGTGTCGGTCCACCGGGTGGATTGCCCTAACGCCGCCAAGCGAAATGATCCCGACCAGGCCGGCCGGTGGATCAAGGTCTCCTGGGGCAGCGATACCAACGAAAGTTACCCCACCATTCTGGAGGTCATCTGCAAGGACCGGGCCAACCTGCTGCTGGATATCTCCGCGGCCCTGTCCACCACCAACACCTACGTCCTGGGCATCAATACCCGCAGTACCGAGGATGGCTACGTCATCTGCCGCATCGAGATCCGTATCCGGGACGAGGCCCAGCTCAGGACTCTGATGAATAAGCTCAACCAGATCTCCGGCGTGCTTGGTGTCACGCGCCCCGCCGGCTGATGCCTGTATGGGACGGCCCGTCCCCTTTTAAAGCGGGACTATCTCTTTAGGAGGAACTTACTATGCGCGCAGTTGTTACCCGTGTCCACCACGCCTCCGTCACCATTGACGGAAAAATCAACGGTCAGATCGGCCGGGGATTCCTGGTCCTGCTGGGCGTTGGCCCCAACGATACCCATGAGACTGCCGTGAAGCTGGCGGACAAGATCTGCAACCTGCGGATCTTTGAGGACGAAAACGAGAAAATGAACCTGAATCTGGAGCAGGTGGGCGGCAGCCTCCTGGTCGTGTCTCAGTTTACCCTGTATGCCGACACCTCTTCCCGCCGCCCCGGTTTTTCCGGCGCTGCCAAGCCCGACCTGGCCATCCCCCTGTATGAGGACTTCATGGCCCATTGCCGGGAGCGCGGATTCACCGTGGAACACGGTGAGTTCGGCGCCGACATGCAGGTCGATTCCCTGAACGACGGCCCTGTCACGATCTTGTTTGATACCGAGCGGCCATAAGGAGGCTTTTATGGACATCAAGACCCTGCAGGTGGGTCCCATCGGGACCAATTGCTATATCCTCTGCGACGAAGCGAAACAGCGGTGCGCCGTCATTGACCCCGGCGGAGACGCCGGCCGGGTGGCTGCCGCTGTGGAGGAGAGCGGCTGCGTGCCCTGTGCCATCCTGCTGACCCACGGCCACTATGACCATACCGGCGCGGTGGCGGAGCTGTCTGCCCGGTGGTCCGGTGTGCCCGTGTACCTGAACCACCGGGACCAGTGCGGGGACGACGCTTATCTGCGTCAGCTGTTTCCACCCGTCCCCGGCGCGAAGGATTACGGTGAGGGTGATACTCTGTCCGTGGGCGGCCTGACGGTGTCTGTTTTGACCACACCCGGCCACTCCGAGGGCAGTGTCACCCTCCGCTGCGGAGATGTGCTGTTCTGTGGGGATACTCTGTTTGCCGGGTCCTGCGGCCGGACGGACTTCCCCGGCGGCAGCGTGAAGAAGATGATGGAATCCCTGAAGCGCCTGGGTGGGCTGGAGGGCGACCTGAAGGTCTGCCCCGGCCACATGGAGGACAGCACCCTGGACCGGGAGCGGTCCTGGAACCCCTACCTCCGCCAGGCCATGAACGGATAAGGAAACGATATGAAATTGGTATTGAAGGGCCACGACGAGCGGTATACCGTGGAGCAGAGTTTGATGAACCTGTTTCCCGGCGAGCTGCCGGTCTACGAGCCGATTTTGCCCGGGGATGAAAGCTGGGCCGTCATCACCCTGCGGGAGGAGGACGGCTGCCGTGTCACCGTGGAGCTGCGCCACGGCGGAAAGACTGCCGCCCAGGCCTGCCGGGCCACCCTGTCCGGCACGGAGTTTGAACAGGAGGGCCAGCGGCGCCACGCCATTGCCCGGTGCTTCTTCCTGGCGGCACGGGCCGTCACCGGGGCCACGCCCCCCTGGGGTATGCTGACCGGCGTCCGGCCCGACAAGCCGGTGACCTGGGCGCTGGCGGAGGGAAAGACCGCCGACGAGGCCCGGGCCATGCTGGAACAGGAATATTTTGTAACGCCCTCCCGGGCGGCCCTGGCTCTGGAGACCGGTTCCGCGGCCCTGACTGCCGCCCGGCGGCTGGGCCCGAAAGACATCGACGTCTATGTGGGCATCCCCTTCTGCCCCACCCGCTGCGCCTACTGCTCCTTTGTCAGCCAGTCGGTGGAGCGGAGTTTTGCCCTGGTGCCGCACTATGTGGACGCACTCATTGAAGAAATCCGCTCCGGTGGGCAGATGGTGCGGGAGCAGGGACTGCGGGTCCGGGCCTTCTATATGGGCGGCGGCACCCCCACCACCCTGACGGCCGAGCAGATGGACCGGGTGCTGACCGCTTTTGAGGAGTTCTTCGACCTGGACGGCTGCGAAGAGGTGACCGTGGAAGCTGGCCGCCCCGACACCATTACGGCGGAGAAACTGGCGGTGCTGAAAAGCCACGGCGTCACCCGGGTCTCCGTGAACCCCCAAACCATGGAGGACCATGTGCTGCGGGCCATCGGCCGGTGTCACACTGCCGGAGATATTGACCGCGCCATGGAGCTGGTGGCAAAATACGGATTCCCCCATGTGAATATGGATTTAATAGCGGGACTGCCGGAGGATACCCCTGAGGGCTTCCGCCGTTCCCTGGATGCCTGCCTGGGTTTTGGGACGGACAATGTGACCGTCCACACCCTGGCGCTGAAGAAGGGCAGCCGCATTTTGCTGGAGGGATTATCCATCCCCGGCCCTGAGGCGGTGGCGGAGATGCTGGATTACGCCGCCCCCGTCCTGCGGAGCGCCGGGTATGCCCCCTATTACCTCTACCGGCAGAAATATATGTCCGGCAGCTTTGAGAACATCGGCTGGTGCCGTCCCGGCGGAGAGTGCTGGTACAACATCGACATCATGTCGGAGCTGTGTTCCATCCTGTCCTTCGGCGCCGGCGGGTCCACCAAGATGGTGGAGCCGGGTACCAACCATATCGAGCGGGTATTCAATCTAAAATATCCCAAGGAATATATAGAACGCCCGGAAAAGGGCCTGGCCAACCAGGCGGCCTTTGCCGAGTTTTACAATAAGCTGTGAGCCTGTTCTGAATTTATGATTGAAAGGAGCGTTTTCTATGGCATACTCCCTGAAGCTGCTGAATGAGGGAATCCGAAAAGATCCCCAGGCTTTCGTGGACGAATGTGACGCCGCTTTCCACAAGAAGGTGGAGATGGCGGCGCAAAAGATCGCCAATCACCGGGGCGAGTCCCGGGTCATCCTGCTGTCCGGCCCCTCCGGTTCCGGCAAGACCACTACCGCCCTGAAGATCGAGGAACAGCTGGAGAAAATGGGTATCGAGACCCACACTGTCTCCATGGACAATTACTTCAACACCGTGGACCCCGAAACGGCCCCCCGGAACCGGGAAGGTGCCATTGACTATGAGTCTCCCTTCTGCCTGGATGTGGACCTCCTGAACCGGCATTTCGCCATGCTGGACCGGGGAGAGACCATCCATGTGCCCAAATATGAATTTGCCCGGCAGATGCGCTCCGACATCATGTCCCAGCCGCTGCACCTGGGCCCGGATGAACTGGCTATTTTTGAGGGCATCCACGCCCTGAACGACATCATCGTGGGTAAGAACCCCCACGCCTTCAAGCTGTATATCGCCGCCCGCAGCACCCTGCGGGACGAGGACGGCAGCACCGTGTTTGACCATGCCTGGCTGCGGCTGTGCCGCCGGATCGTCCGGGACTACCAGTTCCGGGGCAGCGACGCGTCCTTTACCCTGAAAATGTGGCCCAATGTCCGCCGGGGCGAAAAGCTGTATATCTCCCCCTATAAGGAGAATGCCGATCTGATGTTCGACTCCTCCCTGGCCTTTGAATTCGCGGTGCTCAAGCCCATCGTGGTGCCGCTGCTGGAGGCGATCCCCGCCGGAAAGTACGCCGTGGTGGATGATATGCTGCGTGGCTTTGAAAAAATCGAGGCGCTGGACTCCAAATATGTGGCGCCGGATTCCCTCGCCAGAGAGTTTATCGGCGGCAGTACATATGATAATCATTGATGGAGGGCTTCGCTATGAACGAAAAGCTGCATGACATTCTGGATATGGTCCAGCGGACCGCCGTGCAGGTGGGGGACACCGCCGCCGACGTGGCCTACGGCGTGGGCAAAAAAACCGAAGAGCTGCTGTCTGTCGCCAAGCTGAATATCCGCATCGTGGATTTGAAGGCCGAGGTCAATACCTCCATGCGTGAGGTGGGCGAAATGCTTTACGCCACCCACACCGGCACCCCCACGGACTCCGATATTCTGCAGGCCAAGCTGGAGGAGATCGACGGCCTGAAGACCCAGATCGCCGAACTGGAGGCCCAGATTGGAAAGGAGCGGGAGGCCCATACCTGCGCTACCTGCGGCGCCGCCACCCGCGACGGGGATGATTTCTGCCGGGAGTGCGGAGGAAAGCTGTGATGGAGACCTATTCCTTTGAACAGTATCAGGAAAGCGCGGAGGCCCTGCGGGCCCGTCTGGGTGGTTTTACGCCCAAAACGCTGCTGATCCTGGGCTCCGGCCTGGGGGCGCTGGGCGATGAGGTGGAGAACCCCATCGTGGTGCCCTACGCCGAGGTGCCCCACATGAAGCGCTCCACTGCCCCGGACCATAAGGGGCGGTTCGTGTTTGGCCGCCTGTCCGGCAAGAACGTGGCGGTGATGCAGGGACGGCTCCACACCTATGAGGGCTGGAGCTTTGCTGATGTCAGCTACCCTGTCCGGGTGATGCGGCTGCTTGGGGCGGAGACCCTGATTGTCACCAACGCTGCCGGCGCGGTGAACCGGGAATTCAACGTGGGCGACATTATGCTCATCACCGACCACATCAAGCTCTTCGGCGTCAGCCCCCTGTGCGGACCCAACATCGATGAATTCGGCCCCCGTTTCCCGGACATGAGCCATGTCTACACGCCCGCCCTGCGGGAGACGGCCCGCCGGGCCGCCGAAAGCCTTGACATGGAGCTGCGGGAGGGTGTATATATGTACTTCCCCGGCCCCCAGTACGAAACCCCGGCGGAGGTACGGGCCGCCCGTACCCTGGGTGCCGACGCGGTAGGCATGTCCACCGTGCCGGAGGCCATCACCGCCGCTCACTGCGGGATGCGTGTCCTGGGCTTTACCCTGTGCACCAACATGGCGGCGGGGGTGCTGGACCGGCCCCTTTCCGGCGAGGAGGTCATCGCCGCCGGGCAAGCTGCGGGGCCGAGATTCACCGCCCTGGTAAAAGCCTGCCTGGCGCAGGTATGATTTCAGCAGGACCGCATAGGCTCCTTCAAGGGCGTATCGCTCCACATATTTTCTTTCATTCGAGGTAATCCTCATGTCGAATCAACCGAAAAAGCAATCTTTCCTGGGCGGCGCCGCCATCCTGGCGGCGGCGGTGGCCATCGTAAAGGTCATCGGCGCCGTCTATAAAATTCCCTTCGGCAACATTGTCGGCAGCGAAGGGCAGACTTATTTCAATGTCGCCTACAATATTTATAACGTGCTGCTGACCATCTCCACCGCCGGTCTGCCGCTGGCCATTTCCAAGCTGACCAGTGAGGCCCACGCCCAGGGACGGGAAAATGAAAAGCGGAAGATTTTCCGCACCGCCATCTGGCTGTTCTTTGCCATGGGCCTGGTGGGCGCTCTGCTGATGTACTTCGGCGCAGCCCAGTTGGCGGACTTTATGAACGAGCCCCTGGGCTATTGGCCCATCCGGGCGCTGGCCCCTGCCGTGTTCTGCGTGTGTTTGCTGGCCTGTATGCGGGGCTATACTCAGGGCCAGGGTAACATGACGCCCACGGCCGTGTCGCAAATTCTGGAGGCGCTTTGTAAGCTGGTTCTAGGCCTGACCCTGGCCTGGTACTTCCTGAAGCTGGGTATGGGACTGGATATTGCCGCCGCAGGCGCCATTCTGGGTGTTACCGTGGGTACCATTCTGTCCATGTGCTTCCTGATCTTCTACCTGCTGACGCATCGGGACCGGGGCGAGTCCCTGGACGTACCGGAAAGCAGTGGAACGCTGATGAAGAAGGTTCTGGCCATCGGTATTCCCATCACCCTCAGCAACTCCGCCATGAGCATTATCACGCTGGTCGACACGAAAAATGTACTGGGACGGCTGCGGACCATCCCGGAACTGGCGGACTCTGCCGCCACGCTGTTCGGCCAGTACCAGTTTGGCATGAACCTGATCAATCTGCCGCCGTCCTTTGTCTATCCCGTCACCATGAGCCTAATTCCCTTTGCGGCAGCAGCTCTCAGCCGGAAGGACCACGCGGGGGCGGGCCGCATCGTCTCCTCCGCCTTCCGCATCATTGCCACGCTGGTCATCCCCGCCGGCGTGGGCCTCAGCGTGCTGGGTGGCCCGGCGCTGATGATGCTCTATCCCCGGCAGCAAGCGGACGCCCTGGCCGCCGGTCCCCATATGCGCTGGCTGGGTATCGCCTGCATCTTTATCTGCATCATGACGCTGACCAACGCCATTTTGCAAACCTACGGCAAGGAGAAACTGCCCATTATTACCGTGGTGATCGGCGGCATCGTGAAGATCGCCATGAACTACATTCTGGTGGGCAATCCCAATATCAACATTCACGGCGCTCCCATCTCCACCTTGTGCTGCTATATGGTCATCGTGGGGCTAAACCTGTTCTTCGTGTGGAAATACTCTCCGGAGAAGCCCCATTACCTCCAGCTGTTTGCCAAGCCGGTCATTGCCTCTCTCCTGATGGGCGGTGCGGCCTGGGCGGTCTACGGCTTCATGGACCGCGCCCTTTCCAGCGGACATTCTGCCTACGGCGCCAATGCGCTGGCCACCATGCTGGGTATTCTGGCAGGCGTGGCGGTGTATGCCGTGCTGGTCATCGCTTTGCGGATCCTGCGGGCGGAAGATGTCAAATCTGTTCCCCATGGAGCGAAGCTTATTAAACTTCTGCACTTAAAATAAAAAATCCTGAGATTTCCAGCTGTTTACAAACGAAACTTCTTGCAAAGGCAGGCAATGTATGGTAGATTTTGAGTATAAGCCCCGCTATGGCTGGGACGATTTCCTTGAGATTATGCGGCTTCTGCGGGGGCCCGGCGGCTGTCCCTGGGACGCCGAGCAGACCCATCAGTCCATTCGGCGCAACTTCCTGGAGGAGACCTGCGAGGCCCTGGACGCCCTGGACCGGGACGATGCCGTGGATATGCAGGAGGAGCTGGGCGACGTTCTGATGCAGGTGGTGTTTCATGCCACCATTGAGGAGGAGCGGGGCCGCTTCACGATGGCCGACGTGGTGGACGGCGTGGCGCAGAAGATGGTCTACCGCCATCCCCATGTGTTCGGAGGCACCATGAAGGCCGATAACAGCGAACAGGTGCTGGCCAACTGGGAGGTCCTCAAGCGCAAGGAAAAAGGGCAGGCTTCCACGGCAGACGCCATCGAATCCGTGCCCCATACCATGCCGGCCCTGTGGCGGGCGGAGAAGACCGCCGCCAAGACCGCCAAGGTAGGCTTCGACTGGGAGGACACCATGAGCGCCCTTTGCAAGCTGGAGGAGGAAGTCCGGGAGCTGCGGCAGGCCATGGAGGCCGGCAGAACGGTGGATGAGCGCCACGGCATCCGGGAAGAGCTGGGCGATACGCTGTTCGTGGCCGCGAAGCTGGCGCAGATGACGGGGATCGACCCGGAGGACGCACTGCACCGCGCCTGTGATAAATTCGACAGCCGTTTCCGGCTTGTGGAAAACGCCGCGGATAAGCCGCTGGCGGAGTATGGCAAGGAAGAGCTGCTGGCCCTGTGGCAGGCAGCCAAGGAACAAGAGTCTTAATGCGCGCTTGCGTTTAAGAAATAAATGTAAGATCCCACAAATGATATTATAGGAGGATACAATTCATGAACAAAGCTGAACTCATCAATGCTGTTGCCGCATCTGCCGGCTATTCCAAGAAGGATGCCGAGGCCATTATTTCCGCTACTCTGGACACCATTACCGCCGCTCTGAAGGAAGGCGACAAGGTCCAGCTGGTGGGCTTTGGCTCTTTCGAGGTCAAGAAGCGCGCCGCCCGCATCGGCCGCAACCCCAAGACCAAGGAGTCCATCGAGATCCCCGCTTCCGTCGCACCCGTGTTCAAGGCCGGCAAGGCACTGAAGGACGCTGTGAGCAAGTAATCGAAGCACCCTTATCCGGGATGATGTGGTGAACTGCCGGCACGGATGTGCCGGCAGTCCTTATTTGGAGGATAGCTTATGAGACTGGATAAATATCTGAAGGTGGCGCGGCTCATCAAGCGCCGGACCGTGGCCAACGAGGCCTGCGACAACGGGCTGGTGACCGTCAACGGCAAGCCTGCCCGGGCGTCCTACGATGTGAAGGTGGGAGACCGTGTCTCCCTGCGCTTCGGCGCCCGCACCGTTACGGTGGAAGTGCTGTCCGTCCAGGAGACGGTGAAGCAGGCCGACGCCTCGGCGCTGTATCGGGAGGTCCGGGAGGAATAACTTTTTCGTCCCTGCCATATAGTGTGGACAGGGGGGCGAGGCTATGAACGATTTTAATACCGCGCCTGCTGCCGTGCACCGGCTGGAGCTGGTGGGGCGGGAGCGGCTGGTGGTCTCCGGTGTGGAGGATGTGGACCGCTTCGACGAGACCGGCATCGTCATGTCCACTGCCGCCGGGACCCTGGTGGTGACCGGAGAGGACCTGCACATCGGCAAACTGTCGCTGGATGGCGGAGAGCTGCATGTGGATGGTCGGATCGACTCCGTGACCTATGAGGACGAGGGGCAGAGCCGGGGCGGCTTTTTCAGCCGCCTGTTCGGATGAGCCATGGGGAGCCCGGTCTCGGTCCAGCTCCTGGCCTTTGGCCAGTCCATTTTGCTGGGACTGTCCGCCGGGGTGCTGTACGATGTGCTGCGTCCGTTTCGCCTCCGCTGCCCTCGTATCACCACCCTGCTGGACGGGGCCTACTGCCTGACCGTGGGCGCCGTCTCCTTCCTCTTTTTGCTGCGCCGGGCGGATGGTGAGCTGCGAGGTTTCCTGGTGCTGGGCGCCCTGGGCGGCGCGGTGCTGTTTTTCTGCGTATTTTCCCGGCTGCTGCGCCCGGTGTGGGACTTTTGGGCCGATACGCTGGCCTGCTTAGCGCATTTGTTATCTTTTCCACTGCTTTGGCTCAAAAATTTTGGCAAAAAAACGGTGCGATACGGAAAAAATCTCTTTTATTTTGCAGGAAAATGCTATACAATAAGAAAAACTGAGTGGAGTGTTTACAAAGGAGGTGGCAGATATGGCAAAGAAGGCGAAAGAGCAAAAGCGCCCCCGCGCCAGTCTGCTGACCAAGGTCGTGCTCCTGGTGCTGCTGGGCACCATCGGCTGGCAGCTCTACGGCCTGCAGAGCAAGGTGGCCGCCGCCCAGGCGGAAAAGGATCAGTACGCCGCGCAGGTGGCGCAGACCCAGCGGGAGAACGACGCTCTGGCGGCGGACATCGCCCAGGGTCCCACTCCGGAAAAGATCGAGGAGATCGCCCGGAATGAGCTGGGCCTGGTGACGCCCAACGAGTACGTATTTGACGATATCAGCAATTAATTGGTGCCGGACGACGAGGAAGTCTCCGCTTCCCCGTTTTTGGCACCGTTTTTTTTAGCCGGAGGTACCCGGCGCAAACTACTGGAAGGAGAAACAAAGGACTGTATGGAGCCTCAGGTTGGGAGCATTTTGGAAGGTAAGGTGACTACCATCACCAAATTCGGCGCGTTTGTGGCATTGGAGGGCGGCAGGAGCGGTCTGGTACATATCTCGGAGATCGCCAACACCTTCGTCAACGACGTGCATGATTTTTTGCAGGAAGGACAGACGGTCAAGGTGCTGGTGCTGTCCACGGAGAACGGGAAGATCAACCTCTCCATCAAAAAGACACAGCCCCAGGAGCGCCCCGCACCCCGGACGCCCCGCCCTGCCGGCGGCCCCGCGGCTCCGCGGCCAGCGGCCCAGCCCCGGACGAATTTTGCCCGGGCACCGCAGCAGCCGCTTCCTCCCTCCGGGGACCAGTCCTTTGAGGACAAGCTCAAACAGTTCCTCTCCTCCTCTGAGGGGAAGATGGCCGACCTGAACCGCAGCATCGACGGTAAGCGGGGCGGCGGCCGCAGAAGAAGATAACAGCCAAAGGCGGCGGGGATTTCCCCGCCGCCTTCTGTTTCCCGGCGGATCATGCTGCGATCAGGCGCTGGCCCGATTCGCTGAAATTCAGTATAAAAAAGAGCCGCACGACGGGATACGCCGTACGGCCCAAACGGGTGGGATATTGGAAAGCTTCCTGGATTATCATAGCATGGCGGCTGCTCGAAGGTTGTCGGAAACCGGCAGCCCTGAAGTTTTTGTAAAAACTGCACGGTTGCATCTGTACAAAACCGCAAATATGTGTTATATTATACAAAAGAGAGGAACCCGCCTCTCTCCCACACGAAAGGAGCGATCTCTATGAAGTGTACCTACGCGTGCAAAAAAATCTCCCTGAATGATTCCATCAAGGAATACGCCGAGAAGAAGATCTCCAAGCTGGACCGGTATTTCCGGGAGGATACCGCTGCCCATGTGACATTTTCCGTGGAAAAGGACCACCTGTGCACGGCAGAGATCACCATCCGGGGCGGCGGCGCGCTGCTCCGCGCCCAGACAGAGGCGCCGGATGGGGATATGCGCGGCGCCATTGATGCCGCCGTGGGATATATTGAGCGCCAGATCCTGAAGAACAAGACCCGCTTGGCCAAGCGCCTGCGGAGCGAGGGATTCCCCCCTGCCGCTCCCGCCGATGACTTCGAGGTTGCCGAGGAAAAGGAATTCAACATCGTCCGCACCAAGCGCTTTTCCGTCAAGCCCATGAGCACCGAGGAGGCGATCCTGCAGATGAACCTGCTGGATCACGATTTCTTCGTGTTCCGCAGCAGTGAGGATGACAGCCTGTGCATCGTCTATCAGCGGAAGAACGGCGGTTACGGTCTGATTGTGACCGACGAGGAAGAATAAAGAAAATACACAGCAGGGGCCGCGTCAGCGGCCCCTGTTTTTTTGCATAGAATGAAGAATGCAGACCGCCAAAAGGGAAAGGGTCCAAAGGTCCTTTCCTTTCTTTGGCGATACGGCTTTTTTCACCCTCAGAACATTGAAAAAGGCCGAAATGCGGGCCTTGCGGCGGACGGGCAAAAGGCCTGCCCGCGGGCTGGAAATGTTTTGATGGGAACTGCCTGCGGGACGGTGTAAAAAGCGATTCGACAAGATTCGACAAAATTCTTGTTTTTTTCAACGGTTTTTGCTATGCTATTGGTGCTGCAGGCAGGGTTTTCCTGGGTTTTCCCCGGCCCCTGCCGTATATGCTATCATTAGACCTCCCGGCGGGCACAGACCTCCGCTGGGATGGATTCGATTTTGCCGCTGACGGCATCGGAAAGGGGGAGCGTTATGGAACCGGATGAAAATCGCCTGGCATCCCTGTTTCCCGATGTGGCGGCCCAACTGCGGGCCGCGCTGAGCAACCTGCATTTGGCGGCAGCGCAGCTCGCCCCGGCCGAAGCCCGGGAAAATGATCCTGCCCTGGACCGAAAAGCGGCACTCCTGGATCAGAGCTATTACCGCCTGTTGCGGCTGGTGAACAGCCTGTCCTCCGCAGCTTATCTGACCAACGACGATATGCTGACCCTTCAGGACCGGGACATTGTGGACCTGGTCAGCGGACTGTGTGAAAAAGCGGGTGCTGTGGCGCCTTTGCTGGAATTGGAACTGCGGTTTGTCTGCCCCATGGAACGCCATGTCTGCGCCATGGCGGCTGACGCTCTTGAACAGGTGGTATACCACCTGCTGTCAAACGCATTCAAATTTACCCCTGCCGGCGGTGTTGTCACGGTGGAGCTGCAGGTGAAAAACAAGCTGGTGCTGCTGTCTGTGACAGACACCGGCCGCGGCATCCCGGAGGAACAGATCTCCTCTCTGTTTGACCGCTATCTCCATGCCGGTCAGATGGACCCGCCGCCCCACGGCCTGGGCCTGGGCCTGCCCCTGTGCCGCCGCATCGCAGAGGGCCATGGCGGCACCTTGATGGCGGAGTCCCGGGAGGGTCAGGGCAGCCGCTTCACGCTCTCCCTGCCGGATAGACAGGTGGGCAGCGGTGTATCCGATGTCCCCTTTGATTACGCCGGTGGCTTCAACCGCACTCTGATGGCTCTGTCGGACGCTTTGCCCGTCAGCGCCTTCCTGCGGAACAATCAGGACTGATCCGCATCTGCGGGTGATGAGTCAAATTATGGGCCAATAAATTCAGGCCGTGAGGGAAACTCCCCTCACGGCCTGAATTCAGGATTGATTTTGTTTGCGATCTGGGTAAAATAGACCATATAAGCGGAAGGGGGATGTAAGATGCGAGTCTGTGTGGCCATGAGCGGCGGAGTGGATAGCTCCGTTGCGGCTGTTTTGCTGCAGGAGCAGGGCTATGAACTCTCCGGCGTGAATCTGCGGATGTTCCACAACGAGGACCTGGGCGAGAGCCGGGAAAAGACCTGCTGCTCTCTGGCTGATGCCGAGGATGCGGCACTGGTGGCCCGTCGTCTGGGCTTTCCCTTCTATGTATTTGATTTTGCCCAGGTGTTCCGGGATACCGTTATCCGGGACTTTGTGGAGGAGTACCAGGCGGGACATACGCCCAACCCCTGCGCGGTGTGCAACCGGGAGGTGAAGTTTGGGGCGCTGCTCCGGCGGGTACAGGCCCTGGGGCAGGACTTTCTGGCCACCGGGCATTACGCTCAGGTGGAGCGGGACCCGGACAGCGGACGGTATCTCTTGAAACGGGCGGCGGACCGGAGCAAGGATCAGACCTACTTTTTGTATATGCTGACGCAGGACCAGCTTGCTCACACCCTGTTTCCCCTCGGGGGCCTGCACAAAGCTGAGGTGCGGCAGATCGCGGAGACCCGCGGCCTCGTCAATGCCCGCAAGCATGACAGTCAGGATATTTGCTTTGTGCCCGACGGAAAATATGCCGATTTTATTGAGCGTACCACCGGCCATCCCTCCCCTACCGGGCCGTTTTTGGACCGGGAGGGCCGGGTGCTGGGGCAGCATAAGGGACTGATCCGTTATACCCGGGGACAGCACAAGGGACTGGGCCTGTCCACGGAAGAGCCCTTGTATGTCCTGGAAAAAGACGCGGCCGCCAACACCATCCGGCTGGGACCGGACAGCGCACTCTGGACAACCGAGTTGACCGCGGAGCAGGTGAACCTTATTTCCATGCCGGAACTGACGGTCCCTCTGCGGGTCACGGCCAAGACACGGTACAGCCAGCGGGAGGCCGTTGCTACGGTAACATCCCTGCCGGACGGCTGCATCCACGTGGTGTTTGATGAGCCTCAGCGGGCGATCACCGCCGGGCAGGCAGTGGTATTATATGACGGAGAGTATGTGGTGGGCGGGGGTACCATCCGCTGAGGGCGGGCGGTGCCGGCCGCCGCTCACCGCTCGCTGATGTTCCAGCAATCCTGGAAGATTAGGTCATCCACATCTCCGCAGATGGCTGTGTTATGAAACATGTCGTGACCTCCTTTGCGCGTTTCTACCCAGTATATGCGCGAGGATGGAAAAGTTGCAGAAAACCGTGCACCGGCGAAAAAAGTCGAGAGATTTTTTTGATTTTTCCCTATCCACCCTTGACAGAGCGCTGCGAAATGTGGTATTCTAATCAATGCCGAAAAGAGCTGCCGGTGTGGTGGAATGGTAGACACAGGAGACTTAAAATCTCCCGGTAGCGATACTGTACCGGTTCGAGTCCGGTCACCGGCACCACAAAATCTGATATCGCGGAGTAGAGCAGTTGGTAGCTCGTCGGGCTCATAACCCGGAGGTCGCAGGTTCAAGTCCTGTCTCCGCAACCATAAACGTCCT
>CAMAZB010000011.1 GCA_945862785.1 uncultured Clostridia bacterium | reverse complement strand
GCGCCACCTTGCCAAGGTGGAGGTAGCGAGTTCGAGCCTCGTTGCCCGCTCCAGATGATGCCCACACGAAAGTGTGGGCATCAAAATCTAAAAATAAGTGTGGACTTTTTTCGGAAAGCCGCATATAATATAAATAAATTCCATGGTGACATAGCCAAGTGGTAAGGCAAGGGTCTGCAAAACCCTGATTCCCCGGTTCAAATCCGGGTGTCACCTCCATAAGGTCGCAACAATCTGGATATTTTAAGCGTAAAGCTTAGAGTACCAAAGGGTTGCGACCTTCTTTTTTTCAAATTTTTGAGTTGAGGAGAATGGATATTTTCGCGCAATTCGAGTAACTGGGCGGATTTGAACTCCCCTTTTCCTGCCGTTTGCGGTGAAAATGGAAAAAACGCCCTTTTTCAAAGAGGAAAACAGGGCAAGATTCCCTCAAAATTATATACGAAGTTTCGGGCGTCTGTTTGTTGGTTAAGTCAAAGCCATCAAAGAGGCGCCCTTTTTCAATTCCAGATTCAAAAAGGGCGTTTTGCCCATTATACGTTTACCTACCGGAGTGATTAAGTTCGCTCCGGCTTATTTTTTTGCAGGAGGAAATACATATGGACAAGCAAAATGATATGGCGCAGCTTCGCTACCTTGAAGAAGCTGCCATCAGTCTGAAGCGAGTAGGCTTTGACACCGGGCGGATTGAAGACCGCCATCTCCCCGTCAGTTGGAATGGCAGCTACCTGTGCCGCATCTCCGGTAAAGGCAGTGTCCTGTACCGCCAGCAGAATGTGGATGCCAATGGCGCACAGGCGGAGCTGCAAAATGTAATCGGCATCGCAAAAACGACTTCTGAGTACATGGCGATGATGGAACATGCGCCGCAGCTCAAGGCAAGAGATCTGGAGGGCGACTACCGTGTCCTGGCGGATTTCAACGGCATCGTTCTGGCGGGGCATCCCACCAGCTATGGCGTCCGCTTCATTACCTGGGAATGGGATTGGAATCGTGAGGGCGTCCACACCGGGAACTATTTCTACGAGCATTACGAGGAGGCGAAGCGGGACTTCGCCACACGGAGCGGGCTGGTTCCTAAAGACGCCCTTTTTGCGCCGGAGCAGCTCACCGAGATCTACCACGCCCTGCGCTTCACCAGGGAGCAGGACGAGTCTCTTTCCATTGGGCAGGATAGGGAACTGAAGAATATTATGACGCAGGTTGAGCAGCTGGTACCTGAGAATGACCTGCATCGCCGGGAATCCCCGGAGCAGAGCGGTATGACAATGAAATAAGATCAGACGGCTGAGTCGGGCAGAAATGTCCGGCTCTTTTTTCATTTTGGAGGAAATCACTTATGAAAGCTGGAGACAAGCTCCGATTTAACATCAGGCTTTCTCAAGTCCCGGAATATCACCCGGAACCAGAGCCAAATCCCATATGCACACATTCTCCGGACTGTCAGGGCTGTCCCTATCCCCGCCATGGATTCCTCTGCTGGGGGGCTGACGGGAGCTGCCTGCGGAGCAAAATGAACGAGATCATTGGCAAGGAGGAAACGAACGATGATGCAGGTAATTCTCAGTAATTCAAAGCACCCGGAGTACGGGCAGGCCACCATCCCATTCCCGTTGGCACAGGACCAATATGATGACTGCGTCGAACTGCTGGAGAAACTGGAGATCGGCAGTGCCACCGAGCAGGATTGCAAGGTCCTGGAAATCAGCAGCGCATTTCCTGTCTTGAAACGCATGGAAATGCTCACCGTCAACCTGGACGAACTGGACTATCTTGCCAAGCGATTGGCGAGCTTTGATGTTGGAGAAGCTGCGCAATTTCAGGCCATGGCACACAAGCTGGAACTATTTGAACTGAAGGACCTTATCAACCTGACCTTCTGCTGCCAAAAGGCCACTGTCATCAACAACTTTTCTGATTTGGAAGCCATTGGCCGTGACCACTACATGAATCTGCATGGCGGCTGCGCCAGCACGCAGGAATTAGAGGATCTGGACGGTGCCGAAACCGCCAGATTACTCATCGACAGCGGTGCCGGAGAGGTCACGCCCTACGGTGTGGTCTACGACAACGGCATGAAGTTGGAGCAGTATTATGATGGACAGCACTTCCCAGCATATCTCTATGAACCGTGTATGCTCATGATAGGATTGACTTTTCGTCTGGAGCCAGAGGACACGAAGAATATCACATGGCTCTACCTTCCCGTAGCCAAGGGCCAATTGGAACGCGCCATGGTGCGTTCCGGCATTACAGACCCTGCGGATATGCGCTTCCGATTTTCTGAAAGTATGTTCCCCGATGAAGTGGATGCTGCGCTGGACTTCCGATACGAAAATATCTACGAACTCAACGACCTGGCATTGGCGGTAAGCAAGCTCTCTGCGGAGGCGCAGAAAAAGCTGGGCGCTGTGGTGGAAATGGCCGAACCAGAATACGCCTCCCAGATCTGCCGTCTGGCAGAGAATCTGGATCAGTTTGAATTTGCTCCTGGCGCTCACACGCCCGCAGAGTACGGCAGATTTATGATCCAGGAGTCCGGCCACTTTGAATATGACGAGAATCTGGAAGGATTTTACGACTATGAAAAGTTCGGCCTCCAGCGTATGGAGCAGGAATCCGGCATGTTCACCGATAGAGGTTATGTTTCTTACCACGGAACCATGAGCCTGGAGGAACTGATGATGGAGGACCCGGCAGAATCCTTTCGGGAGGAACAGGGCCTCCAGATGGGAGGGATGAAATGATGACACTGTATCTGACGAGAAAAGCCGGCACAGAACCGATTCCTCTCTCATTTCCTGCAACGCCTGCTGATATCGGAAACGCCTTCGCGGAGCTGGACACCATCTGCCCGGCCCCTTCCGCTACGGAGATCTATAAGGTGGACAGTGAAGTCCGAAATCTGAGCCGGTATATTTGCAAGGTCAACGTGGAGGACAGCGAGACCCTGCGGAAGCTCAACCAACTGGCAGAACTGCTTCAGAGCATGAGCCGGGAGGATCAGATGAAGATGGAGGGTGTGCTGGACAGCAACTCCATCAACGGCATGGACGATATCCTGAACGCGGCGAGCATGGTGAAGGAATATATTCTGCTGGAGGAGGTGACCTCGGACCGCACCCTGGGGAATTACCTCGTTGCGCACGGCGTGATCGACTGCCCCGAAAACATCAAGCCGTATCTGGACTATGTTGGCATCGGTGCGGAGTTTTACAGTGACCATGGCGGGGCATATACGCTGAACGGCTATGTGGTCAGGAAAACGGAATTGCCGCCGCAGCTTCAGCCCCGGAAGCCATTCCGTGAGGAGAGCCGGGACGAGATGCTTCGCCTGACCCTCCGCACCGGCCACCATGTGGACTATCCTCTCATCCTTCCTGCGGATAAGGAGTACCTGTCTTCCGTGAAGAAATACCTTTGCATTGATGAATTTGCCGAGGCGCAGATTCAGGACGTGCGCTTCAAGATTCCCTATATCGGGCAGATGATCCACGCCATGGAGTGTCCTTCTGTGGAGGAATACAATGAGTTCGCCGAAGCGTTGGAGGCAATTTGGCAGACAGACGGCGCTCTTTTGACCTACGCCGCTGTGCTGGATGCCGAGCAGCCGGACACCCTGCGCCGCGCCAATGAGCTTTTGCAGGATCTGGACAATTATGAACGCATCGTCGAGGGAACCTATGAGTACGGACAGCAGCGCCTACAGGAGCTGTTGGAATTGGATCACGACGATATCGCGGAGCTGGACGGTTATATGGACTTCGAACGGTATGGGCAGGACTGCATGGATAAGGACCATGTCATCCAGACTGAGTTCGGCTTGCTACGGCGTTTGGAGCCGTCCTTTCCGGAGCAGAGTCAGACCCAGCATATGAAAGGGCTTTGAAAAACTTCTGGCAGCTATTACGGAAGGAGTGTGTCACGGTTACCTCTATTAATTTGGAAATAGACACTGAATTGATAACTTTCTGATAACACTTGCCCCGACACATAGCTATTACTTCGCAATTGCGGTATTGTGTGTCGCTGACAGGAGGCGATTTGATGTACGAATACATGAGAGGACTGCACCAGCAATTCTTCAAGGAGCCGGAATTCCCGGAACTGCGGCAGGAACTCAATGAACTCCACCAGGAGCTGACAGAGGACAGGCCCAAGGATGAACGGCGCAAGCTGTTGAAGCTGGTGGACCTGGAAGCGGAGCTGCGGGACGAGATTTCCCTCGCCAGCTTCGCGGCAGGCTTCCGCCTGGCGTGGGGCATTATCGGTGAATTGAGCATAGAGCCGCCCTACTCCTTCGCTGAGGAAGAAGAACACAGGGTAGGGCAGCTTGCAGACTTAAGGAGGGATGACTAATGGCAAAGCGCAGGCCGTCTGGTGACGGTATGGTACGCAAACGCGACGATAGCCAATAGGAAGTTCGCATCGTGGTATGGAATCGGCTACAATGACAAAGGTTAGACTTTCGCAAAACGCTGTGGTATGTTGTGTGGCTATACCACAGAGAAAGAGGTGAAATGTAATGCAGAAAAGCAACACTCAACCCAATAACACCAGGTTCGAGATCAGGCCCGCTTCTCCCGAGGAAGCGGGCTTGTTTTATGCCCAGCTTCCTGCGGAGGATGAGCGGCTGGGGGCCATCGGCCATGTCCGCATGGACTTCGGTCGCAGCGGAAATGAGTTCTGGTACACCTGGTGGCCTCGTGGGCCGGAGGAACTGAACAGTCCCCCATTCAAATCGGAGCTTCAGGAGGTAGTGGATGAGCTTCGGGAGAGCGTCTTGAAAAACCGCTTTGCCATGGAGCGTTACTGCTACGGCCACGGAGGAAAGATCAGCGGCGGATGGGTCCAGAACTATGGCTATATCATAGAAACAGAGAACTACCGCTACTGTCTCCGCTGCAATCCATCCCCCGGCGATTACAACGCCTACCTGACAGCATTCGATCTGAACGTCCAGCGGCAGAACATGGCACGGAAAGAAAAGCCGCTGGTCGGCAGGGTCACATTTGTCAATGGCGACACCCAGGAATTCACGGATGCCGAAGCATACCTGCGGTGTATCGAAGATGAGCTGCCGGACCGACCCATCACCGGCTTCCGGTATGAGACCCTGACAGATGACCCCGCTGTCCGCAAGGGAGTGGACGATATCCTCTTCAATCTCTTCGGGGAGGAAAATCCTCGTCCGCTGGAGAAATATGAAACGCCCGATCAGGGCATGAAAATGGGAGGTATGTGAACATGATCGACCGCAATTTCGTAAAATTTCTGAAAGAGCAGTATCCCAAGGGTACCCGCATCCGTCTGAACTCCATGTCAGATCCCTACGCGCCGGTGGAACCCGGCACCGAAGGCAGCGTGGAGATGGTGGATGACGCCGGCCAGCTTCTGATGAAATGGGACAACGGCAGGACGCTGGCGCTGATCCCCGGTGAGGACAGCTTCTCCGTGCTGCCGCCCAAGCTGACTACGCTCAAGCTGTATATGCCTATGACGGTAGATCGCTTTGAGAGCGACGGATGGGGCGGCACTGAGGATGAGCCGACCGAACTGAGCAATTACGAGGCCGTCCGCTATGTGGACAGCATCAACGCGGCGCTCCGGCGTGAAAGTCTGCCCGCAGAGGCAGAGCGGGGACTCATGCACTACTACGGTAAGAACGACGATATTGCCCGGAAGGTCCGAAAGGTCACCTTCTCCGCTGAAGTGCGGGATCAGAAGCTCTGGGGCGTAGCGGAATGCCAGGTCGCCAGTGAGCTGACGCCGGAGGAGCTTACTATACTGAAAGAGTATGTATCCGGACAAGCGTCCGACGGATTCGGCGAAGGCTTCGAGCAGCGAGAGATCTCCGTGCCGGACGGCCATGAGATCTACGCCCACCTGTGGCAGTGGGAGAACTGGAGCATCCAGACCGAGCAGGAATGCTTTTCACCCAAGCTGGCGGAAGGATTGCCGGAACTGTGCTTCTCCGTCCTCCCCTCCACCGGTGAGCTCATCTGTATCAAGCGGGGTGAGAGCGGGTACTATCCCAGTGATTGGAGTACGACCGATCCTGAGCAGAACCGGGAACTGGCGGATGAGAACAATGAGCGCCTGGGCGTGACAAAAGCGCAGGAGGAAGCCATGAAGGTCGGCTCCATGGTGGGCTGGGGCGTACCCGGTGCGGACCCTGCCGCCTACGAACAGGATGGACCGCGGATGGGAGGGCTTGGCCGTGGATAAGCTTTTCTTAGTGGAGTTATCCGGAGGAAATATCAGACACTGCGAACTGGAGTTGCCTGCAACAGATTATGAACTGCTGGACGCACTGGACAAGCTGCGGATTTCAGCAGCGGACAAGCTGCGCTTTGATATCTGCGACTACTATGGCTACAACTACCTGGCGCCGTTTATCAGCGATGCTCTGAACATCTATGAGCTGAACGCCCTCTCCCGAAAGCTGGCTGATTTGAACCCGGTACAGCAGACCGCCTTTGCGGGGCTTCTGAAAATGGAGATTGAAAAACGGGACGGCGATATTCTCGTCCCGAAGCTCATCGACCTTGCCTACAGTGCGGACTGCTGCCATGTGGTAGCCGAGGCATTGAACGACTCCCAGCTGGGCAGGTTCTATGCAGACAACGGCTTCATCCCCATTACAGAGAATGTTCCCGATTCCGTCTACGAATTGCTGGACTTTGAAGCCTTGGGCAGAAAAGCACGCAATGAGGAGGGCGGCGTGTTTGTAGATCGGGATACCTACGGCTGCTTTGGCTACGTTGTCCGTCACACTGACTTGATAGAGGCGTACAAGGATATGGATCTGACCCCGAAGAAACCACCGTACACGGTCCTGCTGGAGCTGACCAAGGGATGGTTCCATGATTCCGCGTATGACAGCGAAAAGACCGTACAGCTGTGGTTCCCGTCATCCCCTTCCGCGATGGACCACGCGCTGAATGAGCTGGAAGCGGCAACATGGGCTGAAGTATCTTTCCAATGCGTCGATTGCCGTGTCCCCGCTTTGATGGACGCTGTCAGCAGCGCCAATAATGTAGCCGAGGTCAACCGGTTCAGTCAGTGGCTGGACAACATCCCGCAGGAGAAGCTGGCTGGATACAAGGCATTGCTGGCGGCTACCCAATGCCGGGACCTGCAAAACGCCATGATGCTGATGGACGCTCTGGACAGCTATATCTTCACGCCCAGCTTCAGCTCTCCAGTGGATGTAGCCAGAGGTGAGCTGAAAGTGACCATGGCGGAGAGCGACGCGGAGATCCTGCTACCCCACGTCAACCTGTACACCTATGGAGATGCCCTGCTCCAGAGCCAACACGCCATCCTGACGGAATATGGGGTGATCGAGCGGCAGGACGGACAGCCTATACTGACCCAGCAATCTCAGGAAATGGGGATGAATATGAAATGAACAAGGAACAATTCTGGCGCATTGTGGATGACGTTCGCAGCAGCGCCGATCCCAGGGATCAGGAAGCGATCCTTTTCGCGCTCCAGGAGCAGCTGAGAAAGCTGCCTTCGGCAGAGATCATGGAGTGGCAGGAGATATTCCAATTCTATGACGATGCCGCTTATTGCGCCGAGCTTTGGGCGGCAAGCGGCGCCATGGGCGCTCACTGCTCAGATGACGGATTTATGGACTTCCGCAGTTGGCTGATCTCCCAGGGCAGGGATGTGTATATGGCCGCTCTGCGGGACCCGGAATCTCTGGCCGACGTGGATACCGAGGGGCAGAGCCTCAATTTTGAGCAGTACGCATATGCCGCACCCAAAGCCTATGCCCAGCGCAGAGCATATGAAGCCGGTCCGCTGGCAGACGTCATCCGGGAATACATCAACTGGGCATCACAGTATGAGCAGCAGGTGCTGGATCACCTGATGGAAGCGTCGCCCCATGAGAAGGATCTCAGTGCAGGCGTTGCCAATGCTTTCCTCCGGGGATATTTGGCGCGGAAATATGATCTGTATGAAGATTCACAGCGGATCACGCCGAATTCTGAACTGCTGGACAGCCTGATGGAAGATATCCCGGAGAAGCGGGACTTCGACCCGAACTGGACGCTGGAGGATCTGCCGCGGATTTTCCCCCGCCTCTGCCAAAAATACGAGGCTCAGATGGTCACTTGGTCTGCCAAAGGCCCGCTGCCTGCAAAAGCGGTGGAGCGGAATAGTCCGCCCCGTGCGGATTGCCCGACGGCCGACGCGGTTCGCCGCAGAGTCGGGACGCTGACTGCCGACGAAGAGACCATACTTGCCGCGATTATTCTGCGGTACGCACCCGAGTCGCCAGAACAGGCAATGGAACTGCTAGACCATGTGTCCGACTACACGATTTTGAAAGGTGTGAACTGTTATGAGTCACTAGGCAGATACTTCCTTGCCCATGAAACCTCCGTACCGGAGGAACTGTATGAATACATGAATCTGGATGCGCTGGGCTGCCGTTACGAAGACGAGCATCCCGGCGTTTTTGTCGGCAATGACTATGTGCAGTACCCGTCTCAGACGCAGACCATGAGCATGAAGATGAAGTAGTATACCGCCATCCGCCATTGCGAATTAGAAAATCAGATTTAGGGGCCGTTTTCCGAAAGGGGAAATGGCCCCTTCTTTTTTATGCCCTTTTCGGAAAAGCAGGCTCCGGAAAGGAGTATTTATGCCACTGGACGCCCCTTTTGCTGAGTACCTGAAAGCCTTTCACTCCGTCAGAGACAATACCATCCCCAACCGTGCAGCGAAGATCATTCTGCGCATTCGCGGACCTGACCTCCAGTCCTGCGCCATTCACCTGCGTAGCAGTATCGGTGAAATGACCTGTGCGGCGCGTAGGCTGAGTCGTGCGCTGGGGAATCTCACGGGTACTGGGCAGGTCTGCCTCCCCATTGGAGGCGAAGACGGATGAACAGCCTGATCCCCTGGGTCGGCGGGAAAGGTAAATTGTTGTGGCTGATCCATAAACTTGCGCCGAGCAGCTATGAGAGATTCATTGACGTATTCGGAGGCGGCGGAACAGTAACCCTCAACCATCCGCTTCAGCATGGCTGCATTGAAATCTATAACGACTACAACAGCAATCTCACGAATCTTTTTTGTTGTGTCAAAAACCGCACGATGGCGCTTCTGAAGGAACTCGGGTTTCTGCCCCTGAATTCCAGAGACGATTTCAACGTCCTTTTCAAATTTTTCAGCAAAGACGAATTTGATGACGATTACATGAAAGAAGAACTGGAGCTTACAGAGGTTTTTCTGCCTCCACCGGAGGCGGAAGCCATCAAAAAGTTAATGCTGGAGCGTGCTCCTCGCGGAGATGTTCGCAGAGCGGCAGACTACTTCAAACTGATACGCTATAGCTTCAGTGGAGGTGGAAAGTCCTTTGCCGGGAAGCCATGTGATATTCGCTGCTTCTTTCACCTGATTTGGAAATGCGCTCGCAGATTTGCCAGTGTTGTGGTTGAAAACAAGGATTTCGAAGACCTAATCCGCCAGTACGACCGAAAGAACGCATGGATTTACTGTGATCCACCCTACTTTGAAGCGGAGGACTGCTACCAGGTCGAGTTTCCAAAGGAAGATCATCAGCGGCTTCATGATGTGCTTCTAACCTGTCAGGGCAGGGTGATGGTCTCCTACAACTACTGCTCCTATATCTGTGAGCTTTACAAGGAGTTCTATATCTACCGCACAAAACGACCCAACAGTATGTCTCAGAAAGCAGGCAGTGAATACGAGGAAGTGATCATTACAAATTACGATCCGGAGCAGTGCGCCGCACAATTGAATATGTTCCGCATGGTCTGCGGGGCACACGACGGCGAGGATATCCCATATGAGCTGATACATACGCCTGAAAAATAAACCGAATTTGGAGGAAAACCGATTATGAAATTCAAACTGAATCACGATCCCGCAAATAAAGCCCTTGCTATCCCCCGCGCGGCGCTTCAACTTTCCGGTCTTGCCGGAGCAAGCAATCTGGCACTCTATGCGGATGACGGCTGCGTCCTGCTTCTGTCGGAGCGCCCCTCCGCGGGGGAGGCGGTGAAGACCATCCAAATGCTGGTCGACATCAACACCCAGCTCATCTCTGACCTGGCGGCAGCCAGCCGCCGCACTATGGAGGAGGCGGAGTGCGAGTGCTTGAGTTGCGGCCACCGGACTTCCTGTTTTGGCATCTGCATCCCGCCCTGCCAGCTGGAAGAAGCGGGGATCGATCCCGAATCTGAGCTGGCCACCTGTGTGCAGGAGGGCAGAGTCATTGTCCAGCCCATGGAAAAGCCCGACGCGGACCAGCTCCTGGATGAGCTGGATGAGGATCTGCGCTCTATGCTGACCGATTCCGGCGTCCTGCTGGCGGGCGTCCGCCGCCTGCTGGAGCATGAGGGGTACCGTCATGAATGATACCTACCTCTATCCGTGGGGACCCAAGGATGCCAGGAACCGGAACGAGATCGTACTCTGGCGTGAAAGCTATCGGGCCAATGTGGCATGCAGGCAGGCCATTGAGGACGCCATCCGGCAGAACTTTGACGGAATGTACCTTTCTTCTGACTGTCTGAAGCCTGTGCTGGAGGAGTACGGCTACAAGCGCACGGCCTGGGTCCTTGCCAATACGCTGCACGAACTCAAGTCGGACGGGCGCTTCAGCCAGTCCAACAAGCTCTGGGCGAATCGCTTCTACATCCCCGCAGATCCCGACCACAACAGCGATTTCACGGTTCGCAGCCATCCCGCCGTGTTGGACGGTTTCGTGAATCTGTATCGGAAGGCATATCAGAATTTGGGCCTGTTTGGTCCTGAGCATTGCACAGGTGACCGGAGCGAGCAGGACTTTACGGGCAAGGTGCTGGTACTCAGCCCTGATACGCTGAAGGAATCCTGTTGGCGTCAGGAGGATCAGCTCTGGTACGCCCACGACGGCTTCGGCTGCAGTCCCCATGCCAGAGGGCGTTCCGTCCGCTGCACCTGCCTGGGCGACGGAGAGATGACGCGCTGGAACCGCTCGGATTTTGTGGGCGTTCTGAAGGAGGAATACCTGCCGGACTGGGCGCTGGAAAAGCTGGACGCGCTGCGCGGGCAGGAGCAGGCGGATGCCCCTGCCATGGGCGGCATGACAATGAAATGAAGGAGGAAACACGAATGTGCGTGACATTTTATACCGTGGACGATCTCCGCCCCGGACGCTGTACCGGCTGGAATATCCGGCGGTTTCAGACGCTGAAGGACGCCATCTCCCATTACCGGACGCTTCCCTCTGAGGGAACCCGCATCCTTGGTATGGCGGATGAAGGTCGTGCCTGGGAACTGATCCGCTGTGTCCGCCTGTTCCCCGGTGAAGCTCAGGGGGAGGATGTGCTGGCAGCGGATTACCGCTCCTGTGGCCTGACGCGGGAACTGCCAGAGCTGAAGAAAGCGCTGGATACCTGCGTCGATGAGCTGCGCCCCCGTTATATGCTGGAGCCTGAGCGAATGGTCCCCATCCCCGCAGGGAAAAAACTGCGGGAGGAGCTGCGGGACAAGCTGCTCTGGCGTGGACATGGCGGAAAATACGATTCCGCTATCCGCTCTATGTATGTCTACGGCGTCGGCTGGGCCTCACCCCAGGATGTGAAGAAACAGGGGCCGCTCCCGCTGGTCCTGTGCTATAAGGTAGACGCCATGACCAAGGAGGGGGCGTATCTGTCGCTGGAGCCGGAACCCTGGGAGTACCAGCTGATGCTGAAGTACACGAAAAAATATTATGAAGATGAAAATAGGAGGAACATGAAATGAAACGAATGCTTTCCCTTTGCGCCGCGGTGCTGTGCCTGACCATGGCGCTGGCCCCCACCGCCCTGGCGGCGGACTTTGAGACCGCCCCGCCCAACGCCAAGGTCTGCTACCCCACCTCCATCGTTCGCAGCGATGATGGAACGGAACTGAAGAAGATCTATGATCTGGGACCCGAGGATGACCCTGCCGGAATCCCCCGCTCGGATTTCCAGAAGGATGGCTTCCAGTATGCCCTGACGGACCTGCTCAAACAGGAACTACCTGAAAATGAGAGCCGCCAGCATACGGAGACCGTCACCCTCCAGAGCAAGAAAAAGGATATGGAATCTGTCCTGGCCCTGCTGCCCCAGGAGAAGGAGTTCATCACCGACGATGGACTCATTGGGAACCTGACGCTCCGACTTGATACCGTGCAGGTGGAGCCTGCGGGCTATGGCAGCTCCACCAAGGAGGTCTCCGCCAAGCGCAGCTATCCCAACCTGACGGGACAGGATACCCAGTACATCCCCAAGACCATTGAGGAAAACGGACGCACCCTGACGCTGCAGGAGATCCAGTGGCAGACGGACAACACCGCCACTACGGACGGTTACGCCCTGGGCGACCGCTATACCGCCATCGCCACCTACACCGGCAGCGCCACCAGCAGCTATGTCACCGGCTACACGGTCACGGCAGAATACACCGGCACAGTCAGCCGCATTGCCCTGAACCGCGTGCGCTATGTTGCCATCTTCGAAGGTACACCCATCCAGCCCGCGCTGCCTGTGGAAACCGATGCGGCCGCCCCGGCCTTCCGTTGGTCCTATGTGTTGATTCCCCTGGGTGTTGTCGCTGTGGTAGGTGCGGGGACCGGCGGATCGCTGCTGTTGAAGCACAGAAAAGAAAACGCTGATGAGGAGGACGCGGAAGAATGAAGAAAATGATGAGTCTTTGCCTGAGCCTCTGCTTGACGGCTGCTCTGGCAGCTCCCGCCTATGCGCTGGAGTATACCATTGACGCCCCTGACGGGCCGGAATTTGGAACGCCCACCTCTATTGAGGTGGTGCATACGGCAGACGGCGGGGCAATGAAAAACGAGGACGTCAGCAAGAATGCCGCCCTTATCCCTCCCGGCTTCGGAACGCCCAGTATGGACGCCATGAATACCGGAACCTACCTCACGCCCAATCTGGCCCCCGGCGGTATGCCCGCCACCGGCACAGTCATCGGCGGCAGCGGCTCCCCTGTGGTGGAACCCGGCAGCACGGTGGTCACATACCCCTCCAGTACCGTGATCACCACCGGCTATACCGAGGTCACCTCCGACCTCTACTACTCGGCGGGATATCTGGGTACGCTGAAGATCCCCGCTCTGAATCTGAGCGTGAAGGTCTACCAGGGTACGGACAGCAAAACACTGGCAAAGGGCGTCGGCCACTTCGAGGAAACCAGCATCTGGAATGGCAATGTGGCGCTGGCAGCGCACAACAGGGGCGTGAACAACTACTTCGGACAGATCCACACGCTGGAGATCGGGGACAAAATCACTCTGACCACCAAGCTGGGAACCCGCACCTACAAGGTGACCAATGTCAGCAAGGTCAGCGAAACGGACCGCAGCGGTCTTGCCGCGTCCAGCGAGAATATGCTCACGCTCTACACCTGCGTCCGCAACCAGCGGGACGCCCGCTGGTGCGTTACAGCAGTGGAGGTTTGATTTTCTCCCTTTTGCCGGATCAGTTCTGTTCGACTTCTGCCCAGGCCTTGTGCTATGTTGATGCTGCAAAGAGCTTTCCACAAAGTACATGAAAAGACACGGAGGGTAGAATATGAACAGAATCAAAAATGCAGGAAAGAACATGAGCATCATGCTCACTGGCGTGGCCATCGGCGCCGTGCTGGCAGGTGGGTCCATCGCGGCTGCGGCAGGCATCGTGGCGGAGCCGACCTGGCAGCCCATCTTCGTGGATGGCCGGCAGGTCCAGATGACAGCCTACAACATTGCGGGCCATAACTATGTCAAGCTTCGGGATATCGGTGAAAAAGTGGGGTTCAATGTCTATTGGTCCGACGGCGTTCAGGTGGACAGCGACGCTCCCTACACCGGCGAAGCGCCGAAGCAGGAAGTCCCGACAAGCAGCATGACCCAGGACCTATCGGAATGCCGACAGGAGATCGTAGACCTGACCAATGCTCTGCGCCGGGAACACGGGCTGCCAATACTCTCTGTGGATGATCGTCTTATGGAAGCCGCGCAGAGCTGCTCCGCACAGGGCTTCACCGCACACCATAACCGGGAAGAGTGCGAGGCGGTGCTGGAGAGCGGATATCCCTATGGCTTCGGCTCCAACCTGACGGCGTTCACTGCCAGTTCCGCTTCTGGCATCGCTCAGAGGGCGGTCTCAAACTGGGCAAACTCTCCCGGACACTTGCGGACGATGCTGGATCCGGATTGTGACAGCATCGGCATCGGCGTCACCGTGAGCGGCGGCAGAACCTACTGCTATATGTTCGTAGGCAATCCCACAGCCAATAATCCCTATGCTTAATGTTCTCTTCCTGCCCTGGCCTTTCAGCAACCGCTGAAAGGCTCTTTTTTTGTTCCCAAATTACGAAAAGAAAGGAAGTATCTGCTCCATGAAAAGATTGCGGCATTCTCTGAAAACCCGCGTAACGGCACTGCTGCTTGCGCTGGTTTGTGCGCTCGGACTTTTCCCGGCAACCGCCTTCGCGGCCGGTACCGATTCGATCAAGCTGGAGAGCTTCGGCATGTCCGGCGTTTCTTATAAGTCGGCAAGCCTTGGTACCTGTACGCTGCATCAGATGTACTACGACTACGGCGGCAAGACCACCGTTGGCTTCTGCGGGACCAAAGGCGGCGGCATGGGAAAGTCCCTGATCGGACAGACATGGGGAAATCCCCAGGCCATCTCCAATTCTACCGTCAAGATGATGATGGCCTACTACTATTCCCACTCCACCGGTACCTTCACCGACGAAGCCCATGCCCTCGGCGTGGATGACGTATGGGGACCTGAGTATACCTGGTATATGAATGCCTGGGTGCAGGCCATCGTCTGGCGCTACAAGGCAGGCTCCCTCGGCGATCCCGTGACTGCCAGTGCCGAGGAACTGATGTATGTCTGGAACTCTCTCAAAAACGCGAATTACACCAGCATCGACCAAGCCTGCGACGGCGCGACGTTCCGGGACAGAACGCAGTATATCTTTGACCTCGGCAACCGCGGCGTGTGGGGTGAGTGCGATGTGTACGAGTATTCGTTCACAGGCTCCGGCTCCAGTTCCCATCCCGCGAATACCGTGCAGGCTGTTGTAGTCGGTGAGCTCAGCATGGACATCACCGAGGAACAATACAAGCTCACTGTCAAGAAAGTGGATACCACCAACCCCACCAAGGGACTGGCTGGTGCGAAATTCCACATTGAAGCGCAAAACGGCTCCTTTTCTAAGGACATCACTACCGGCGCGGATGGGACCTATACGCTGTCCCCACTGGATGCCGGCACCTATGCCATCACAGAAACGGCTGCCCCGGACGGCTATGCAATCGATAACGCCGGTCCTGAATATGTCGTTCTCCCCAATGGTACCAGCAATAGCGTGACTGTTACCTTTACCGATACGCCCAGCATCACGGCCAGCGGCAGTATCCGTAAAGTGGACGCGGACGATCCCACCAAGGGCCTCGCCGGAGCAATCATTAAAATCGAAGGTGTTGACAACAACTTCACCGGCACCTACACCACGGCCAGCGGCGGTGCGTTAACGGATGTACCCTGGGACACGATGCCCATCGGCAGTTATACCGCTACCGAAGTGACGCCCCCTGCCGGGTATTCTCTCAGCAAGGACCCCGACAAGGTCAAGCAGGAGTTTTACTGGGATGGAAAGACGAATGTGTCCCTTGTTTTTGAGAATGATGCCAAGGTAAAGGTCCAGCTCATCAAACTGGATGATTCCGATAGGCCGCTCCCCGGCGCAGTATTCAACATCCTCAAGGACGGCCAGTTGATCGGCACGGAAGCCACGGATGCCTCCGGCAAGATCACGGTCACCAATGTTACGGAGGGTATGTATACCTTCGTTGAAGTGTCCGCCCCCGCGCCCTATGCCAAGCTGACATCTCCCGTCTGCGCCCACGTGGATCAGGCCGTTGTCAATGGCGGCGGCACAGTCACGGTGACGGCCAAAGACCAGAAGCTCCCCAATTTGACCATTAAGAAGCTGGACAAGCAGAACAAGCTGCCTGTTGCCGGAACCGTATTTGAGATCAAGGGCATCCACTACGGCTACCATCAGGACGTCACGACAGACGCTTCCGGCAAGGCCGTTTTGACTGCTATTCCCGTAGACAGCTATGAGGTCACGGAGAAGTCCGTGCCTGATCCCTATGTCCTGGACGAAACCAACACCCAGACGATTTATTTGGGTCCTGGTGATGATCAGCAGCTCGTCTTCGAGAACCTGAAGCAGCCTCAGCTTACCATCTCCAAAATCGACGCGGACGATTCCAGCCCGGTCGCCGGAACTGTTTTTACCGTAGAGGGCATTGACAGCGATTACCACAGTGACTGGATCACAGGCAAAGATGGCACGGTTACGCATCGCGTTGCTCCCGGCACCTATCGAATCACGGAGAAATCCGTTCCCGCGCCCTACTATCTGTCGGATAAAGATGCGGACCGGGTCCAGACCGTCAGCCTGAACGCCGGTGATGATAAGAGCATCACGTTCAAAAACCGCAAAATGCCTCTGCTGACCATCTACAAGGAGGATAGCGTCGCAGGTGCTGATGTGGAGGGTGCCAAATTCCACATCACCTATACCAGCAACGGCGAATCCGCTGAGGCGCCCGCAACCATCGACTATGGCTATTTCCTCACGGATTCCCGTGGCGAGATCAAACTTCATGAGTCCGGTAAGCGCCTGTACCCCGGCGAGTACACCGTGACCGAAGTGGAACCCGCTCCCGGCTTCCAGATGAAAGAGCCCTCCACGCAGAAGGTCATCCTGCACGGCAGCGAGAGCAAAACCCTGACGTTCCAGAACACACCTCTCAATGCCATCATCGTCGAGAAATACGATAGCGTTACTCACGAAGCTTTGCCTGGGGCCACGTTCCAGCTGAGATTCCTGGGCGGCACTTCCGGTACCGGCGGCACCGTCATCGGGCAGAAGATCACCGGCAAAAACGGCACCGCCATCTGGACGGGCCTGACTGCTGGCACCTATATTCTGGAGGAAGTCGACCCCGCGGATGGATACAGCATCATCCAGTCCTCCGAAACTGTCTATCTGGCAGACAGCGGTGAACAGAGTGTAGTCACCGTGCGCTTTGAAAATGCCCCCGATGGCATTCTGCTGATCCGTAAGGTCTGCTCCGTCAATCCCAGCGTAACGCTGGCCAATGCGGAATTCAAAGTGACTTACGCGGATGGCACCCTGATCGGTGATGCCAATGGCATTTTCAAGACGGATGTCAACGGTGAGATCCGCATTGATGGCCTGAAGCCCGGAAAGAGCGTGATTGTCACAGAAACGAAGGCGCCTGATGGTTTCCTCATCGATACCCAGTCTCAGACGGTCCAGATCAAGGAAGGGCGCACAGTATCCCTAACTTTTGCCAATCAGCCCAAGGGAAAGCTGATCATCCAGAAGCGGGACAGCGCCACGGGGCAGCCTTTGTCCGGCGCGGAGTTCCGTGTGACCACTGCCGCTGGCTGTGAAGTCGGCCTGGATGGCGTCATCGGCACTGCAACGCTTACTCAGAATGGTATCTTCACCACCGATGCGCAGGGCGAGATCCGTATCTCCAACCTTGCTCCCGGCGCTTATGTCATCAATGAGATCAAGGCCCCGGACGGCTATGTCATGGATGTGGCTTCTACCAATGTAGCCATTGGAAAGAACGGCGACACCCAGACCGTGGTCGTGAAAAACTCCAAAGCCGGTTCCTTGGTCATCTTGAAGAAAAACTCGCTGAACGGAGAGCCGCTGGAGGGCGTGACTTTTAAGGTCACAACTTCTACGGGCGAATATGTGCCGGATGCGAATGGCCGGATCAGCAGCAATGGTCTCTACTATACCGATAAGGACGGCAAGATCACCATCAATGGCGTCGTAGGTACACTGGTCGTGACTGAGGTGAGATCCATCCCCGGCTACACCATCGATCCCGCCACGAAGACCCAGACGGTGGTCGTGAATCCCAATGATACCCAGACACTTACGTTCTATAACACCCCCAGCACGACTTTGGTCATCCAGAAGTTTATCGAGGGTACAGACCACGAACCGCTGGAAGGCGTCCGATTCCTGGTAACGGATAGTTCCGGCGCTGTGGTTGGCCGGAGCAACGGCGAGTATGTCACGGACGAAGCGGGCCAGATCACCATTACTGACCTGGAACCCGGTACGACGGTGACCGCCCGTGAAGTGCAGACGGTCGAGGGCTACGTCCTGGATGGCACCCCCAAGAGCATTCTCATCAAAGAGGGCGAAGTCCAGACCCTGCGCTTTTATAACAAAAAGCAGGGAACGCTTGTCGTTCAGAAGAAAGATCGCGTGAGCGGCAAGCCTTTGAGCGGCGTGGAATTCCAGATCACCTACGCCGACGGCGGCTATGTGGATGATGCCAACGGCCACCTTTCCAGCAAGGGCCTCTATACCACGGATTCGAACGGTGAGATCCGCATTTCCGGCATCACCGGGACTGTCGTGGTGAAGGAGACAAAAACCATCCCCGGCTATACCATCGACCCGGCCACTCAGACACAGACAGTGGTGGTGAACCCTGCGGACACCCAGACCATTACCGTGTATAACGACCCTATCGGCGGCGTGGAGATCATCAAGGTCAATGAAGCTGACCGAAATGAGCGCATCCCCAACACCACCTTTGAGATCCGCAAAGTCGGAGATGATGCCTTGGTGGATACCGTGACCACCGATTCCAATGGCCGGGTGTTCGTAACACTGGAGGACGGCAGCTACTACGCTGTCGAGACCAAGGCCAACGAGAAATACCAGCTGGACAGCACTCCCCATTACTTTACTGTCAAAGACGGTAAGTGCCAGCCTATTACGGTGACCAACCGTAAGACCTGCGGTATCCTCATCCACAAAGTGGACAGCCGAAGCGGAGACGGCATCTACGGTGTTTCTTTCCTCTTGTATGACGCCAATAAAACACCCATCGGCCAGTACACCAGCGACCAGGATGGTTACGTTTATATTGATGACCTTCCCGGCGCAGGCCGATACTACCTGCGCGAGCTGGAAAATGAGGGTTACATCCCGGATACCCAACTCAAAACCGTCTATGTAACTGATGGGACCACGACGGAGATTGAGTGGGAGAACACCCCCATCACCGGCCAGATCCAAATCACAAAGACCTCCGCAGACTACAACTCCATGAATGGCTGGCCCGCCGGAACGCCTATCCCCAACACCATCTTTGAGATCTACAACTACAAGACCAGCAAGCTGATGGATACGGTCCGAACGGATAAGAATGGTATCGCCGTCAGTAAGCAGTTGCCTTTGGGCCGGTACAAGGTAGTGGAATCCAAGGCCGCGGATTTCTACGGCCTGGATAAGACCCCCACTGAGGTGGAGATCGAGTTCGCCGGTCAGATCGTGAAAGCGGCCATGACCAACAAGAGCCTGTATACCAACGTGTCCATCAAAAAAACCGGCTTTGTGGAGGTCATGCCCGGTCAGACGATCCGCTACGACCTCTCCAACATCGCCAACAACTCCACCACCAGTCTGACCTCGTTCTATTGGCGGGACACCCTGCCCACCAATGCGGTCCGGCTGGACAAGCTGGTCACCGGCACCTGGAATACCCCCGGCAATTACAAGGTGGTGTACAAGACCAATCTCAGCGGAGATACCTGGCGTGTGCTGGCGGACAATCTGAGTACAGCGCAGAACTATGTGCTGGACGCCTCGCCCGCGGCACTGGGCCTTGCCTCTAATGAGTACGTCACGCAGTTCATGGCATCCTTCGGCGTGGTACCCGCCAACTTCCGGCAGGTAGAGGCGCCGAGAGTATACTGCAACGTGGTCTCCTGGCTCACGGGCGACACGCAGTTCGTCAATCAGGCGGACGCGGGCGGCGTCTATGGCGGCCAGTGGATCATGGCGACCTCCCGCTGGGTCACCAGAGTTTATAAGCCCAGCAAGCCCCTGCCCCGCACCGGCTATTAAGCTCTCTTCTATATCTGTCAGGGTGGACCGCCCCAAAAGAGCGGCCCACCCTTAACCATGCAATGAAATCCGGAAAGGAACCAGGCTGTAGGGATACGGCTCCCGAAAGCCTGGTTCCTTGTCTGGGTGCCGCTGTCTCCACAGCCTTTTCTTTTTCAAAAAGGAAAGGACGTTATATGAGAAAGCACAAGAAATTGATTTGTATCCTCGGTATGGTGCTCCTGATGGCCTGCCTGCTCAGCACGGCAGCCTTTGCCGCGGGCGATGTGGCTTCAGCGGTGGAAAGTACATGGAAAGATGCCGCAAGCCAGATCAAGACCGTGGTGGACAACGTGGTATTCCCCGCACTGGATATGATCCTTGCCATCGCATTCTTTGTCAAATTGGGCAGCGCGTACTTCGACTACCGGCAGAGGGGACAGTTTGAATGGACGGGTCCCGCCATCCTTTTTGCCTGTCTGATCTTCACCCTGACCGCTCCCAAGTACATCTGGACCATCATCGGGATCTGAAAACCTATACTGCTTGACTTTCTGCTGAAAATACGCTATCCTAAAACCAAGAAACAAAGAAATATGTATATCTGTGCTGCTTGCGGCATAGAATGGGAGGGATAGCAATGGCAGTTATGACAGCAAGGAGATCTCGCGGTATGGAACGGAAAATGATTCGCATTTCTGGAAAACGGCAGATCACGATTCCTCAGAAATACTTTGATTTGCTGGGCTTTGATACGGAAGCCGAGTGTATTCTGCGCGGCAACGAGCTGGTGATCCGCCCGGTCTCTGAGCGCAGCGGCGGCGAGTTCGCCGAAGCGATCCTGGCGGACCTGATCTCACAGGGCTATCAGGGAGAGGAACTGCTGGCAAAGTTTAAGGAAACGCAGAAAAAAGTGCGCCCCGCAGTAGAAGCAATGATCGATGAGGCGGATGCACTTGCCTCGGCTGGCGGAAGCGGTGCTTCTCTGGACGACCTGTTCGGAACGGAGGAGCAGTGAAAAATGTATGAGCTGAAGTTTCTGCCCGGTGCGGAGCGGTACTTCAAGAAGGTCAAAGAAAAGGGGCTGAAAGCAGCTTTCCGCAAAGCCTTGGAGACCATCCAGAACGATCCCTACACCGGGGAAGCCAAGGTCGGCGATCTTGCAGGCGTATATGGTTTTGATGTGTTCTATAATAGAACAAATTACGAGATCGCTTATCGGATCTATGAGGAAAACGGACAGCTTGTGGTCGTGATCCTCGCGGGAACGCGTGAAAACTTTTATCAGGAATTGAAACGCTACATGAAATGAATAGCGCAGTTTGGCCGTCGCCCCTACGGGCGGCGGCTTTTTTGCGTCCGGAGGTGACCAAACATATTTATCTGGGATTTTGTTGCCGCGACAGTGCTGGATCAGCTAGTGGACTGGATCTACGGGCAGATCGTGGGCTTTCTCGGCAACTTCTTCGCCCTCATGGGCAACATGGGCGTGGAGTTGTTCGAGCTGGACTGGGTAAACGCCATCGTGCTGTTCTTCTCCCGTCTGGGCTGGGCGCTCTTCGCCGTGAGCGTGGTGGTTTGCGCCTTTGAGTGCGGCATTGAATACTCCGCCGGCAGGGGCAATCTGCAGCAAAGCGCCCTCAATGTCATCAAGGGCTTTCTGGCGGTAAGCCTCTTCACGGTGGTTCCCGTCCGGCTGTATGCACTGTCCGTATCGCTGCAGGGGACTTTTTCCGCGGGACTCACCGGCTATGGCCGAAGCATCGGCGAGGTGGGCCAGGACATTGTCACAGAACTCAGCGAGATCCAGACGCTCTCGGACGCGGTGAACAGCACCCATTTCGGTCTGGATGTCATTACCAGCCCCATCATGATCCTGTTCTGCGTGATCCTTATGGCTTACGCAGTGCTGAAGGTGTTTTTTGCCAACCTCAAACGGGGCGGCATTTTGCTCATTCAGATCGCCGTGGGCTCTCTGTATATGTTCAGCATCCCCAGGGGCTATCTGGACGGCTTTGTTGGATGGATGAAGCAGGTCATCGGTCTGTGCCTGACGGCTTTTTTGCAATCCACCATCCTCATCGCTGGGCTCATGATCTTCAAGGACCATGCGCTGATGGGGGTGGGGCTCATGCTCTCTGCCGGTGAGGTTCCCCGCATTGCCGGAAATTTCGGCGTGGATACCACAACGAAAGCCAACGTCATGAGCGCCGTCTATACAGCACAGGCAGCGGTGAATACCACCAGGACCATCGCCGCGGCAATCAGATAAAGACGAGGTGGAGCGCAAATGGAAGAATTGAAAAAAAGCATTACCATGGCCAGCCTGTTTGATGGAATCGGAGGCTTCCCTCTGGCGGCAGTCCGCTGCGGCGTTGAGCCGGTATGGGCCAGCGAGATTGAGCCGTTCCCCATACTTGTGACAAAGCTTCGCTTTCCGCAGATGACGCATATGGGAGACATTACAAAGCTCAACGGGGCGGATCTGCCGCCTGTGGATATCATCTGTGGGGGCAGCCCATGCCAGGACTGTCTGTGGCCGGAGCGCGTGCTGGTTTGGCCGGCGAGCGCTCCGGCCTTTTTATGGAACAAATCAGAGTGATAAAGGAGATGCGCGATGCGGATAGAAAATCTGGAAGGACAGGAGTCTTTGTTCGCCCGCGATTCGGAATCTGGGAAAACGTCGTCGGGGCGCTCAGCAGCGGGCGAGATCCTGCAACGGGTCAAAAACGGCCTGGGGCAGACTTTCAAAAAGTCCTCGAAGCGTTCATCCAAATTGAAGAACCACACCTTCATGTTGTTAGACCTGAGGCAGGACGCTGGGAATATTCTGGGGCCGTGCTGGGAGTACGATCCTGTGTGGCTTGGATCACTTGGGACGCTCAACACTTCGGAGTGCCCCAAAGACGTCGTAGAATCTTCGCTGTGGCAGATTTTGCTGGATACAGTCCCATCCCGATACTGGCTGTCCCGGAAAGCGTGCCGGGGTATGCTGCGCCGTGCGGACTGCCGTGGCAAGTTGCTTCCGGAATTATTAGAAATAGCGCTTGCGATGCAGGGAGGATTGATCCCTCCTGGGCCAATTCCGGATGAACTCAAAGCCTACCACTTCAATCAAAGGAATGAAGGCATCGACCTTGGCGATGTAGCCGGTGCGCTGCTGGCGACGCAAAATCTCCAGATGCAGACCTTCGTCACGACGCCGAGTGCGTCCCCCGGCGGCTCAGAAGAATCCGTTGCGTTTGCGGTGAATCAGCGGGACGAGGTGCGGGACTTGCGTGGAGTCGCCGGTGCGCTGCAGGCGCAGCCGGGAATGAAGCAGCAGACTTTTGTGGCGAGCTTCTCTGCCGGGGCGGGAGCCAGCGCCGGCTCCATTGCCTACAATGAAGAAGTTTCGCCGACACTCAAGGGCAGCGCCAGCGGCAACTGTATGCCCAGCGTCCTCTGCATCAACGACCAGGGCGGAAAGATCATGGAGTGCAGTGAGGATGTTACCGGCACTCTGCGGGCCCAGGAGCATGGACACCAGCCGCTGGTGCTGCGTCCAAAGCATCCCATGGTATATGAAAATCACGGCATTGACGGAAGATACACCGGCCCTCATGATGTAGCGCCCACCATGTCGGCACGCTATGGAACTGGAGGCAACAACGTCCCACTGGTACAGGCAGAAGAAGTTATCTGCATTACCGGCAATGCCATTGACCGCCAACCGCAAAACGGTGGCAACGGCATTGGCTGGCAGCGGGATATCGCCTATACCCTGACCGCTACGGACAGGCGCAGCGTCTTCTCCAGGCAGCGGGTGGATCAATTCAAGGAGGATGACGTTGCCTCCACGGAAAGCGCACGGCAGTACAAGGACACGACAGATATCGTCTGTCAGCCGGTATCGGAATGGAGCGATGCTTCCTGTCATCTGCTCCGCCGCCTGGTTCCATTGGAGTGTGAACGGCTGCAGGGCTACCCGGACGGCTGGACGGATGCCCCTGGCGCTTCGGATTCGGCGCGGTATAAGGCCCTGGGCAACAGCGTTGCTATCCCCTGTGTGGAATACCTGATGGAGCGGGTGGCTCTCGTCATTGCGCTTGGTTTGGAATGGCGTCTTTAGTTGCTTTTGGTGAATAGCTTTTGCCCGCGCTTTAGCGTATGGTTGCTTTACCATCAAGGAAACGGAGGAACTGCCATGGCAGAAAAAACACGCAATCTGTGCGCTGAGATCCCGGAGGAACTGCACGGCAAGGTGCGGCAGCGGCAGAATGAGTCCGGCAAAACCCTGAGCCAATACATGACATGGCTCATCACTACATTTTATGAAATGGAGGACAAACCCACAATGAGTAAGGAAAACACAAGGACGGTAGCGTTCCAGGTACCGGAGGAACTGTTCGAGCGCTTTAAGGAATACCTGAGCAAACACGGAGTCAAGCAGAATGCCTTCTTCCTGGACTGCATCCAGCGGGCTCTGGCAGAGGACGCCGAAGCAGCCGCAAACGAGTAAATACATCATGAGCCGCTGTCGGGAGGACCCGGCGGCGGTTTCGCTTTGGAGGAACAGCAATGTTTATCTACCCTGACAACTTAAAGGCAAAGCCTATGCTGTGGCTCTGGCTGCTGCGGGACATTGCCGTCATCGGCATCGGCGCGCTGCTCTCTGTACTGGCGCTGGCCCAGGGTCTGGGAATGGGGTTGCTGGTGATCACCGTGCTGTATGCCTTCCTCACCATTCAGGTGGAGGGTTCCAGCATCCTGGATTTCCTGCGGCGCGCCGCCTGCTTTCTCTTTCTTTGTCAGCAGTATTACGAGTGGAGGCTGGACCCATGATGAACCGTAAGAAGAAAAAAGAATTGCGCCAGCACCAGTCCACCCGGCAGCTCATGGGCATAGTGAAGATCACGCCCCACGGCATCCAGACGGAAGCCGGTGAGCGTGTTTTTTACCTGATCCGCCCGGACAACCTCTCTGTCCTCTCGCCGGAGGTGATCCGCAGCCGCATCCGCTCCCTGACAGTGCTGCTCAGTACCCAGCCCGCGCTGGAGATTCTTGCTCTGGACTCCCGTGAGTCTTTTCAGCGCAACAAGGAGTATTACCAACGGCGCATTGAGGAAGAAACGGTACCGGAAGTACGGGATCTACTGGAAAAGGACCTGGCACATCTGGACGCCATCCAGTTCTCCTCCGCCTCCTCCCGCGAATTCGTGCTGGCGATCCCCTTGAATGAGAAAACGGATGCGGGGGAAGGGGCTCTGCGGCAGCTGGAAAAGTCCATCTGCGACCATGGCATCCAGGTGCGCCTTGCCAATGAGCAGGATGTCAAGCGTCTGCTGGCAATCTACTACCAGCAGGACCTGACCACGGAATTCTTCCCGGATCACGACGGAGAGGAGTATGTGCATGGCTAAGAAAAAAACGAAGAAGAAAAAGAAAGCGCCGGAGCAGGTCATGCGTCCAAAGGACTTTCTGGACATGATCGCGCCTGCCGCGGCGAAATTCAATACGGACCATTTCATTCTGGGTGGGCGGTATCATGCGGCGCTGTCCCTGAAAAGCTACCCGCCTGTCACCGACGAGCTGGCGCTGCTGCGCTGCGTTGGGGACATGGGCGGCGTTAACCTGCGCCTGACGGCTCGGCAGGTCACGCCTGCCGAGGAGGACGCCATCCTCCACGCCGCTGCCAACAAAAGCCGCATGGAGCGAAGCAATACCAACGATGTCAAGCAGAGCGTCACCGCGGAGGCAAATCTGCGGGATATGACGGAGATGATGACCAAGCAGCGCCAGGAGAAAGAGCCGCTCATCCACTGCGCGGTCTACATGGACATTACCGCCGCCGATACAGACAAATTGCGAACGGCGCGGGATACCATTTCAGCACAGCTCATCCGCTCCCGTATGGGTGCCGACCCGCTGACCTTGCGCCAGAAGGACGGCTTCCTCTCCGCCAATCCCGCGGGCAGCGCCCAACTCTCGAACTTTGCCGAGCGGGTGCTTCCCGCCAGGAGCGTTGCAAATCTGTATCCCATGAATTATTCCGGCAAAACAGATCCCAACGGCTTCTTTATCGGACGCGACCGCTTCGGCTCCAACATCATCGTAGACCTGGACCGCCGCGCGCCGGACAAGACCAACGCCAGCGCTCTGATCCTCGGCAACACCGGCCAGGGCAAGAGCTTCCTTCTGAAGCTCCTGCTGTGCAATGTGCGGGAGGCGGGCAAGAGCGTCATCTCTCTGGACTCCGAGCATGAGATGGAAGATGAGTGCAGAGGGCTGGGCGGCTGCTTCCTCGACTACCTCAGTGGGCAGTACCGCATCAACCTTCTGGAACCCCGCTGCTGGGACGATGGCAGCGAGCCGGTCGATCCGGACGCGCCGGCAGCGTTTCACGGAACGCTGTTGGCACAGCACATCTCCTTCCTGCGGGATGTTTTCCGCGTCTACAAGGGCTTTGACACACCCCACATCGACACGCTGGAGCTGATGGTAGAAAAGCTCTATCAGAAATGGGGCATCTCCGACAGCACCGATTTTACGCGGATGCGTCCGGAGGATTACCCCATCCTCTCCGACCTGTACGAAGTCATTCATGACGCCTACGAGACCTATGACGCAGCGAATACCCTTTACCCGAAGGAGATGCTGCGGGATCTGCTGCTGGGACTGCACTCCATGTGCAAGGGCGCGGACTCCCGCTTTTTCAACGGACATACCAACATCGATGCATCCAAATTCCTCGTTTTCTGTGTCAAGGGCTTGGACAACGTAGCGGCGAACCTGCGGGACACGCTGCTGTTCAGCCTGCTGTCCTATATGTCCGACCAGCTCCTGACCGCGGGCAATTCCGTGGCTGCCATCGACGAGCTGTACCTCTGGCTCTCCAACACGACGGTGGTCACCTACATCCGCAACTGCCTCAAGCGTGTGCGGAAGAAGAATTCCGCCCTCATCCTCGCCAGCCAGAATCTGGAGGACTTTGACCAGCCGGGTATCCGGGAACTGACCCGCCCGCTGTTTTCTATTCCCGTCCACCAGTTTCTGTTCAACGGCGGTAATGTGGATAAGAAATTCTTCATGGATAACCTCCAGTTGGAGGAGTCCGAGTATGCTCTCATCCGGGACCCTATGCGTGGATCGTGCCTTTATAAATGCGGCAACGAACGCTACTTATTGCAGGTCCAGGCGCCGGACTACAAGAAGGAACTCTTCGGAACGGCAGGTGGCAGGTGATGGCTGTCCCTGCCGCGGCACTGGCCAA
>CAMAZB010000010.1 GCA_945862785.1 uncultured Clostridia bacterium | reverse complement strand
CATTATTATAAAGGATGGCAAGATATTTGACAATAAAAAATCCCGCGAGCATGTTGCTCGCGGGATTTGTGTCAGGCTTACTGGCCCAGATACCGCCGCACCAGCACCTGCAGCAGCTCATCACGGTCGATCTTGCGGATGAGTGTGCGGGCACCCATGTGGTTGGTGATATAGGTGGGATCTTCGGAGAGAATATAACCAACGATCTGATTGATGGGGTTATAGCCTTTTTCCTCCAATGCCTGATAGACGGTGGACAGGATGTGGTGAATTTCAGCGTCCTTTTCCATCGCGATACTGAATTTACGGGTAAAATCGTCCATACAGACACCACCTTTCTTTCTCTTCCGGGGCTTTCAATATAAAACTAGTATACTCGCTTTTTTTGAAACTGTAAAGCGTTTCAGTGGGAATTTTACGAAAGATTTTTACTTTGTCCTTCCACTGACGAAAAATTACCGCAGAACGGCGTCCAGCTCAGTCTTCAGCAGGTCCAGAATAGACTTCACATCCTCATCGGCTTCTTCGGCGGTGAGGTTGCGGTCGTCGGCCCGAAGGGTCAGGTTGAAGGCCACGCTCTTCTTGCCGCTGGGAATGCCCACGCCGGTATAGATGTCAAACAGGGCAACGTCCTTCAACAGTCCGTGCGCGCCCCGGCGGATGCAGTCCTCCAGAGCACCTACGGTGACGGCCTTGTCACAGACCACGGCGATGTCACGGGTGACGGCGGGGAACTTGGGCAGGGGCTGGTAGATGGGCTCGGGGCCGATGCTCTCATACAGCGCGTCGAACCGCAACTCGGCGGCGTACAGCTCACCGTCCACACCGTAGTTGGCTGCCACTTGGGGATGGATCTGGCCCAGGACGCCCAGCAGCTTATCGCCGCAATATACCTTGGCACAGCGGCCGGGATGATAGGAGGGATTCGCCTTTTCAGCCTCGTACCGCACGCCGGTGATCCGCATGCCGTCCAAAACCGTCTCCACCGCGCCCTTCAGGGCAAAGAAGTCCATGTCGGGACCGTAGGCACCCAGGGACAGCACCTTCGGCTCGTCGGCCATGCCGGAGCCGTCCTTCTTGGCAAAGTAGGTCCGGCCCAGCTCATAGAGCTTGGCAGACTTGTTGCGGAAGTTATAGTTTCGGGTCAGGATCTCCAGCATGGAGGGCAGGGTGGTGGTACGCATGATGGAGGTGTCCTCTCCCAAGGGATTGAGAATCTTCAGGGAGTTCCGCAGAGGAGAGTCTTTGGGCAGGTCGATCTTGTCGTAATAAGTGGGGCTGATGAAGGAGTAGGTGATGATCTCGTTGTAGCCCGCGCTCCGGCACAGGGCGCCCAGGGTGTTCTCCGCCTTCTGAACGGGGGAAAAGCCCCGCCGTTCGTTCATGCCGGAGGACAGAGTGTTGGGAATGTTGTTGTAGCCATAGAACCGGGCCACTTCCTCGGCGATATCGGAGTAGTGCTCCACATCGCCGCGCCAGGAGGGCACCAGGATGGTATCACCCTCCAGCTCAAAGCCCAGAGACAGCAGGATACGGCGCATCTCCTCCTCGGGAACGTCGGTACCCAGCAGGCCGTTGACCTTTTCCGGCTCCAGCTTCACGGTGACGGGCCAGGCGTCCTTGGCGATGACGTCCATCACGCCGTCTACCACCTCGCCGGCGCCCAGAAGCTCCACCAGTTCGCAGGCACGCTGAACGGCCTTCATGGTGTTCATGGGATCCAGACCCTTCTCGTACCGGGCGGAGGCCTCAGTACGCATATTCAGGGCCTGGGCGGTGCGGCGGACGGAGGCACCGTTGAAGTTGGCGGACTCAAAGAGGACCATGGCGGTGTCGCCAATGATCTCGCTGTTGGCACCGCCCATGACGCCGGCCACGCAGACGGGCTTGTGCTCGTCACAGATGCACAGCATGTTGGGAGTCAGTTTCCGCTCGTTGCCGTCCAGGGTCTGGATGGCCTCGCCCTCCCGGGCGGTGCGGACGACGATCTTGCCGCCGTCCACGCAGGAAAAGTCGAAAGCGTGCATGGGCTGGCCGTATTCCAGCATGACGTAGTTGGTGATGTCCACGATGTTGTTGATGGGCCGGACACCGGAGTTCCGCAGCCGTTCCCGCATCCAGGCGGGGGAGGGGGCGATCCTGACGTTCTTCACCAGACGGGCGGTGTACCGGGGGCACAGGTCGGGGTCCTCAATCTCAATGTCCAGCAGCTCAGAGATGTCGCCGCCGCAGCCTTTGATCTCCGGGGTATGGAGGTTCAGAGGCTTGTTGAAGGTGGCGCTGGCCTCCCGGGCCAGGCCGATGACGGACAGGCAGTCGGGCCGGTTGGGAGTGATTTCAAATTCCACCACATGATCGTCGGCGCCGATCACGGCAGCCATGTCGTCGCCGGGCTTCACGCCATCCTCATGCAGCACCCAGATGCCGTCGGGGATGCAGTGGGGAAATTCCTTCTGGTCGGCGTGGAGATCGGCCAGGGTGCAGATATGGTTCTTGCCGGTATCGTAGGCCACCAGGTCGCCCTCGTGGATGTTGGCGCAGTCGGTGGAGGCGGCCTCCATGCCACTGCCGGTATCCAGGGCGCACGCCCAGATATGACCGTCGTCAGAGGAGACACCGATGACCCGGGCGGCTACCACCTTGCCATAGATTTTATGACCGGGCTGTACATCCGCGGGAATGGAGGGCTTCTCCGGGTCCAGAGGCTTGTAGTCGTTCAGCAGGGCGGCGGCCTTGATGGTGGCATAGGGATAGTCGTGCTCGGCGGTGAGGCCCAGCTCCTTTAAGGAGCAGAGCATGCCGTTGGAGGGGACGCCTCGCAGCTTGCCCTTTTCGATTTTGATACCGCCGGGCAGCAGGGACTTGTGACGGGCCACGGGTACCAGGTCACCCTCGTGGATGTTCCATGCGCCGGTGACGATCTGGATGGGGGCTTCCTCGCCCACGTCCAGCTGGCAGATCCACATATGGTCGGAATCCGGATGCTTTTCCATGCTGACGATGCGTCCGGCCACCACGTTTTTCAGAGACTCGTTCAGAATCTCGGTGACCTCCACCTTGGAGCCGGAGAGGGTCATGGCCTCCGCGAAGTCACGGTCGCTGACAGGCCCGATGTCCACAAATTCATTCAGCCATTTACGGGATAATTTCATCGTTTTTTCCCTCCTTTTAGAACTGTTCCAGGAACCGGATGTCGTTTTCAAAGATCAGCCGCAGGTCGCTGATCTTGAAGCGGCCCATAGCCATGCGCTCCAGACCGAAGCCGAAAGCGAAGCCGGAGTACTCGTCCGGATCGATGCCGCAGTTCCGCAGCACCTTGGGATGGACCATGCCGGCGCCCAGGACCTCGATCCAACCCTCGCCCTTGCAGGTGGGGCAGCCCTTGCCGCCGCACTTGTGGCACTGGATGTCCACCTCGCAGGAAGGCTCGGTGAAGGGGAAGTGGTGGGGGCGGAAACGGGTCTGGGTATTGGGACCGTAAATTTCACGGATAACGGCGTTCAGCGTGCCCTTCAGGTCGGCCATGGTGACGCCCTTGTCCACAACCAGGCCCTCGATCTGATGGAACATGGGGGAATGGGTGGCGTCCACCTCGTCCTTACGGTACACACGACCGGGGGAGATCATGCGGATGGGCACGCCGTGCTCCTCCATGGCCCGGATCTGCATGGGGGAGGTCTGTGTCCGCAGCAGGATGGAGGAGTCCTCGGTGAGGTAGAAGGTATCGGACCACTCGCGGGCGGGGTGGTCAGCGGGAGTGTTCAGCTTGGTGAAGTTGTAGTCCTCCTGCTCGATCTCCGGACCGTCAAAGATCTCAAAGCCCATGTTGATGAAGATCTCCTTGAACTCGTCCAGAGCGGTGTACATGGGGTGCTTGTGGCCCAGCTCCACCTTCTTGCCGGGGATGGTCACGTCCACGGTCTCGGCCTCCAGCTTAGCCTCCAGGGCCTTCTCCGCCAGAATGGCGGACTGACTCTCAATGGCCTTTTCCACAGCGGCGCGGACTTCGTTGGCCATCTGGCCCATGATGGGACGCAGCTCGGCGGACAAGCCGCCCATCTGCTTCAGGACAGCGGTCAGCTCGCCCTTCTTGCCCAGGTATTTGACCCGCAGGGCTTCCAGCTCGGCGCCCGCCTGAGTGCCGGCGATGGATTCCAGCGCCTGCTTGCGGATGGCTTCCAGTTGTTCTTTCATATCGATACTCCTTTACTTGGATGTGGTTGATGAGAAGTGAGGAAACAAAATAAAAAGCCCTCCGTCCCAACCATTGGGACGAAAGGCTGATCCTTCCGCGGTACCACCCAAATTCGTGCTTTTCAGCACGCACTTGAAACCCCTGTAACGGTGGGCGTCCGGCCGTGTCTCCACGGCGGCTCCCGGGCGAACCAAACCGGGCGTCCGCAGCCTGGCTTGCAGCCGGTGACCAGACCTCTCTTGGCGGCGTATCGCGGTTATTTTCCCGTTCATCGCTGATATCAACTAACACTTATACCATAGAAAAAAAGGAAATGCAAGAGGGAAAACCCCAAACCCGCCGAAAACCGGCAGGTTTGGGGGAAGAAACCGATCAGTCGTCCTCACCTTTGTAGGGGCTCATGGCAACGTGGACCACTCCACAGAGGATACCGCCTACCGGGAACACCCACCAGGCAGTGCCCCAGGCGTTCCGGGTGAAGCCCAGGCCCACATAGATGGCGGTGGCGGTCAGCATGATGGCGCCGCTGACGGCTCCGGCCAGGTCCAGCCGCTTTTTGGACTCCGGGTCGGGATTATTATCCCGGTTGTATTTCCAGATCTTGTACTTGTCCTCCTGTATCCCGCCGTAGACGAAGGAGAACACCGCTCCGGCAATCAGCAACAGAAAGACCGCTGCGGAAATGGACTCATAGGGCTCCTTCTCCGGCAGGAAGGCGAACACACCGATTAACAGTACTACGCCGAACAAAATGGCGCCCACGCCGCCTGCGATGTACCACACGAATTTCTGATGGAAGGCATCCTTTTCTTCCTCGGTATAGAAGTCCTGAATAACAGGGTGCTTTTTGCGGAAGTTGTCGTACTGGATACCGCTGGCCACGATGACCACCACGGAGATGGTGACGATCAGCATGAACAGAGCCCCCGCCAGCATTTCAAACGAGTCGGAAGGGTTGTAGGCGTTGAGGACGATCATGAGAGCAACGCCCGCGATGATGGCGGAGATGGACAGGGCCATCCGCAGAGAAAACCGGTTCATGAAGTCGTCATACCGGGCGGTGTCGCTGACCCGGCTTTCCTCCACGCTGCCCCGCAGCAGCGTATCCATATTGACATCATAGAGGTCGCAAATGCGAAGCAGGGTGTCCATTTCCGGGAAGCTGGTGCCGCTTTCCCACTTGCTGACGGACTGGCGGGAGACATTTAATTGCTCCGCCAACTGTTCCTGGGTGACGCCCGCCTGGGCGCGGATGAATTGCAGGTTATCTGAAAAAGCCATGGGGAAAACCTCCTGTGTGTTTGATGGCCTGATGATACCGGAGCACCGGGCGCAACGCCAGCGATTTCCTGTTGCATTTGAATATTTTTGTGTAAACTTGCGGTTGCATTCCCATTTTAGCAGGCTTTTTGTGAATTGAACAGGAAAAAACGGGAAGTGATTGAAAAAAGCCGCCGCACTTTTTATAATAGGAAAAAACGCAACGGGAGGACAGGGTGATGAAACTGGCGACAGCGGCGGAGATGAAGGAATTGGACAGACGGGCCATCGAGGAGCGGCGGATTCCCTCCATTGATCTGATGGATCGGGCGGCGGAGGGCGTGGCCCAGGCAGTGCTGCGGCTGCTGTCGGGCCGTCCGGGAAAGCACTGCCGGGTCACCGTGTTCTGCGGTGCGGGGAACAACGGCGGAGATGGCATTGCCGCCGCCCGGCTGCTGTTTCTGGCAGGTGTGCGGGTACGGGCATTCCTGGTGGGGGACTACGAAAAGCTGACCCCGGACGCCCTGGAGGAGACCCGGCGCTTATCTGAGTGCGGGGTGGAGCTGGAGACTTACGACCCGGAAAATCTGGATCAGAGTGCCTGGGCCAGAGGGAGCCAGGCACTGGTGGACGCCATTTTCGGCGTTGGCCTTTCCCGGGAAATCACGCCGGAAAGCCGTTTTGAGCGGGCCATCCGGTTGATCAACGAGTGTTCCGGCGCCGTGGTGGCGGCGGACATCGCCAGCGGCGTGGAAGCGGACACCGGACGAGTACTGGGCTGCGCTGCAAAAGCTGACAAGACGGTTACCTTTACATATAAAAAGGTTGGACAGGCTGTGGGGGACGGCGCTTTGCTGTCCGGTGACGTGACGGTGTGGGACATCGGTATTCCCAAGGATTTAACAATTACCTCCCGTGTTCAGACGGTAGAGAGTGCCTTTGTTCGGGACGCCCTGCCGCCCCGGAAACCGGACGGCCACAAGGGAAATTTCGGCAAGCTGCTGATTATTGGCGGCGCGGTGGGCTATACCGGAGCACCGTACCTGACGGCCTCCGCTGCTGTGCATTCTGGCTGCGGGCTGGTGTACCTGGGGGTGCCGGAGAGCATCTGGGCGGTAGAGGCAGGGAAATGTGTCTCTGCCATGCCTTTTCCACTGTCCGAGAAAAACGGTATGTTAAGCTATAAAGCTTTACAGGACATTGAAATGAAGCTGTCGGCCTGTGGTGTACTGGCCCTGGGCCCCGGCCTGGGTCGCAGCCCCCATACGGAGCGGCTGGTACTGGAATTACTGGCGCGGACGGAAAAACCGATGGTGCTGGATGCCGACGGCATAAACGCGCTGGCCGGGCATATGGATGTATTGGATGCCCGGCGGGAGCGGGTTACCATTCTGACGCCCCATGATGGGGAATTTGCCCGCATCGGCGGGGACCTGTCCGGCGGGGACCGGCTGACGGCTGCAAGGAACTTCGCGGCAACTCACGGCTGTACCCTGGTGCTGAAAGGCCACCGCACGGTGACGGTCGGCCCGGAGGGGAACGCCCTGGTGAATACCACGGGGAACTCCGGCCTGGCAAAAGGCGGCAGCGGCGATGTGCTGACGGGCATTATCGCATCCTTGCTGGCCCAGGGGGCCTCGCCCATCCGGGCGGCAGCCGCCGGCGTGTGGCTCCACGGCCGGGCGGGCGATCTGGCGGCGGAGGAGCTGACAGCCTACGGCATGACGCCGGAGGATGTGGTGGGCCATTTGCCCGAGGCGTTTTTGGAAGTGATTTCTGGAAAATAGGAGGGAATCTCAGGTGCGCGGATGGAAATGCGTACCAATGATAGCCCTGTGCCTGCTGCTGACGGCCTGCGGCGGCACGGGAGAGGAACGGGATGCGGCGGACCTGCGGGACCGCTACCACGACATGACCGGCTGCTCCATGGAGGCCACGGTGACCTGTGACCAGAATGGGGCGGAGTGGACGGCGGAGCTCAAGTGTGAATATGTCCCCGGCGGGGAGAGCACGGTGGAGGTGCTGTCACCGGAGACCATTGTGGGGGTGAAAGCCGTTCTGCGGGACACGGACTGGTATCTGGAATACGAGGGGAAGAGCCTGGACGCAGGCGCTCTCAGCCGGGAGGAGATCAGCCCGGCGGTATGCCTGCCCCGGCTGATGAATGCCCTGCGGGACGGCTGGCTGCTGGAGGAGAACGAGGAGACCTGGAACGAGGTGCCCTGCCTGCGGGTCACCGTGGATCAGAGCGGTACCCAGGACGGGAAGATCGTCTCCACCGTCTGGCTGCGGCAGGACGATGGAACGCCGCTGCGGGGCGAGATCGCCGTGGATGGAGAAATAATTTTGACGGCGGAGTTTACGGCCTTTTCCTTTTATGATACAATAGACAACCAGGGGGCTTGACCCCTCAGACAAGAAGGTGACCCATTCATGGAAGATACGATCCTGCGGCGTACCTGGGCGGAGATCGACCTGGATGCCCTGGCGCATAACTATTATCAGGCCCGGAAGCTGACCGGTCCCGGCGTAAAATATCTGGGTGTGGTCAAGGCTGACGCCTACGGCCACGGCGCGGTGCAGGTGGCCCGGAAGCTGGAGGCCCTGGGTGCCGACTATCTGGCGGTGTCCAGTCTGGACGAAGCTCGGGAACTGCGGCACGAAAACATCCAGGCACCCATTCTGATCTTGGGGCACACGCCGCCGGAGATGGTGCCGGAGCTGATCCGTTACAACATTACGCAGACCGTCTCGGCTCAGGCCAAGGCGGAGGAATATGACGCTGCCGCCGCAAGCTGCGGCGGGCGGCTGAAGGTCCACATCAAGGTGGACACCGGCATGAGCCGCCTGGGTTTTCTGGTGCGGGGCAGCCATTTTGACGGCGGCGTGGAGGCCATTGCCCGGTCCTGCGACCTGCCCTATCTGGAGGCGGAGGGCATCTTCACCCACTTTGCCGCCGCCGACGAGGACGACGAGCCCAGCGAGGCCTATACCCGGGAGCAGTTCGCCGTGTTTACCCGGGTGATCGATGCTCTGGCGGCGAAAGGACGGATCTTTGCCATCCGTCACTGCGCCAACAGCGGCGCCCTGGCTCGTTACCCGGAGATGTACCTGGATATGGTGCGTCCCGGCATTGCCCTCTACGGCGTGGGAGCCGACGCGCCTCGGCTGGGCCTGCGGCCTGTGATGTCCTTAAAATCCTGCGTTTCCACCATCAAGATCTTTGACCCGGACACGGATATCAGCTATGGCCGGACCTTCCACACCACGGGCAGGACCCGGGTGGGCGTGCTGCCCATCGGGTACGCCGACGGCTTTTTCCGGGGGCTTTCCAACCGGGCGGCTGTCATGACCGACCACGGCCCCGCCCCCATCCGGGGACGCATCTGCATGGACATGACCATGGTGGATCTCAGCAATCTGCCGGATGTCCATGTGGGGGATACGGTGGAGCTGTTCGGTCAGCGCCAGCGGGTGGACGACCTGGCGGCGGTGCTGGAAACCATCCCCTACGAACTGACCTGCGCCGTCAGTAAACGGGTGCCGAGACTGTATGTGGAAAACGGAGAAGTGGTGGAGCGCAGCCTGCGGATGCTGTAAAGAGAATCCATCCTCACACTCCTTCCTGTCCCTCGCATAGGATAGTGCGGGGCGCGTACGCCGGAATTTTGCCCGCCGTAAGGCCTGGGCGTATAAATTCCGAAACTGCGTGGGAGAATGAAAGTGGCCTCACCGAGGGAGAACAACCTCCGGTGATGGGTACTTCTTTCGGCGGAGTGTGAACTTTGTGGATACGAGTGTCAAACGCGGTGATATTTACTATGCCGATCTCTCCCCGGTGGTGGGCAGTGAGCAGGGCGGCGTCCGGCCGGTCCTCATTATCCAGAATGACACCGGTAACCGGTACAGCCCTACTGTGATCGCGGCGGCCATTACGTCGCAGACCGGAAAGGCCCGTCTGCCTACCCATATTGACCTTCCCGTGGACCAGAACTGCGGCCTGAGCCGGGATTCCGTGGTGCTTTTGGAGCAGGTGAGGACGCTGGACAAGAGACGCCTGCGGGAGCGCATGGGCCATGTGGAGGAGCATGTGATGAACAAAGTGGATACGGCTATCGCGGTCAGCTTTGGACTGCCCCACGATCAGATGGTGTGATCGGACGCTCCCCCGGAAAGAGGCCGGGGGAGCGTATCAGACCCGCATGGCGGGACAAGCAGACGAAAAGGCAAGGAACGCTTCCCTGTCAGGGAAAGGCACTAATGGAGGTACATAAGACGATGAAGAAAAACAGATGGTTTCTGCGTGCGCTGGTGCTGCTGGCGCTCACCGGAGCGCTGAGCATGACAGTCACCCTGGCGGCGGAGCCTGGCTCCAGTAAGGACCCCCTGGTGACGCTGAGCTATCTCAACGAGACCTTTATGGATAGCATCATGCAGAAGGTGGATCAGAAAATCACGGCCCGGAACAGCCAGATCGCCCAACAGCTGGGCGGGCAGATTGGCAGTACGTCCTCCGGTACAGCGGCCTCTTTCACGGTGGTGACGCTGTCCGGCGGTCAGGTGCTGACAGGAGACATCGGCTGTGAGGTCATGCTGCGGGTGGGGACCGCTTCCTGTGTGTCTCCCTCCAGCCCTGGGCTCATCGATGAGACCACCGCGGGCACCCTGAACAACGGCGGAGCCCTTGCACAGAATCATCTGTATATGATGACCATTGAAGGACGCGGCGTCAGGGCTACCGCCGCTACCACCAAACTACTGGTGCGGGGGAACTATACCGTGGCCTGAAAAGAGTATCAAACATCCCGCCTGTGCATACAGTTGCACAGGCGGGATGTTTTTTTGCAAAGGGGGCAGAGACATGGACAAGTTTCCGCTGCTGTGGGAAGGCACTTCCCTGGGGGAGCTGACGGTGGAGCAGGAACCGCTGTACACCTGGTTTACCGCCCGCTGCCGCCTGCCGGGAAAGGGGATCTGGTGCGCCTGGGTCGTGGGGGACAAGGGGGAACTGCGGCTTGGGGTCCTGGAGCCGCAAAACGGTATCCGGCGGAGGTTTTCCCGCCAGATGACGGCACCGCTGGGCTCGCTTTTGCGGGGAGAGCTGCGCCCCGCGGGAGGCAGCGCAGAGACATGGACGGCGGCAGCCGAACCGGACCGGCTGTTCCAGACACCCTGGCTGCGGAAGCAGCTTCACGGTGCCCGGGGGGTACTGACCCGGAAAGAGGGGAGTGACCGGCTGCTGGCACTGCCCTACGATGAAAAAAAGCCCTTTCCGCTGACACCGCTGTTCTGCCTGGCCCAGCTGCGGGATATCGGCGGGAAAAAGTATGTGATCTATGCATTCAACGAAAAGGAATGGCCCGTTTTTCATTAGAAATGTGAGAGACCGTTTTGGTCTGCGGGGAGGATGGTAGCTAACATCAGAAAAAATTGAAAATCAGCAAATTTATGTATACCATATTTTCCGGCAATATGGTATAATCACCGCAAGTATCCGTGGATACTAGTTGCATAAGAGATCCGCCCGCGTCAGCCGGCGGCCAAACAGGAGGTCTACTTATGAGATGCCCGTTTTGCGGTTACAGTGAGAGCAAGGTCATTGATTCCCGCCCTGCCGACGAGGGTTCCAGCATCCGCCGCAGGCGAGAATGCCTGTCCTGCTCCAAGCGGTTTACCACCTATGAGACGGTCGAGAGCCTGCCCATGGTGGTTGTGAAAAAGGACGGCAGCCGCCAGAGCTTTGACCGGCGGAAGGTGCTGGGCGGAATGATCCGCGCCTGTGAGAAGCGGCCGGTGCCCCTGGCGGAGCTGGAAAAGATCGCCGAAGAGATCGAACAGGACCTTCAGAACTCCATGGAGCGGGAGATCAGCACTGAGACCATCGGCGAGCGGGTGATGGAGCGCCTGCGCTCCGTGGATCAGGTGGCCTATGTCCGGTTTGCTTCCGTGTACCGCCAGTTCAAGGATATCGACACGTTTATGGCGGAGCTGAATAAGCTGCTGGCTGAAAAGTGACAATGATACAATCCCCTGAAAAATGGCGGTTTGTCCGTTAATTTTGACCTTGGGAAAATGAAAGAGTGCATTGGAAAAAATCCAATGCACTCTTCTTTTTTGCCCCAAAACCGGCACCAAAATCTGCCCCAAATTCTCTCCCAATATTGCCCCGTGCTGCCCCAGAACACTCTCAGAATTGCCCCAAAACCAGCACCAAACTGCCCCCAAACCGCATCAAAAGCCGGAAACAAGCTATTTGCGGCATGATTTCGCAGCAGTGACTGGCTGGGTGAGGGTGAGAGGGGATGACGGGGAGAGAGGGAGAAATGGGAGTGTTGGGAGAATGGGAAAGATGGGAAATAGAAGAGTGGGAAATGATGTCCTACGCCGGATAACAGACGGTGTCAAAATCCTCGGACAAACGACGGTTTTTCGAGGGATAAGAACAAAGTATTTCAGATTAATTCCCGCTTTTTTCGGAATAATGCGGAATTATTCTGAAAAAATGAGGGGGTGTGCGGCCTTTTAACCTAAAAATTTCAGTTAAATCGGTCCATTTTTTTCAGATTAAATCGGTTTTTTAAATAAATAGCACCAGGACATCAGGATTTATTTGAAAAAATGGGACAGGTGGATTCTTGCTTACAAACAGAAAGAAAATAAAAAATCAGTATAGAAAAAAGTTAGGAAATAACCGTCACTGACCGTCACGCCGGACCAAGGAGGAATATCATATGAAAACTGAAACCGAAAACCTGCCCGCAGAGGGACAGAGGAGCCTGAACGGAAAGCCTGTGCTGACGGAGGACACCTTCGACTACGCAACGGCGAGGGTGGGCGATTATGTGGAGCAGGCCGTGGTGGACAAGGCCATGAACTGTCTGCCGCCCGCCTGTATGACCAGCCATTGTGCCCAGATGGGGGAACCCTACGCCCACAGGGAAGACCCCGAGACCGGGAAATGGCGCCCCACATTTGCCACATTCAAGCGTGTCACCAGCGGCCCGGATGGCATCTGGCAGTATTGCGGGCATTGCTTCCGTGGCGAGAATGTGGAGCGAGGCGGAGTTCCTGCCGCATTGCCGGAGCGGTGTTACAGCACCCTGCTGGATACCGGCAAAGTCGTCATCCTCAAACGGGGAGAGACCGGCTATTACAGGACCGATATTCCGTTCACCAGTAGAGAGGAGGCCAAGGCCCTGGTGGACGAATACAACCGCAGGCTTGGCGTCACGAAGGCGCAGGCAGCGGCCATGTCCGCAGGCTCCATGTTTGGCTTTCATGTTCCCGCTGCGAACCCCGCCAACTATGACGAAGACGGTCAGCCCATCAAGCCGACCAGGAGGAGATAACGCATGAACAGCAGAGAAATGACCATCTGGATTGATGAGCGCTGGTATGATGCCCTGAGCAGGCACCTGAAGGATGAGACGCTGGAGGAGCACCTGGAGGATGTTATCGACGAAATGTGCAACCAGCTCCCGGAACATGAATACGAACGCATCAGCGCAGAAATATGGCAGGAGAAACAGCGGGAGAAACAGCGGGAGAACTCTCACTTGTATCCTAATTGATGATAAGGGACAGGTTACGAACAATACGACTATTTACGGTACAGACGGAAACGCATAAATTCTTTTTTGTGCCTGGCGTTCCTGCGGCAAGTTCTTTTTGCAGTGCATCTTATACACAACGACCAAAAGAACCTTTAGTGAGGTTACTCAATTTGTGTTGCGGCGACATGGCCAATATGCTATACTGTATCAAGGATTTCATTCCAAACACTCTGATACAATCCCCTGAAAAATGGCGGTTTGTCCGTTAATTTTGACCTTGGGAAAATGAAAGAGTGCATTGGAAAAAATCCAATGCACTCTTCTTTTTTGCCCCAAAACCGGCACCAAAATCTGCCCCAAATTCTCTCCCAATATTGCCCCGTGCTGCCCCAGAACACTCTCAGAATTGCCCCAAAACCAGCACCAAACTGCCCCCAAACCGCATCAAAAGCCGGAAACAAGCTATTTGCGGCATGATTTCGCAGCAGTGACTGGCTGGGTGAGGGTGAGAGGGGATGACGGGGAGAGAGGGAGAAATGGGAGTGTTGGGAGAATGGGAAAGATGGGAAATAGAAGAGTGGGAAATGATGTCCTACGCCGGATAACAGACGGTGTCAAAATCCTCGGACAAACGACGGTTTTTCGAGGGATAAGAACAGACAAGATACGAACTTTACAGTACATTTTTAAGCGAGAACCGTTCCATCTCCGCCAGGAGACGGAGCTGGTCCTGAAGATCCGCCAACTCGGCCCGGAATTCACTGGATTCCTGTTCCGCGGCAAAGGCCATGGCGCGGCGGTACATGGCTTCCGCGTCATCCACGGCTTCGTGTTCGGAGACAATGTGGAGAAAGACTTGGCGCTCGCTCCAGTCCTCATAGCTTTTTGCAAGGGCGTCGCCGGCAGCCTGCCAGTTTTCGTCCAGAGCCAGTGCCTCCGCCTGCTGAAGCTGGTCCCTCCAGCGCTGGGTGTGACCGGTGATAACGGCGCTGTTCCACAGGGCAAAGGCCAGGATTACGGCCAGTACGCCCACAGGGGGGAGCATATCTTTTTTCATTCCGGACCCTCCTTTTTTACGCAGAGCACCTGACCCTGCTCGTCCAGCGTCATCAAAAAGACCTCCCGGGGAGAGGAGACTTTTTCCTTCCGCAGGGCCTTGTCCAGCCAGGTTTTATCCTTGCCGCACAGGGCCAGATTCTTCGTCAGCACCCGGCCGTCATTGATGACAATGACCGGCAGTGTCACATCGTCTTCAACCTTCAGACCCAACTGGGATGCGGTGGGCGGCTGCTGCGCCGCCCAGGGCAGAACGGACAGCTGTCCGGAGTTTTCCAGTACGGCATATTTCACATCGGCGATGTTGGAGATGCCTTGTCCCCGCAGTTCCTCCAGCAGCTCGTCCAGGGTGTAGCGGTTACGGCGCATGGCGTCCTGCTGCAGCTCACCGTTGCGGATGAGTACCGAGGGCGTACCGCAGACCACCGCCCGGAACCGCAGGTTCCGCAGGGAGATCTGGCTGAGCAGCATGGAGATGGCCAGCAGCGTCAGAATGGGGATGACGCCTGCAAGCAGCGGGATGCCGAAGTCCTGCATGGGGACCGTGGCCAGGTCCGAGATCATCATGGTCAGCACCAGCTCGCTGGGTTCCAGTTCGCCGATCTGGCGCTTACCCATCAGCCGCAGGCCCACCATGATGAGAAAATAGAGTATGATCGTGCGTGCAAAGGCGGTCATCATAGGCATATTCCTCCGTCAGGAAAGTATGACCCTTTCCCGGCGGTGTTATTCCCGGATAAAACTCCCAATGTCGGAGTTTTTATCATAAAATCGCAGAACGAAAGGAGGAACTATGAGCGGAAGCTCATCACAGAGCGCCATGCGCCCGTCATGTAAAAATACTTGACAGGATAACGAGGAGAAGGGAGTATCGAGTCTTTCGGCGGATGCCCTTCCGTGGCCGCAGCCATGTGACACAGCTGACAAATATGCGGGTGACCGCAAAACAGAACGGCTGTGACTGCGATAATAAAAGAGACAAATATCTGCGAGTTTGTCCTTTTGGTATCGATTTATCAGGAGGATTTCCCTTTCTATGTGTGGAATTATTGGATTTTCGGGCCGCGAGCAGGCGGCCCCTATTTTGCTGGACGGATTGGAGCGGATGGAGTACCGGGGGTACGATTCCGCCGGTATCGCTGTCCGCTCTGAGACCAAGGGACTGCAGGTGAAAAAGACCAAGGGGCGCCTGCGGGTACTCAGCGACCTGACCCACGGCGGCGCTGATCTGGAGGGCACACTGGGCATTGGCCATACCCGCTGGGCCACCCATGGCGAGCCCAACGACATCAACGCTCACCCGCATGTCAGCGAGAACGGGCAGATCGCCCTGGTCCACAACGGAATCATTGAAAACTATCTGGAGATCAAGGAGCAGCTCCAGCGCCGCGGTGTGACCTTCACCTCGGATACGGACAGCGAGGTGGTGGCCCAGCTCCTGGAATACCATTACAATGAGTGTCACAATATGCTGGAAGCTGTGGGCCGTGTCCTGAGGCGGATCGAGGGCTCCTACGCTTTCGGTATCATCTGTTCCGACTTTCCCAACGCTCTCATTGCAGCCCGGAAGGACAGCCCGCTGATCCTTGGCTACGGAGAAAACGGTAATTTCATCGCCTCCGATGTGACGGCAATCATCAAGTACACCCGGGATGTGGTGTATATGGAGGACGGAGAGATCGCCGTCGTCACACCGGAGAGTATCGACGTATTTGACAGTGAGATGAATCCCCTGGAGAAACAGCACAGCCAGGTGGATTGGGATGTCTCCGCCGCTGAAAAGGGCGGTTACGCCCACTTTATGTTCAAGGAGATCATGGAGCAGCCGGAGGCCATTGCCAAGACTGTCTCTCCCCGCATCCGGGACGGCCGGGTGGTATTGGACGATATCACGCTGACGGCGGATTACGTGCGGGATATCTCCCGCATTTTCATCATTGCCTGCGGTTCCTCGTATCATGTGGGTATGGTCAGCAAGTATAACTGGGAGCGGCTGCTGCGCCGTCCCGTGCAGGTGGATTTGGCCTCGGAGTTCCGGTACAGTGACCCGCTGGTGGATGAGAAGAGCCTGGTGGTGGTCATCAGCCAGTCCGGCGAAACGCTGGACACCATGGCCGCCATGCGGGAGGCCAAGCGCCGGGGCGCCCGGACGCTGGCTGTCGTTAATGTGGTGGGCAGCTCCATTGCCCGGGAGGCCGACGATGTGCTGTACACCTGGGCCGGACCGGAGATCGCCGTAGCTACCACCAAGGCGTATTCCACCCAGTTGGTGCTGATGGACCTGATCGGGCTGTACCTTGCGGACCTGCTGGGCACTGTGGAAAAGAGCGAATATGACGCCATCCTGGCCGAGGTGCAGGTGCTGCCGGAAAAAATGAGCCATTTCCTGGAGCATTTTGAGGATGTGCAGTATTTTGCTTCCCGGTATTTCAACCACAACTCCATCTTCTTCATCGGTCGGAACCTGGACTACGCTATGGGTCTGGAGGGCTCTTTGAAGCTGAAGGAGATCAGCTATATCCACTCCGAGGCCTACGCCTCCGGCGAGCTGAAGCACGGCACCATCTCCTTGATCGAACCGGGGACTCTGGTGGTTGCCTTGGGCACCTACGCGGCATTGTTCGACAAGGCCATGAGCAACGTGGTGGAGGTCAAGGCCCGGGGCGCCGAGGTCCTGGCTGTTACGACGGAAACTTTCAAGGAGAAGATGGAAAAGACCGCCGATTCCACCATTGTGGTGCCGGATACCCATCCGATTCTCCAGCCCTCTCTGGGCGTAGTGCCTCTGCAGCTATTCGCCTACTATGTGGCGCTGCAGCGCGGCTGCGACATCGACAAACCCCGTAATCTGGCAAAGTCCGTTACTGTGGAATAAAAAGTTGGCCTCCCGCGTCCTTTGGCGCGGGAGGTTTTTCAAAATTCCCCCTTGACTCTCTCACCGTGTCAGGGCCTATATTGTTTACATCAACCGACAAGAGGATGCGGCATGCCGTACGATTTCAAAAAGGAGAAACTATACCGGGCGGGAGACAGGCCGGAGATCGTCACCGTTCCGCCCGCAAATTACGCGGCGGTCCGGGGGAAGGGAGACCCCAACACGCCTGACGGTGCCTATCAGCAGGCGCTGGCGGTGCTTTACACCGTGGCCTACACGTTGAAAACCAGCTCGAAAAAGGGACGAACCATCTCCGGATTCTTTGACTATGTGGTGCCGCCGCTGGAGGGCTTCTGGTGGCAGGAGGGCGTGGATGGCGCGGACTATGGCCGGAAGGAGGACTTCTGCTGGATCTCCGTCTTGCGCCTGCCGGATTTCGTGACGGAGGCTGACTTTGCCTGGGCGGTGGAGGACGCCACCTGCCGGAAGAAGCAGGACTGCTCCGCTGCGGAGCTGCTGACGGTGGATGAGGGTCTCTGCGTCCAGGCACTCCATACCGGGCCCTTTGAGTCGGAGCCGGAGACTATTGCGTTTATGGACCGTTTTCTGGCGGAAAACGGGTATGTCACCGATATTACAGACCACCGTTTGCACCATGAGATTTACCTCTCCGACGCCAGAAAAACCACCCCCGACCGTTGGAGGACCATTCTGCGGCACCCTGTTCGAAAAATTTCCCCTTGACTCTCCCGTAGTGGCAAGGCGTATGCTGTACCTGAGCTCAAGATCACATCGATGTGGAGGAACCGACCATGCTGAAGATCGGCGAATTTTCAAAACTGTCCAGGATCAGCATCCGTATGCTGCGACACTATGACGAGATCGGACTCCTGACGCCGGAGACCATCGATCCCTTCACCGGCTACCGCTATTACAGCGAGGCCCAGCTTTTCACGGCAGGCCGCATCACTGCCCTGAAGGACATGAGCTTCAAGCTCTGCGACGCGGCGGAGCTGTTGAAGCGGTGGGAGGACCGGAATTTGTTGGAACAGCGCCTGCTGGACCAGCGGGAAGCGGTCCGGCTCCAGGCGGAGGAATCGGCGCGGCGGTTGCGGCTCCTGGACACAGCCTTGGAACGGCTGAGAAAGGACGAACCTATGAAATATGATGTGACTGTCAAGACCATTCCGGAGCGCTATGTTGCCAGCGTCCGGCAGATTATTCCCCGCTATGAGCGGGAGGGGGACCTGTGGGGGATTCTGATGCAGGAGACTGCCGGGATGCATATTCAGGACGGGGCCCCCTGTCTGTGTACCGCCACGTTCCATGACAGGGAGTATCAGGAATCCAATGTGGATGTGGAGGCTCAGAAGACTGTGCTGGGCAGTTATCCCGACACGGAGCACGTTAAATTCAAGACTATGCCGCAGGTACTGGTGGCCTCCGCTGTCTGCAAGGGCAGCTATGACCAGATGGGCGAGGTCAATGCCGCGATAGCGTCCTGGGTGGAGGCCAATGGCTACGACTTTGACGGCCCCATGTTCAACATTTACCATGTCAGTCCCCATGAAACGAACGATCCCGACGAGTTCGTCACGGAGGCATGCTATCCCGTGCGGAAGAAGTGAGAAAGCGCGGCGGACCGCCGGGTCCGCCGCGTTTCTCTGTCCCCACGGGCATGGCTTGACACCTTTTGGGGGCTTCCCTTATAATATCAGCGGTCTGCGGTCAGAAGTGGACCGCGATCCTGTGTTTGGGAGTGATCCATACAGAAAATCTGATCTTCAGGCTCAATGCCATGATGCCGGTGTTTCTGCTGATGCTGGCCCTGTCCATGCTGCTGCGGGACAGGACCATCCGCGCGGAATTTGTCCGGGCTGGCTACCGGGGCAGTCAGGCACTGCTGGGCACCGCCCTGATGCAGAATATCTACGGCGAGACCGGGCCGCTGGCACTGGTACTCATCGGTGCGGTCCCTCTGTATAACATGGCGGTGGTGCTGCTGGAAGCCCACGCTGGTGTACAGCGCATTTTCCTTTACCGGCTGGCTGTATCTGCTGAAAACACTGGCGCTGATCTGAATCGGACGGGCAGCGGGCCGAAAAGGCCCGCTGTTTTTCCCCTTGACATATATAGACCACCGATATATTGTGTAGATAACCTATATATGGAGGAACTGCTATGGAGATCGATAAGAGCCTGGTCAGCGGCAGCATGGCGCTGCTGGTGCTGAAGCTGCTTGAGGACGGCGACAAATACGGCTATCAGATGATCGAGGAGCTGAGACGCCGCAGCAATGACACCTTTCACTTAAAGGCGGGAACACTGTATCCCTTACTTCACGGGCTGGAGGAGAAGGGCCTTGTTACCGCCTACGAACGGGAGGCCGCCGCAGGAAAACCCCGGCGCTATTACCATATGACGAAAGCCGGCGGTGCGGCCCTGCGGGAGAAAGAGGAATCCTGGAATACCTATGCCCGGGCCGTGGGCTGGGTGCTGAAAGGGGGCGCCTGCTTTGGCTGAGACCATCCGGGAGTACCTGGATACGGTGCAGGAGCAAATTCGGTGGAAGCGGGCCCGCCCGGTGGTGGCCCGGGAACTGGAACAGCACCTGAACGACCAGCGGGGCGCCTTTCTGGAGGAGGGGAACACCCCGGAAACGGCGGAACGCCTAGCGGTAGAGGAGATGGGGGACCCGGTGACTGTCGGCACGGAGCTGGACCGGGTACACCGTCCAAAGCCCCAGTGGTGGCTGCTGACGGCTACGATTGCCCTTGCTTTACTGGGCGGTTTTTTGCGGGTGTGGCTCACCGCTTCCGGGGCGGATATGTATGAGGCTGTTTCTCCATTCCGTACAGCGATTGCCCTTGCGTTGGGGACTGCCTGCCTGCTGGGAGCCTACTTTTTGGATTACACGTGGCTGACTCATCATGCCTTCGGCGTGTACATCGGTGCGCTGGCGGCAGGTGTGCTGTCCCTGTGGCTGTCACCTGATATCAATTACGTATCCTATTACACCCGTTATGTGGTGCTGCTCTATCCCACGGTATACGCAGTTTGGCTATACCACTGCCGCAGGAAGCGGTGGAAAGGCCTTCTGCTTGCCATACTTGGCGGCGTTCCACTGGCGATCATCGGATGGCTGGCACCTTATGTCCTGGGTGTCCTGCTGCTGATGGTAACAGGCTTTGTACTGCTGCTGACCGCTGCCGATATGGACTGGTTCGGCGTAGGCCGTGCAAAAACCGCGGCGGTGGCACTGGGAATGGCGGCGGCTATCGCCGGGAGTGTGGTGTGGCAGGTCTGGAAGAATGGCTGGTGTCAGGGCCGCCTCTTGAGGTTCCTGCATCCGGAGCTGGACCCGCTTGGCGGGGGCTATCAGGCCATGACGGTCCGAAAGGTTCTTTCTGTTTCCCAATGGCGGGGAACGGGAAATTGGAGTGAGACCGGGGCCGTGTTTCCCTTCGAGCGGTCAGTGCCGGATTGGACCCTGGATTTTCTGCCTACCACGGTCATCTATAAGCTGGGCTGGCTGCCGTTCATCCTGCTGGTGCTGGCGGTGGGGGGACTTATGCTGCGGCTCCTTTGGAAGTGCCTGCGGCAGAAGAACCAGACCGGGCGGCTGGTGGCCCTGTCTGTCATTGCGCCTCTGACCTTACAGACGGTGTTCAGCGTTATGCAGAATCTAGGCTATATCCTGTTCTCCGCTTCCATGCCGCTGGTGACGGGCAACCTGCCCACGGTGATCACCATGGGGCTCATTGGCCTGGCTCTGTCGGTGTTCCGGGAGGAGCCCATCGCCCGGGAGGAAAGCGTGGAGCAGAATGCGGCTTCAAGCATCCGGCTGTCTCTTCGGAATGAAAAGGATGCACAAAATGGGAACCATGTTTTGGGCGTTTCGCTGATTATTTCCCGGGATGGAACAAAAAAGACGGAATCTACGTCTGAATAACAAAAGATGTGAATGGATATTTTACGGCGATAAGGGTGACATAATTTTCCTGGAAAAATCCAGATGAATACCTTGACCCTTCCATTTTCGTTTTGTATAATGTCAATAGGCGCTGTTACACAGGTGACATAACACCGCAGCCCATTCGGGCTGCGGTGCTTTTTTGAAATATCTTCCGACAAATACTGACAGAAAGGGACCGTCATGCATCATATCCGATTTTTCAAATGGCTGACTGCCGCTGCGTTGGGGGCTGCTCTGGCTGTGGTGCCCGCCATGGCGTTTACTGATACGGAGGGCCATTGGGCCCAGGACAGTATCCAGAAATGGAGCGAGGAATACCATATCATCCAGGGCTATGAGGACGGCACGTTCCATCCCGACAATTCCATCACCCGTGGCGCTTTTGCTGGCATCATGGACCGTTTTTTGCAGTTCCAGTCCATCTCCGGACGAGAGACTTTCTCCGATACGGCGGGGAGTTACTGGGAGGATGCCATCTTGAAGCTTCACGCCGCCGGAGTGTACCTGGGTACCGACGGCAAGGCACTGGCAGGGAACACCATCACCCGCCAGCAGGCGGTGACCATGATCGCACGGGCTTTCCATATCGACGCAGAGACTATCGATCTGTCTTATAGCGACGCGGCACTGATTGCGGAATATGCCCGGCCCGCTGTGGCGGAGATGACAGCACAGGGGTACCTGAACGACAGCTGGGATGGAAATTTCCGCCCCACGGATCCCATCACCCGGGCGGAAATCATAAATATCCTCAGCAACATGATCAATACGCTGATCCAGACCAACGAGAAAGTGTACTGGGACATACCGGGTACTTTGATGATCAACAGCGCCGAGGGTGCCACGCTGACCAATATGACCATCCACGGCGACCTGATCGTGGCGCCGGGAGTGACGGGGGATATTGCTGTCTCCAATTTGTCGGTGATGGGAAACATTCGGAATTTCAGTACGGCGAAATTGGTGGAGCTTCGGACTCCGGAGGAAGCTCCCGGGGAGCCGGAGGAACCGGATGCTCCGGCTATCCGGCCCGAGCAAGTGTATGAGCCGGGAAAGACCACGGGGGACACCATTCTGTACAGCGGCAAGGAGATCCCTGTTTATGAGGAGCGGGATCCGCTGCGGTTGTATGAGGGCGATTTTCACTGGGAGAACGGCCGCCTGGTCTATGACGGCCGGGCGTTCAAGACGCGGTTCGGCATCGATGTGTCGGCCTACCAGAACCGGGCCAGCGGCGAGAGCAAGACCATCGACTGGGACGCGGTCCGCGACGACGGTGTGGACTTTGTCATGGTCCGCGTGGGCTACCGGGGTACCGGACAGGCCGGAACGCTGAACCAAGATGAGTTTTATGCCCAGAACATCGACGGCGCCATGGCCGCCGGATTGGAGACCGGCGTCTACTTCTTTGCACAGGCTATTACCGTGGAGGAGGCCATTGAGGAGGCGGACTTCGTTATCGAACTGCTGCGGGACCACGAGATCGACGGCCCCGTGGCCTACGACTGGGAGATGCACGATTCCAGCTACCGGGTCTACGGCACCTCTCCGGAAATGGCCACCGCCTGTGCCATCGCCTTCTGCGAGCGCATCAAGGAGGCGGGCTACACGCCCATGATCTATGCGGGGCAGTATGTTAGCTACATTAAATATGACCAGGGGGCAATTTCGCAGTACCTGTCCTGGTATCCTGAGTACAAGAGCGATAAGTCGGAAAAGCTGTATCCTACTTTCTATTATCAGATGGACTACTGGCAGTTTTCCAGTAACTGCTATGTGAACGGCATCGGCGGCCGGGTGGACGGAAACCTCCAGTTCATTCCCAGAAAATAAGCCGGCAGGCCCACGGAGCAAAAGCTCCGTGGGCCTGTCTTCTGATGGATGAGGTATGAGAACGAGGCCTTACTTGCGGTTTTCCTTCTGGTTGCGCTCATTCTGGTTCTGCTGGTTCTGATTGTTGCGCTCATTCTGGTTGTTGCGCTCGTTCTGGTTACGGTTGTTCTCGCGGTTATTGTTGTTCTGCATGAGATTGCCTCCTTTCGACCCATAGGGTACAGGCGTATTCTGAACAGATGTGCTGGAAAATATGCGTTTTTTCATAAAAAGAAAAAAACTATTGACAAATGCGGAGATGGCTGGTAAACTAAATCAGCAAAACAAAGAAGGCTGATCGCATCCGCCTCACCTCCAGCCAGCAGGCAAAGAGGTCAACAACGTTGTTACCAGACCGCCATTCAGGTGGTTTGTTGTTGCGCGGATGCCATTGTGTGGTATCCGCGTTTTGTGATTTTTGGATGGAGGTGCTTCGACCATAGCTAAGTTAGTGCATGAACTGAATGAGGACATCAACGACAAGGAGATCCGGCTGATCGGCTCTGAGGGCGAGCAGCTCGGTATCATGTCCCCCGCAGAGGCGCTGAAAATCGCCGACGAGCAGGGCCTGGATCTGGTCAAGATCTCGCCCCAGGCTGTGCCGCCTGTGTGCAAGCTGATGAACTACGGAAAGTTCCGCTTCGAGCAGAGCAAGAAGGAAAAGGAAGCCCGGAAGAATCAGCACGTGGTGGAGATCAAGGAGATCCGGATGTCTCCCGGTATTGATGTCGGTGACTTCAACACGAAGCTCAAGAACGCCCAGAAGTTCATCGCCGACGGCAACCGCGTCAAAGTCTCTGTCCGCTTCCGCGGCCGTGAGATGGCCCACACCGATATCGGCAAGGATCTGTTGGATCGGTTTGCCGAGCAGTGTGCCGAGACCGCCAACCTGGATAAACCCGCCAAGCTGGAGGGACGGATGATGTCCATTTTCCTGTCCCCGAAGTCCGGCAAGTAAATAAGTGATTCAATTACACGGAAGGAGCTAACTACGATGCCTAAGCTGAAAACCCATAGCGGTGCCAAGAAGAGATTTAACCTCACCAAGACCGGCAAGGTCAAGCGCGCCAAGGCTTTCAAGAGCCACATCCTGACCAAGAAGGACACCAAGCGTACTCGTCGTCTGCGTGCCGGCGGCTATGCGGATGTTACCAACATGGATGCCGTCCGCAAGATGATCCCCTACAAGTAAGACACGATACGTTTAGAATAGGAGGCTTTTTACAATGGCTAGAGTCAAAGGCGCGATGATGACGCGCAAGAGAAGAAATAAGACCCTGAAGATGGCGAAGGGCTACTGGGGTTCCAAGTCCAAGCATTTCCGCGTTGCCAACCAGGCGGTGATGAAGTCCCTGACCTACGCTTACACCGGCCGTCGGCTGAAGAAGCGTGACTTCCGCTCCCTGTGGATCACCCGTATCTCCGCTGCCTGCAAGATGAACGGCATGAACTACTCCACTTTCATGCACGGCCTGAAGGTTGCCGGCATCGAGATCAACCGCAAGATGCTGGCTGAGCTGGCTGTCAACGACGCTGCCGCTTTCACCCAGCTGACCGAGATCGCCAAGAAGGCCTGATTTTGTCATATGGAAACAGCGCCCGATTTCCGGGCGCTGTTTTTTGCTCTGTGCCCGAGAAGAAAATAGTGCCTGTCCGTTATCGGACAGGCGGTATTGGTTTATGCCTTTTTAAAATAGGGCCCACAAATTTCCTCGTGGGTGTGGACATAGGTCCAGGTGAAGTCCTTGTCTACCAGATACCAGTCCAGGTCATCGGGCAGGGAGGAGACCTCCGCCATGGAAATGGCCTTGATACGGGGCTGGTCCTGGGGCGGATACTCCTTATAAAAACGGTAGCACTCTGCATCGGGCAGCTCCGCCAAGGCCTTGCGGGCCGCGTCACCCTCCAGGCAGGGCACCAGCTTGTAAGAGAAGATGTGCCACAGGTAACCGCCGCCCACCAGGACGTGCTTGCCCAGGTCCTCCTCGGACACGTCGGTGGCAAAGGTGTCCAGCCACCGTTCCCGCAGGTCCTTGATGGTGGCGGGGAAGGGCTCCTCCCAGGGCACCATGGTGGCCACCAGCCGGTTGATGGGCTGGCCCAGCTCGTAGAACTTGGCCTCGTAGTCCGTCATGACGCCCACAGGGCCATTGGCGTGAAGGTCCCGGGTGACCTCGGACAGGGTGAAGCCAAAATTGGGGATCTCCTCCACGGAGAATTCAAACAGACCCTGGTTGTCGGTTTTAAAGTGGATCTGGCCGCCCATTTTCAGTACCTGCCGGTACAGCTTCAGGAAGTTGCCATGGGTCAGGCGGCGCTTGGCGTGGCGGTTGCTGGGCCAGGGATCAGAGAAATTCAGGTAAATGCGGTCCACCTCGCCGGGGGCGAAAAAGGAGGGGAGCTGGTCGGCGTTGGCGTCTACGAAATAGACGTTGGTCAGCCCCGCGTTCACGCACCGCTCCATGGCTACTACCATGGCGTCGGGGACCATTTCCACGGCGATGAACAGCACATCTGGTTCCGCCGCCGCGGTTCCGGCGGTGAAGCGGCCCTTGCCGCAGCCCAGCTCCAGCCGCAGCTCCCGGGCCTGGGGCATCAGTTCCCGCCAGCTGCCCCGGCGGTCATAGGGGTCCCGGACCAGGAAGTTGCCGCAGCGCTCCATCCGGGGAATCAGGTTTTTCTTTTTTCGCATCCGCATATCAGGATCCTCCTGAATCATTTTTCGTTCCATCCACAATAGATTGTGGCAGTGTTCCCATTTTAGCACAGGAAGTCGTCCCTGTAAATGACAAAACGCCAGGGAAACAGAGACAGAAAAGGAGAGAATATGTTAAGGACTTAACAAAAGCGTATAAATTTCCATTAGTATTTTGTATAAATTGTAAAAAAGTGAAAAACCATTGAAAAACATCTATTTTTCACTTGATAAATTTCTGACACACACCTATAATAAAGTTTGTGAGTAAATTGGCAAACTAGGGATTTGCTCTGATTTTTTCCACGAATAGAACAAAAGAAACACCAAATAAAAAATTGAAATAACAGGAGGAAACATCATGAAAGTTGCAGTTTTTGGCGCCGGTACTATGGGCAGCGGTATTGCTCAGGTTTTTGCCGCGAAGGGCCACACCGCTCTGATGTACGCCAGCTCCGTGGCTTCCGCTCAGAAGCACAAGGATAAGCTGGCTGCTTCTCTGGCCAAACGCGTTGCCAAGGGCAAGATGACCCAGGAGGCTGTGGATGCCCTGCTGGCCAACATTCTGGTGGAGGAGAAGTCCGCCTGCGCTGACGCCGATCTGATCATTGAGTGCGTGAAGGAAGACATGGCTACCAAGAAGGAACTGCTGAATGAGCTGGACGCCCTGTGCAAGCCCGAGGCGATCTTTGCATCCAACACCTCCTCTCTGTCCATCACCGAGATGGGCCATGGCCTGAAGCACCCCGTCATTGGTATGCACTTCTTCAATCCTGTGCCCAGCATGAAGCTGGTGGAGATCATCCGCGGTGCCAACACCACCCAGGAGACCTTCGACTTCATCTACAAGCTGGCCCAGGAGATCGGTAAGGACCCCGTCGAGGTGGCTGAGGCCCCCGGCTTTGTGGTCAACAAGATCCTGATCCCCATGATCAACGAGGCTATCGGCCTGGTGGAGACCGGTGTGGCTTCTGTGGCTGACATTGACAAGGCCATGATGCTGGGCGCCAATCATCCCATGGGCCCCTTGGCTCTGGGTGACTTCATTGGTCTGGACGTGTGCCTGGCCATCATGAATACCCTCTACACTGAGACCGGTGATCCCAAGTATCGTCCCGCTCTGCTGCTGAAGAAGATGGTCCGCGGCGGTCAGCTGGGCCGTAAGTCCGGCAAGGGCTTCTATGATTACAGCAAGTAAAACCAGATAGAAAAGGAGAAATTGGTATGGATTTTCATCTGTCAAACGAGCAGTTAATGCTCCGTAAGATGTACCGCGAATTCGCCGAGAACGAAGTCAAGCCTTTGGCTGAGGAGATCGACGAAGAAGAGCGCTTCCCCATGGAGACCGTCCAGAAGATGGCAAAGCTGGGGATGATGGGCATCTACTTCCCCAAGGAGTACGGCGGCGCCGGCGGCGATGTCCTGTCCTACGCCATGTGCGTGGAGGAGCTGGCCAAGGTTTGCGGCACCACCGCCGTTATCGTGTCCGCTCATACCTCCCTGTGCTGCGCTCCCATCTTTGAGAACGGCACCGAGGAGCAGAAGCGCAAGTATCTGCCCGACCTGCTGAGCGGCCGCAAGATCGGCGCCTTCGGCCTGACCGAGCCCAACGCCGGTACCGATGCTTCCGGCCAGCAGACCACCGCCGTCCTGGAGGGCGACCACTACGTCCTCAACGGCTCCAAGTGCTTCATCACCAACGGTAACGTGGCTGATACCTTCGTGGTCTTCGCCATGACCGATAAGAGCAAGGGCAACCACGGCATCTCCGCCTTTATCGTGGAAAAGGACTTCCCCGGCTTCTCCACCGGTAAGCACGAGAAGAAGATGGGCATCCGCGGTTCCTCCACCTGCGACCTGATCTTTGAGGACTGCATCGTTCCCAAGGAGAACCTGCTGGGCAAGGAAGGCAAGGGCTTCAAGA
>CAMAZB010000009.1 GCA_945862785.1 uncultured Clostridia bacterium | reverse complement strand
ACTTCTGGCTTTCCGCTACCGCCAACTCGTCACAGCGGTTATTGTATTTGTTTTCTGCATGGTTTCCCCACAGGACATTCGTCCTGCGGGGGCCCCGGATATGACCTGACCGGGCAGGCAAAGCCCGCCCGGTCCAAGATTTTGCTTTGCAAAATGCTTGTACGCTGCTTTCGCAGCGGCGCCGCCTTGCGGCACTCAAAGGCCACGCGCCAAAATCACTTGTACTTCTGGCTTTCCGCTACCGCCAACTCGTCACAGCGGTTATTGTATTTGTTTTCCGCGTGGCCTTTGACCCAGTGGTAATGGAGGGTATGGATCTCGGTCAACTCCAGCAGCCGGTCCCACAAGTCCGGATTCAGTGCCGGCTTTTTATCGCTCTTTACCCAACCCCGGGCCTTCCAGCCCTTGGCCCAGCCCTTGGAAAGGCCGTCGATCACGTATTTGGAATCGGACCACAGTTCCACGATGCAGGGCTCTTTCAGCAGAGACAGCGCCTGAATGACGGCGGTCAACTCCATGCGGTTGTTGGTGGTGTTGGCCTCGCCGCCGGATAGTTCCCGCTTGTGGGCACCGTACATCAGGATAGCCCCCCAGCCGCCGGGCCCGGGATTGCCACTGCAAGCGCCGTCGGTGTAAATGGTGACTGTTTTCATAGGTAATTTTTACTCCCGTTCGATATATGAATACCCGCAGATGGGACAGCACTCGCAATCCTCATCATGTTCAGCACCACATTCCGGGCAATTTTTTCGAGTTGCTTTCGGCCTGTCTTGATTCTGTGCCATATTCTCCGTGCTGAAAAATTCCAATTTTCCACATATAGGACATTGAAAAATCTTTACGTCAAGTGCCCCAGCGAACAAGTTAGGAAGGTCTCCCAGAATCCAGCCTGTTTTTCCAAGCTGTATCTTCTGTTCTCCTAAAAAACGCATAGGAATTTTACAACGCAGACAGTCGATAAGCTCTCGCTTCATAGTATTTTCCCCCTTAACCAAAAGGACCGTTGTCCTTTTGATTATTCGACCCCGGTCTCGGTCTCCTCGGCTTCGTCCCGGTCCGCCAGGGCCATGGAAATAACCTTGTCGCCCTCTTCCTTGAAGCGCATAACGATAACGCCCTGAGTAGAGCGGCCCGCGATGCGGATATTGTCCACAGCGGTACGAATGAGGATACCCGCCTGGGTGACCAGCAGCAGGTCCTCGCTGCCGTCCACCACCTTGACACCCACCACGGGGCCGGTCTTGTCGGTGACCATATAATTGCGGATACCCAGGCCACCCCGGTTGGTAATGCGGTATTCTTCCACAGGCGTCCGCTTGCCGTAGCCCTTCTCCGTGATGGAAAGAACGCACTTGCCCTCGACAGCGCGGGCGGCGCCCACCACGTAGTCGCCCTCCCGCAGGCGGATGCCCCGGACGCCCACGGCGGTACGGCCCATGGGGCGGATATCGTTTTCGTCGAAGCACACCGCCTGGCCGTCGTGGGTAGCTATGAGGATCTTCTTCGTTCCGTCGGTCTCCCGGACGGTCACCAGGGCGTCACCCTCGTCCAGCGTCAAGGCCCGGATACCGTTGTTCCGCAGGTTCTTCAAGGTGGAAACAGGCAAACGCTTGACCGTGCCGTTGCGGGTGACCATCACCAAATACAGCTCCTCATTGCCGGTATCCCGGAAATGGATCATGGTCTGGACCCGCTCGCCCTGCTCCACCTGCAGGATGTTGACAATGTTGGTACCCTTGGCGGTCTTGCCGCTCTCGGGGATCTGATAGCCCTTCTTGCGGTAGACCTTGCCGGTATCAGTGAAGAACAGGATATAGTCATGGGTGGAGGCGGTGAACACGTCGACGACGTAGTCCTCCTCCCGGGTGGTAATCCCCTTTTTGCCCATACCGCCCTTGCTTTGGGCGGTATACTCGCTGACGGGCGTCCGCTTGATGTAGCCCGCCTGGGTCAGGGTAAAGACGCACTGCTCCTCCTCGATGAGATCCTCAATGTCGATCTCGTCCTCCACATCCTGAATCTCGGTCATGCGGTCATCGCCGTACTTGTCGGCGATGGCCTGCAGCTCTTCCTTCAGAATCTGACGGACCAGACCCTCGTCGGAGAGGACCTTGTTGTACCAGGCGATCTTCTCCTCCAGTTCCTTGTACTCGGTTTCCAGCTTCTCCCGGTCCAGACCCTGGAGAGCTTTCAACCGCATGTCCAGGATAGCCTGGGCCTGGATATCATCCAGACCGAACCGCTCCATCAAACGCTGCTTGGCGTCGTCGTAGGCGCTGCGGATGATGCGGATGACCTCGTCGATGTTGTCCTGGGCGATGAGCAGGCCTTCCAGCAGGTGCGCCCGCTCCTGGGCCTTCTTCAGATCGTACCGCGTCCGCCGGACGATAATTTCTTCCTGGAATTTCAGGTACTCGTCGATGATATGCCGCAGGGACAGGATCTTCGGCTGGGATTGGTTGTCCACCAGGGCCAGCATATTGATGGCAAAGGTGGTCTGGAGCTGGGTCTGGTTGAACAGGCGGTTTAGCACCACCTGGGGATTGGCGTCCCGCTTCAGCTCAATGACGATACGCATACCGTTGCGGTCGGACTCATCCCGAATGTCGGAGATGCCCTCCAGCCGCTTGTCCTCCACCTGCTCGGCCATGCTCTTGATGAGCATGCGCTTGTTGACCTGGTAGGGAATTTCGGTGATGATGATGCGGGTGCGGTCCTTACCGAATTCCTCGAACTCATGCCGGGCGCGGATGACCAGCCGGCCCCGGCCGGTGGCGTAGGCCGCCCGGATACCGCTGCGGCCCATGATGATACCCCGGGTGGGAAAGTCCGGTCCCTTGATATACTGCATCAGGTCGTTCAGATCCGCCTCCGGGTTATCCAGCACGCAGATGCAGGCGCCGATGACCTCCCGCAGATTGTGGGGCGGGATGTTGGTGGCCATGCCGACGGCAATGCCGCTGGAGCCGTTGACCAGCAGGTTGGGGAAGCGGGCTGGGAGGACCCGGGGCTCCTTCCGGCTCTCGTCGAAGTTGGGGTCCCAGTCCACGGTGTCCTTTTCAATGTCCCGGAGCATTTCCTCGGAAATCTTGCTCATGCGGGCCTCGGTATAACGGTAGGCCGCCGGGGGGTCGCCATCCACGGAACCAAAGTTGCCGTGGCCGTCCACCAGCATATAGCGCATGGAGAAGTCCTGGGCGAGACGGACCAGAGCGTCGTACACGGAAGCGTCGCCGTGGGGATGATACCGGCCCAGCACGTCGCCCACGCAGGTGGCGGACTTCTTGAAGGGGCGGTCAGAGGTCAGGTTGTCCTCGTACATGGCATACAGGATACGCCGGTGAACAGGCTTCAGGCCGTCCCGCACATCCGGCAGGGCGCGGCCCACGATGACGCTCATGGCATACTCGATGTAGGATTTCTCCATCTCGGGGACCAGAGGAGATTCCACGATCTTCTGGCCGGGATACCGGATCTCCTCGGGGTCGTATTGGGGTTTTTTACTCATTATTTATCCTCCTTGAGGAATATTATAGGGCTCCCGCCGCAAACCAGCGATTGGACAGCCGTTGGCGGCTCCGCCGCCTTACGGATGTTGCATACCCCTTGCGGGTAAGCGTTTGCGGTGGGAAGATGACGAGCGACGAAATGAGTGAGTTTTCGGCTTTTGGCCGGAAACGAGGGATATGAAGTCCGCGGGGAATCAATAGTCCAGATTGACGGCGTACTGGGCGTTTTTCTCGATGAATTCCTTGCGGGGTTCCACCTTTTCGCCCATGAGGATGGTGAAGGTCTCGTCGGCCTTCACCGCGTCGTCCAGGGTAATGCGGCGCAGGGTGCGCTTCTCCGGGTCCATAGTGGTCTCCCACAGCTCGTGAGGGTTCATCTCGCCCAGGCCCTTGAAGCGGCTGATGTCGATTTTCACATTGGGATTGCCCGCCCGCATCTCGGCGGACACGGCGTCCCGCTCCTCGTCGGAGAAGGCCACCCGGGTGGTCTTGCCGCGGGTCAGCTTATACAGAGGCGGCACGGCGGAGTAAACGTAGCCATGCTCAATCAGGGGCCGCATAAAGCGGAAGAAGAAAGTCAGCAGCAGGGTACGGATATGGGAGCCGTCCACATCGGCATCGGCCATGATGATGACCTTGTGGTACCGCAGCTTGGCGGGGTCAAATTCATCGCCGATACCGGCGCCCAGGGCGGTAATGACAGGCTGAAGTTTGTCGTTGCCGTACACCTTGTCCGCCCGGGCCTTTTCCACGTTCAGCATCTTGCCCCACAGGGGAAGGATGGCCTGGAACCGGGAATCCCGGCCCTGGGTAGCGGAGCCGCCTGCGGAGTCGCCCTCGACGATGTAGATTTCGGTCAGTTCGGGATTGTTCTCATTACAGTCCCGCAGCTTGTCGGGCATAGCCGCGCCGCCGAGAGCGGTCTTGCGGCGGATGGACTCCCGTGCCTTCTTGGCGGCTTCCCGGGCGCGGTTTGCAGTGAGGGCCTTGTCCAGTATCATCCGGCCCACCTGGGGGTTCTCCTCCAGGAAGGTGTCCAGCTTCTCGGAGACGATGTTGTTCACCAAGGTCCGGATCTCACTGTTACCCAGCTTGGCCTTGGTCTGGCCCTCGAACTGGGCCTCGGTCAGCTTCACGGAAATGACGCAGGTCAGGCCCTCCCGACAGTCCTCGCCGGAGACCTTTTCGTCATCCTTCAGCATCTTGATTTTACGGCCGTAGTTATTGAGGACCGTGGTCAGAGCCCGCTTGAAGCCCTCCTCGTGCATACCGCCCTCGGGGGTATGCACGTTGTTGGCGAAGGAGAGAATGGTCTCATTGTATCCGTCATTGTACTGCAAAGCTACCTCCGCTACGGAGTCGTCCTTGCTGCCGGACATATAAATGACGTCATTGTGCAGGGCGTCCTTGCTCTTGTTCAGCCAGGTGACGAACTCCCGGATACCGCCCTCAAAGCACATGTTGTCTTCCTGCTCCTTACCGGGCCGCTTGTCCACGGTGCGGATACGAAGGCCCGCGTTCAGGAAGGCCTCCTCCCGCATCCGGGTATGAAGGGTGTCGTAATTATACACCAGATCCTCGAACATCTCCGGGTCCGGCTTGAAGGTGACGGTGGTACCGGTGTGGTCGGTGGTGCCCACAACGGTCATCTCCTGGGTCACATGGCCCCGGGAGAATTTCATTTCATAGATCTGCCCGTCCTTGTGGACCTGGACCGTCAGCCATTCGCTCAGGGCATTGACCACGGAGGCGCCCACGCCGTGAAGGCCGCCGGAAACCTTGTAGCCGCCGCCGCCGAATTTGCCGCCGGCATGGAGGACGGTGAACACCACCTCCAGGGCGGGACGACCCGTCTGGGCCTGAATATCCACGGGGATGCCGCGGCCGTTGTCCACCACCGTGATGGTGTCGCCCTCGTTGATCTGCACCAGGATATCCGTACAGTAGCCCGCCAGAGCCTCGTCGATGGCGTTGTCTACGATCTCATACACCAGATGGTGGAGACCGGAGGTGGAAGTAGAACCGATATACATACCGGGCCGCTTGCGGACGGCCTCGAGACCCTCCAGAACCTGAATTTCAGAGGCGTCGTATTCGTTCTGGGCATCCACTGCCGTGGAGTTCAAAATTTCATTCTCTGCCATGTGATTTCTCCTTTCAGGGGTGTTTTCCTCATGCAAGGCAGGAAGAGCCGGAGCCATTTTCCGGCCCGTTTCTCCCTGCCTGGGATATATTACAGTTCCAGCTTCCGACTCTCCGCCCGGTTTTTCAGGGTGGAGGTATTGAGCTGGCTCAGATAGACGATCTGTGCGTGGTAGGGGTGGTCGCAGACCACGAAGCTCTTGGGAATATCTCCGGACACATCCAGCACCACGCCCTCTTCCTCGGCAGCGGCCAGATATTCCCGTGTCCGCTTACCATAGCTGCATTTGTCCAGATCAAAGATGCCGATGACCCGCCGGTCCGGCACAATTTCATTTTGCCCTAAGTGCAGATACATCGTCTCTCTCCATTCAAACCAGCTCTCCGCCGTGGACGTGGAGAACCTTGCCGCCCAAAAGCTGCGGTAATCTATCGTCCTCACAGCAGGTGATAAAAACCTGTCCGCCATTGATGCGGTTCAGCACGAATTCCTGGCGTTTTGGGTCCAGTTCACTCAAAACATCGTCCAACAGCAGCACCGGGTATTCTCCGGTGGCGTTCTTGTAGATTTCCCGCTCTGCCAGCTTCAGCGCCAGAGCTGCCGTCCGGGTTTGGCCCTGAGAGGCATACTGCTTTGCTTCCCGTCCGTCAATCGTCACGAGAAGATCATCTTTATGAGGCCCGGACAGACACAGCCGGGAAGCCCGCTCCGCCGCTTGATGCCGCTCCATATGGTCCCGAAGCTGCTCCGTCAGAACGGAAATATCCGCCGCAGGGTCGGTGACGGAGGACACCGTCTGATAGCAGACCTCCAGTGCTTCCTTTCCACCGGAACATTCCCGGTGGTGAATGGCGGCGTATTCATTCAGCCGGGCGGCAAACTGGTGCCGGTAATGAATCAGCACCGCGCCGAAGCGAACCATTCTCTCATTAAAATCCGGCAGGGTAGCCAGTAGGTCCGGCCGCTCCTCCGAATCCCGTAAAATACGGGTTTTGTGGTCATAGGTACGGTTGTATTCCGCCAGAGCAGCGGCATACCGGGGTCGAAGTTGACACAATGCCGTATCCATGAACTTCCGCCGGGCCGCCGCTCCCTCCCGGATCAAAAACAGATCCTCCGGACAGAAGAACACGGTATTATAGACCTCACTGAGGGCAGCACTGTTTTTGGCGGGCACCTGGTTGATGCTCATCTTCCGCCGCCGGTCCCGGAACAGGTCCACCTGAACCCTGAATCCCCGGTCCCGGGCTGACACCTGAGCCAGCATCCGCGCAGCGGACGCGTCAAACCGGATCATCTCCCGGTCCGTTCTGGCCCGGGGGGACTTCCCGCAGGAGAGATATACCAGTGCTTCCAAAAGATTGGTCTTGCCCTGAGCGTTCTCTCCGAAAATGACGTTGCACCGTGGATCAAAGTCCACCGCCTGACAGCCGTAATTCCGAAAGGAATCCAGTTCTATCCTATCGATCCGCATAGGAAACCGTCAGTTTCTGCCCGTCGAAGGCCACCACGTCGCCGGGGCGGATTTTTTTGCCCCGCATGGTGCAGGTCTCGCCGTTGACCTGAACCTCGCCGCTCTGGATGAGCTCTTTGGCCTCTCCGCCGGTCTCCACCAGATTGGCGAATTTCAGCAGATCCTGGAGCTTGATAAATTCAGTTGTAATAGTAATGGTCTTCATAGGTATCCTCATTCCGCGGATTTCAGCCGCACAGGCAGTACCATATACAGGAAATTCTCCTCGCCCTCGGTAGGTACGATGATGGCAGGGGAGACGCCGGTATTCAGTTCGATCTTTACAGTGTCGGCGGGCGCATACCGCAGGGCCTCCATCAGATAGCGGTTGTTGAAGCCGATCTCCAGGCCGTTGCCGTCACCGGACAGACGGCACACGTCCTTTGCCTCGCCGTTGCCGGTCTTGGCGGACAGCAGCACCTTGTCATGGTCAAAGATGCACCGCACCGGGCTTTTCAACTTATCGGAGATCACCACGGACACGCGGTCAATGCTGCCGATCAGCGCCTTGGTATCGGCAATGACAGTGATGGGGTTCTTCCGGGGGATGGCGTTCTTATAATCCAGGAACTCGCCCTCCAGCCGGCGGCAGATCAACTCGGTTTCTCCAACCTCAAAGAGAATATGCCGCTTTCCCAGCGTCACGGCGGCCAGATCCTCGGTGTCGCCGCAGATACCTTTTACCTCGTTCAGGGCCCCACCGGGAGCCACAAAAGAGAAGGCGCCCCCCTCGATTTTTTCCAAAGGCTCCCGCCTGACAGCCAGCCGGAAGCCGTCTACCGCTACCATGGTGAGGCCCGCGTCGGTGATCTCAAACAGGGCGCCGGTATGGACCGGACGACTCTCGTTGGTGGAAATGGCGAAAGCCACTTCTTCAATCATAGCCCGCAGAACCTTCTGCTGGATGGAGACGGAATACTCGTCCTCCACCTCCGGGAGATCCGGGTAATCGGCGGCACTGAGTCCCAGAATATCGAAATCCGCGTCACCGCAGGAGAGGTGGACCATCTGCTTATCGTCGGCAGTGAAAGTTACCACATCATCAGGCATCCGCCGGATAATATCGCCGAACAGCCGGGCGTTCAGCACGATATTTCCTCCCTCGGTGATATCGGCGGAAACACGGGTACGGATACCGGTCTTCATATCATAACCGGAGACGGTCAGCTCCCGGTCCGCATGGAGCAGCAATCCCTCCAGCGCGGGGATGGAGCTCTTCTGGGCCACGGCACGGCTTGCCACGGCGATAGCGTTTTGCAGAAGGACTTTTTCACAGCTGAATTTCATCATAACGTAACGCTTCCTCTCTATGTAGGGTCAAGTCGGAAAACCGCTTTTTAAAAAGAAAAGAAAAATTTGTTTAGAAAAAAGTAGTCATAGGGGAAAAGAATGTGTAAAAACCGAGGTAAGCAAAGAACCGCAAGGGTTTGACGTTCCACAGGAATCAAACGGAGAAAGGACGTTTTTTCCACAGCCCTGTCGAAGGGGTGTTTTTCCACAGAAACTTTTTTCTTTTTCAACCTCTCTTGTGGAAAACTTACCTCTTGGAATTGATGTTTGTTTTGATTTCTTTTACCCGTTCAGCGAAGGAGGGATCCTTCTTCATCTGCTTTTCCACCTGTTTGATGGAGTAGAGAACGGTGGAGTGGTCCCGGTTGTCGAAAACCTTGCCGATATCGTCCAGGCTGAGATTCGTCATGCTGCGAATGAGGTACATGGCGATCTGACGGGCGGCCACGGCGTCCCGGATGCGCTGCTGGCCCCGGATGATGGTCTCATCCAGACCGTAGTATTTGCTGATGCACTCCAAAATGGCCTCCGGCGTGGGGATGTACTCGCTGCTGCGCTTCAGAATATCCTGCATCGCCCGGTCCACGGTTTCCTCATCAGCGTCGTTTCCAAGCAGGTCCTTATAAGCCAGGATCTTATTGATAGTACCCTCCAGCTGGCGGACGTTGGCGGTGACCTTTTCCGCAATGGTAAAAACGATCTTGTCCGGCAGCTCCATACCCAGAAGTGCCGCCTTGTTTTTCACGATGGCCACCCGGGTCTCAAAATCAGGGGGAGCCACATCTACCAGCAGACCCCATTCGAACCGGGTCCGCAGGCGGTCGTCCAGCAGGGTCATCTCAGAGGGGGGACGGTCGGAGGTCAAAACGATCTGGCGGCCGGATTCATACAGGTTGTTGAAGGTGTGGAAGAATTCCTCCTGCGTCTGCTTTTTGCCGGCGATGAACTGCACATCATCCACCAGCAGCAGGTCGGCCTGGCGGTATTTCTCCCGCATCTCGGCGGTCTTGCCCTCCCGGATGGCGTCCACCAGCTCGTTGGTCAGATCGTCACCCTTGACATAGGCGATTTTGGAGCGGTGGTCGTTCTTTCGGATGACATTTGCGATGGCGTAGATCAAATGGGTCTTGCCCAGGCCGGAGTCGCCGTAGATAAGCAGGGGGTTGTAATTTTGAGCAGGGTGCTCGGCTACCGCTACGGAAGCGGCATACGCCAGCTTGTTGGAGGGCCCCACCACAAACGTGTCAAAGGTAAATTCGTCGGACGTAAACCTGTCATTCTGGCGTTTGACAGAACCGTTGAATTCCATGAAGGAAGGATCGTCCAGGATCTGTACCTCAAAGTCCGTGGAGAAGATATCGTGGAGGGCGGTCTTGATGTTTTTCAGGAACAGCGACTCGATATAGCCCTTTTTGAAGTCGTTGGCGCAGTGGAGAATAAACGTATTGCCCCGGATATCCACGGCTTCCAGTTCGTCGAACCAGGTGGCAATGGTAGTCTCCGAAAGGTCTTTCTTGAGCTGTTGCAGGACATTGTCCCACACGTCAGCGACAGAATTCAAAGGGAAACACCTCTCTCTGTAAAAAATGTACAAAACAATACAAATATATTATAGCAAAAAAACGGCTGGGACGCAACACATATTCTAATATAAGTTCTGAAAAGAAATGGAAAGAAGGGAGAACAAGATATGGGGGAATTTTTGCGGTAGAAACACCACATTTTGAAATTAAGAATAACAAGGAAGCCAAAACGGGCCATTTTTTGAAGATTTGAAGTTTTTATTGACACCTTTTGCCCCAGTATGCTATACTATTCCATGCGTCGCAAGGCGCCGGAATAAAGTTTACTGCGCCGCTCCACTGGAGAGGTGTCGAGTAAGTGTCATGGAAACATGACCGGAAAACTGACAGGAGGTGTCTCAACATGGCAACGAAACGTACCTATCAGCCCAAGAAGCTGCATGGCCAGAAGGTCCACGGCTTCCGCAAGAGAATGGCTACCGCCAACGGCCGTAAGGTCCTGGCCCGCCGCCGCGCCAAGGGCCGTGCCCGTCTGTCCTACTAAGCGAAACGTCAGGCGCGGAGAGACACTTGAACAGACGCCTTCAGGGACGGCGGGAATTGTGAGATTCCTCCGTCCCTATAAGAGTTTATAAAAAAGCTTTTGCAAGGACCGGCTGTATCATTGCTGAGACTGTGCCATTGAAAAGCTTGGCGAAAAGTCATTTGAGTGTCTGAAAACAGCGGAACAGAGGGAAACGTATGAAGCGAGCGGTGACACTGAAAGAGAATTACGAATTTCGCCGGATGTATCAGAAGGGTGCTTCCGCAGCGGGAGGCTGCATGGTCATCTATTGCCGGAGAAATAAGCTGGACCATAACCGCCTGGGGCTGACTGCCTCGGTGAAGCTGGGCCACGCGGTGGTCCGCAACCGGGCCCGCCGCCGCCTGCGGGAGGTCTACCGCCTTCATCTGGGCGAATTGGCCGTTGGCTGGGACATCATCCTGGTGGCCCGGAGACGGACGGTAACGGCTTCCTGGAAGGAACTGAACGATACCTTCCTGCGCCTTTGCCGGAAACTGGACCTGTTGAGGGACAAGCCATGAAGCACGTTCTCATCTGGTTGGTCAAATTCTACCGGAAAGCCATTTCTCCCTATACGCCCCGCTGCTGCAACTATATCCCCACCTGTTCCCAGTACGCACTGGAGGCTATTGAAAAATACGGCGCTCTGAAGGGCGGCTGGTTGGCCTTCAGGCGGATTCTGCGCTGCAACCCGTTTCACAAGGGAGGATATGACCCCGTTCCTTAGCTCCGCTTTCAAGTGGGGACTGCGTTCCCCCTTGAGATTCCCCCAGCACCGTCGCGGCATGATGATTCCCGGATACTTCGTATCCGCCAATCGTGCCGCTTCCTCGAAACAGCCTTACTTCATCCGCCGCTGGCGGCGCTTCGGCTGTTTCCACCAGTCTGCGGACTGGTGAACGCCGCTCTTGGATTGCCGTTGGCGCTTCAGCGCCTTACGGATATCGCATACCCCTTGCGGGTAAGGGCGGCTGGCCCGACATCATACCGTCGGGTCTGCCAAGGCCTGTCCCTTTGGGACGAGGCTGGGTCAAGGTATTTTTGTCAGGCGTATGTCCTGACAAAAATGATTTCGTTTTGTTGATCCGCTTTTAGCAGACAAACCAAGGGAAACCCATGGTTTCCCCCAAACCATTTTCTTTTATCTTGACCTCATTTTATTTTGGAGGAAACGCCTATGTTTTCAACCCTTGGATACATCATTTGTATCCCCTTTGCCTGGCTGGTCCGTCTTCTTTATAATCTGACCGGCTCTTATGGCATGGCCATCATCCTCTTTACTGTGGTGCTGAAGCTAATCCTGCTGCCCTTCCAGTTGAAATCCAAGAAGAGTATGATGCGGATGAACCGGATGAATGGCAAAATCCAGGAGATTCAGAAAAAGTACGCCAATAACCAGGTCAAAATGCAGGAAGAAATGCAGAAGCTCTATCAAGAGGAGGGCGTCAGCCCCATGAGCGGCTGCCTCTGGAGCTTCCTGCCTCTGCCCATTCTGCTGGCTTTGTATTCCATTATGCGCCAGCCCATCACCCATTTGATGATGCTCTCCAACGATGTTGTGCAGGAGCTGGTGGCCAAGATCACCGCTATGGGTGTGGATATGAGCGGCATCGTGATGATGAAGAACGGCGCCGCCGTTGTGAAGGACGGCGTCACCCAGCTCCAGCCCTACGGCCAGATCAACCTGGTTAAAGCCGTCACGGAGCATTATCCGGAAGCCGCCGCTGGTATCGACGGATGGATCGATTTGGACTTTAACTTCATCGGCCTGGATCTGGCGGCCACGCCTTCCAGTGTTTTAAAAACCGTCTCCTTTCAGTGGGCGATCATCGGCCTGATTCTGATTCCCATTCTGGCAGGCCTGTTCCAGCTGCTGATGAGCATCTATACCATGAAGAGCCAGTCCCAGGACGGCGCTGCCGCCGGTTCCATGAAGGGTATGATGTACATGATGCCGCTGATGAGTGTATACATCGGCTTTATCATGCCCGCTGCCCTGGGTATCTACTGGATTGCCCAGAGTGTGTTCTCTTTGATCCAGGAAGTCATCATGACCAAATTCTTTAACAAGAAGCTGGAAGAAGAGGAGAATGCCCGCTATGAGGCCCGCCAAGCCGACCGTCAGCGCCGGCAGGAGGAGGCCAAGCGCCTTCAGGAGGAGCGCAAGCAGCAGGCAGCCCAGAAGCAGAGTCTGAAGCAGAAGCAGAAGGCCGCGCAGGAGGAGAAGGCTGCTAAGGCTGCCAAGGCCGGAAAGAGCACTACCGAGGCTGGCCGCGTGGGTGAACGCCCCTATGCCCGGGGCCGCTCCTACAAGGCGGACCGGTATGATGATTAAGTGAGGAACCATTATGAGAGAGTTTATTGATGTAACGGGCAAGACCGAGGACGAGGCCATTAGCAAAGCCCTGGCGCAGCTTGGCCTGGATCGGGACGATGTGTCCGTTGAGATCTTGGAGCGCGCCAAGTCCGGCTTTCTGGGCCTGGGAAGCTGCCCCGCCAAGGTGCGGGTGAGCTACGGGGAAGAAGAGGAGCCCATTCTCCCTGTGACGGCTCCCGCCGTCCCCGAAAAGAAGCCTGACCAGTCCAAGAAACCCGCCGCTGAGAAGCGGTCTGCTCCGGAGAAGAAGGCCGAGCGCAAGCCTCGACCTGAAAAGATCGAGAAGCCCGAAAAAGCCCCCGCTCCTGTACAGGACCTGGGCGAGGAAGTGGACGACGAGAAGTCCCAGGCCATCCGTAAGTTCCTGACCGGTCTGCTGGCCCAGATGGAGAGTGAGGCCACAGTGAAGGTCTATCAGCCTGAGAAGGGCCGCTACAAGGTCATTCTGGAGGGTGAGAACCTGGGCGCCCTGATCGGCCGCCGTGGTGAGACCCTGGACGCCATCCAGCAGCTCACCAGTTACTCCGTGAACCGCACCGGCGGCCGTGTCCGTGTCCAGCTGGACGCCGAGGGTTACCGGGACAAGCGGGAGCAGAGCCTTCAGCATCTGGCGAAGAAGGTGGCCGCCAAGGTGGTCAAGTACCGCCGCAGCGTCACCCTGGAGCCCATGAACGCCTATGAGCGCCATGTGATCCATACCGCCCTGCAGGATGTGCCCGGCGTTACCACCTACTCCACCGGCGTGGACCCCAACCGCCGCGTGATCGTGGCCTATGACCGAGACAAGAAATGAATCCCATCAAACTGCCCGGAATTTTCCGGGCAGTTTTTTTATGTTCGTGACAAAATCGTCCCCGCCGTCGTATCATAGATGAAAGCTTTCAAAACAGGAGACCGGCATGGAACGACAAGCCTTTATAGATGCTGTGGCCCAGCATCAGGACATGGTATACCGCGTAGCCCTGCACTGGTTCGGCGACCCCCCAGGACGCGGAGGACGCCGTACAGGAGGTATTTCTGCGGCTGTATACAGAGGAAAAGCCCTTCGGCGGGCCGGAGCACTTGCGCCGCTGGCTGCTCCGAGTGACGGTGAACGTCTGCAAGGACGCCCTGAAAAGCCCTTGGCGAAAGCGGCGGGTGCCTATGGAGTCCATTCCCGAGCCGGTATTTGAGGAACCGGGGCAGCGGGATCTGTACCGGGAGGTCCTGGCCCTGCCGGAAAAATACCGGACCGTGCTGGGGATTTACTACTACGAGGAGCTCTCCACCAAGGAGATCGCGGCACTGCTGAACATCCGGCAGACGGCGGTCACCACCCGGCTGGCCCGGGGGCGGGAGCTTCTGAAACAGCGGCTGACGGAGGTGTGGAATGATGAGTAACCGGGAACTTTATCAAAAGACCTTTTCACAAGTCCATTCCTCCACGGACATTCAATGGGAGGATATGGAAGCGATGAGACCGAAAAAGAGAATTTCCAAAAATTTATTGGCGCTGGCGGCGGTCATTACCCTGTCGGCGATATTGTCCACCGTGGCGGCGGCTACGGATCTGTTCGGCCTACGGAGCTGGCTGCTGCCGGAAAAGACCACCGTTCAAGCGCCGGACGGACAGGGCTATCTGGAGCCAGTGGAGGTGGACGCCATCACGCTTTCCGGATATACCGATACCCCGGAAGGACGGGCCACGGCAGAGTGGAATGTATTTCTGGATGGCTATGACACCATGGCAGCAGCGCAGGATGCCGACAGAAATCCGGGACAGCTGGACAGCAAATATGCCCTGTATCAGGTCTACAATCGGGAAATGGCTGACAAATTGGATGAGATCGTGGAAAAGTACGGGCTGATACTCCATACAGAAATCATTGACGCCTACGAGCACCCGGAGGCCATGGAGGACATTCTGAAGGCCTTGGGGGACAACCAAGCATACAGCACCTATTTCTTTGAGGATGGTACCCTCCACTACGATGGCGAATACTACTTGCCGGATTACGGTAAGGTGGACTACCAGTTCAGCCGGTACGTCCGAGGGACCTTCAACGAGGTCATCCTGAATGTGGGGAATGTGTCCGCCTATGAAGAGTGGACCTACCGGACGGCCTGCGGGCAGGCTGTGACCCTGGCCCTGGGCCCCACCAAGAGTCTGCTGCTGGCAGACCTGGGGGATTCCTTCGTGACGCTGAATGTGCTGGCAGGCACTGAAACTGACCCAGCGGACATCTTCTCCTCCGGCCCCATCTCAGCCTCTGATCTGGAGGCCCTGGCCGACAGCTTTGACTTCACGAAGCTGACCCCGGCCATTCCTCCCCGGGTAGAGGCGGAGACAGCCGAGGCCGGCTGGGCTATTCCGGCGGAGGATACTTTCCTCATGTCCACCGGTGTGGAGGAAGCTATGGCCCAGAACTTTTACTGTGGGTTCATCCGGGCCGTGGAGGAGGACCGCCGGGAGGATGTGGCGACCATGATCGCCTGGCCCCGCACGGTTTTTACACAGGAGGGGAGCGTCCTTGTGGAAAATTGGGAGGATTTTCTGCCCTATTACGACGACGTGTTCACGGAAGATCTGCTGGAAGCCATCCATGAAAACCAGTATGACCATGAACGGGCGGACCTGATTTGCCACGACGGTATGATCGGCGGCGCGGGCGGCGATATCTGGTTCGCCTTGCTGGAGGATGACCGTATGGCTGTGCTGACAGTTCAGAACCCGGAGGGAAACAGTATCCGCTATGACGGACCCGCCGGTATCACAGCGGAATAATCCATCGAAAAATTCGCCTGAAAGGTGCTTTCGGGCGAATTTTTCTTGACATTTCCAAAAAAATATACTAAAATGTGGACACTGTGTTGACAGGGAACAGTATCCCCGGAACCCGGGTTCAGAGAAGAGGCGGTTGGTGAAAGCCTCGGTCGGGAAGGGCGAGAAGGCCCCCTTGAGCAGCGGAGCGGAAATGCCCCGTCGGCCCCCGCCGTTACCGGGACAGAGTGCGTATCAGCCGGATACGAATTCAGGTGGAACCACGGATCGATTTTTGATTCGCCCTGAGCCTAAAAAGAGGCTCAGGGCGTTTTTATATGCGCCTGCATTCACAGCCTTATTTGACGGCTGAACAGGTTTTTTCCGCCATACTGTTTCAAAATCCTCGCCAATACACAAAGTTATTGTCTGCGGTTTTTCAACAGCCTGACGAAAAAATCCCTTGTTGATCCGTTTAAAACGCCTTTGAAAACAGGCTTTGAACTTTCTGAGCCAAACATGCTGAACATAGAAGGAGAGATTGACATGAAAAACACCGAAAAGACCATGGACAAGATCGTGGCTCTGTGCAAGAACCGCGGCTTCATCTTCGCCGGCAGCGAGATCTACGGCGGCCTGGCCAACACCTGGGACTATGGCCCCTTGGGCGTGGAGCTGAAGAACAACGTCAAGAAGGCCTGGTGGAAGAAGTTTGTCCAGGAAAACCCCTACAACGTGGGCCAGGACTCCGCCATTCTGATGAATCCCCAGACCTGGGTTGCCTCCGGCCATCTGGGCGGTTTCTCCGATCCCCTGATGGACTGCAAGGAGTGCAAGGAGCGCTTCCGTGCCGACAAGCTGATCGAGGATTTCTGCCAGGAGCAGAATATCACGCTGGACAAGCCCATCGACGCCTTCTCCCAGGAGGAGATGGCCGCCTTCATCGAGGAGCATCAGGTACCCTGCCCCTCCTGCGGCAAGCATAATTTCACCGATATCCGTCAGTTTAACCTGATGTTCAAGACCTTCCAGGGCGTTACCGAGGATGCCAAGAACACCGTGTATCTCCGTCCCGAGACCGCCCAGGGCATCTTTGTGAACTTCAACAACGTCCAGCGCACCACCCGCCGGAAGCTGCCCTTCGGCGTCTGCCAGATCGGCAAGTCCTTCCGCAATGAGATCACCCCGGGCAACTTCACCTTCCGTACCCGCGAGTTTGAGCAGATGGAGCTGGAGTTCTTCTGCAAGCCCGGCACCGACCTGGAGTGGTTCAACTACTGGCGCAATTTCTGCCATGAGTGGCTGCTGAACCTGAACATGAAGGACGAGAACCTGCGCCTGCGGGACCACGACCCCGAGGAGCTGTGCTTCTACTCCAAGGCTACCACCGACTTCGAGTTCATGTTCCCCTTCGGCTGGGGCGAGCTGTGGGGCGTGGCGGACCGTACCGACTACGACCTGACCCAGCACCAGAACACCTCCGGTGTGGATATGACCTACTTTGATCAGGAGACGGGCGAGCACTATATCCCCTACGTTGTCGAGCCCTCCCTGGGTGCCGACCGCGTGGTGCTGGCCTTCCTGGTGGAGGCCTACGACGAGGAGGTCGTGGACGAGGCCAAGAACGATGTCCGTGTGGTCATGCACTTCCATCCCGCTCTGGCACCCTTCAAGGTGGCTGTCCTGCCCCTGAGCAAGAAGCTGTCTGAAAAGGCCCGTGAGATCCAGCAGGAGCTCAGCAAGGAGTGGATGGTGGACTTCGACGAGACCGGCTCCATCGGCAAGCGCTATCGCCGTGAAGACGAGATCGGCACGCCCTACTGTGTCACGGTGGACTTCGACACCGTGGGCGACGCGGAGAAGGAAGGCGACAACTGCGTTACCGTCCGTGACCGCGACACCATGGAGCAGGTGCGGATTCCCATTTCCGAGCTGAAGGCCTACCTGACTGAGAAGCTGGCCTACTAATAAGCATCAGATCTAATCCTGCTCCATGGATCGCCGCATAGCGGCGTGTAAGCGATTTGCCGATGGCAAATCCTTACGTCCGGGCGGATTCATTTCGCCCGGACAGAAATCAAATCATGGGGCCCCCATCAGCCCTGGTTGATGGGGAGGCAAGTGCGGATTCCCATTTCCGAGCTGAAGACCTACCTGACTGAGAAGTTGGCTTATTAAGAACAATCCAACAGGGCGGGTGTTTCACCCGCCCTGTTTTCACAAAGTTCACGTTTTTTAGGTATCTTTGTGGTAAAATCGAAAAAAGAAAGGAGAGCCGGTTGCTGTATTTGCAGATCTTTTTGCCCTGTGCGGCTTCAACTGGCCCGCTTTCTGGAGGATTCCGCCCGGTTCTATGGCTGCCAATTTGTTATTGCCACCCACTCTCCATTCCTGCTGACCCTGAAGGGCGTCCGCATTTACGACCTGGACCGGACTCCGGTCTCCACCTGCCGCTGGACGGAGATGAAAAACGTCCGGACTTTTTCGATTTTTCAAGTCCCATGAACAGGATTTTTAGGAAATTAATCTTGTTTTTCACAAAAGAGGTGACCCATTTGAAAAACTTTTGGCTGTTCCAAAGTTCTGCCGTCGGACTTTCCGGAGGAAAGAAAACGGCCTTCTGGCTTTGGAACGGACTGGTTCTGCTGCTGGCGGGCCTGTGCCTGGGGGTGCTGTCTCTGTTTTTCGCCTACGGCGACTACCCTGACGTGCTGATGAAAAGCTATTTCCAGCACTCCCTTATCGCGGTGCTGAACATCCTGCCGGTGGTTCTGGGACTGTTTCTGGTGTATTTCCTGTTGGGTCGGCCCTGGCTGGCCTTTTTGATCACCGGGGTGGTGGTCTGGGGCTTCTCCCTGGGCAACTACTATAAGCTCCGGTTCCGGGACGACCCACTGATGTTTGAGGACATTCGCCACATCCGGGAGGCGGGCTCCATTGCCCTCACCGCCAACTACGACCTGACCCCCGATAAACGGGTCTGGTTCGGCCTGCTGTGCCTGATCTTTGGAACGGTGTTCCTGTGGTTTCTGGTGCGGGGGCGGCTCCAGCGGAAGGTTCGGCTGCCGCTGCTGCTGGTGGGGGCTCTGCTGTGCGTTCCCGTTTGGAAGCTCTGTGCTGACAAAAGTACTTACAACAGCAAGACTCAGAACTTTGACTGTATCAACCGCTGGTCCTCTACTCAGGTGTATATCTCCAAGGGTTTTGTGTATCCCTTCCTCCACAGTGCCACCACCGGTACCATCAAGCCGCCGGCGGGCTATGACCAGCGGGAGACGGCGGCGCTGCTGGCATCCTATGAGGATGCGGACATCCCGGCGGAGAAGAAGGTAGACGTGATTCTCCTCCAGTTGGAGGCCTTTGCCGATTTCTCCCGGTTTGATGGTATCGAAGGCATTGATTTTGAAAAAGCCTATGATGTTTATCATGAGATCGAGACCAAGAGCTACACCGGAAACCTGCTGACCAACATTTTCGCCGGCGGCACGGTGAACACGGAGCGGGCGGTGCTGACGGGCTTTGCCGATCAATGGAACTACCGGGCCAACACCAACTCCTACGGCTGGTATTTTCAGGATCAGGGCTACACTGTGGAGGGCAGCCACCCCAGCTATGACTGGTTCTACAACCGGCAGAATGTCAACGGCTATCTGGGTATCCCTACATATTATTACTACGAAAACCGGTACAGCGACCTGTACACCGGCGGCATTGCCACGGACGATGTGCTGTTTCCTGAGATCTTTAAGCTGTACGAGGAGAACCGGGACGGGGAGGGGAAACCCTACTTTTCCTTCAATGTGACCTACCAGGGCCACGGGCCCTACGATACGCAGAGTGTGTGGCGCGAAAAGCACTACACCGACGGCCGGTATTCCGCTGCTACCACCAACATAGTGGATAACTACCTGGGCTCCGTGTCTGACACGGCGGAACAGCTGCGAAAGCTCCTGGACAACTTTGCCGCCGAGGAGCGACCGGTGGTCGTGGTGGGTTTCGGGGACCACAAGCCCTGGTTCGGAGACGGCAACTCCGCCTATCAGGAACTGGGAATCGATTTGGACACCTCCACAGAGGAGGGTTTTTACAACTACTACGGTACCCGGTACTTCCTCTGGGCCAACGACGCCGCCAAGAAGGCGCTGGGCAATGACTTTGTGGGGGAGGGACCGGACGTATCTTCCTGCTTCCTGATGAACCTGCTCTTTGACTTGTGCGGGTGGCAGGGCAATGCCTGGACGCAGGCCACCACGGATATCTGGAAGGTCATCCCCGCCGTGACCACCGTGAGAGGCTATGTGCAGGACGGGCGGTTTACCGAGACTTTGGATGAAACCGGACAGGCGACGCTTAAGACCTACCAGGCGTTGGAGTACTACTACGGTACCCATTTTCAACATTGAATCGTTCAAGACAACCGGGGCACGCAAAAGCGTGCCCCGGTTTTGTCATAGTCTCCAAAAAAGGTTGACCTTTTTCTGCGACGTATTTCAGCGGGAATACTTGTAATTGCACGTTCGTTTCTGTATCATAGAGATACAAAAACTGTTTTCCTCCATAACAAATAGTTTGTTTTGGGGTAGAAAACGGAGAAAAGAGGGAGTGTATGGAGAAAATCTTTCGACTCAAAGAGAATGGAACTTCCGTCCGTACTGAGATCCTGGCGGGTCTGACCACCTTTATGACCATGGCCTATATCATCGCACTGAACCCGAACCTGCTGACCAACTTTGATGTGGGGTCCGCATTGTGGAACGGCGTGTTTATGGCCACCTGCATCGCCTCGGCCATCGGTATGTTCTGTATGGCCTTCCTGGCCAACAAGCCCTTCGCCCTGGCTCCCGGCATGGGACTGAACAGCTTTTTCGCTGTGGTGGTGGGCAACATCGCGGGCCTCACCGGCATGACCTATGTGGCGAGCTTCCAGGCAGCCCTGGTCATCATCCTCATTGAGGGCATCGTGTTCATCATCCTGTCCGTCCTGAACATTCGGGAGAAGATCGTGGAGGCCATCCCCCTGGGCGTTCGCCTGGGCATTGCCCCCGCCATTGGCATCATGCTGATGAACATCGGCCTTGGTTCCAATGCCGGCGTCTGGTCCGAGACCGGCGGTCCCTTCTATGTAATGCGGGACTTCTTCGGCGCTCTGACGCCCAGTGTGGCGCAGGCCTCCATGGGCTCCGGCTACAACGTAATGATCCTTACCGTGGTCACCATGTTCATCGGCCTGTTTGTTATGGTTATCCTGGCAAAGAAGGGCATCAAGGCCGCGGTGCTGCTGGGTATGCTGGTGGCCTCCGTGGTTTACTGGGCCGGTGAAGCCCTGTTCCTGGGCGTCAATCCCTTTGCGTCCCTGGCTACTGCCTCTTTCGCACCGCCCTTTACCGACATGGTGGAGACCACCCTGTTCAAGTTCAACTTCTCCGGATTCCTGGAGATCGGCTGGTTTACCGCCATTACGCTGGTCATCACTTTCTGCATGATCGACATGTTCGACACCATCGGCACCCTGGTGGGCACCGCCTCCCGGGCGGGTATGGTGGATAAGGAAGGCAACATGCCCAACATGAAGGAAGCCCTGCTGTCCGACGCTATCGGCACCGTGGCGGGCGCCTGCACCGGTACCTCCACCGTCACCACCTTCGTTGAGTCCGCTTCCGGCGTGGAAGCCGGCGGCCGCACCGGCCTGACGGCTCTCACCACCGGCGTGCTGTTCCTGGCCTGTATGTTCATCGCCCCCGTGGCGGCCATCATTCCCGCCGCCGCCACCTCCGCCGCGCTGATTTACGTCGGCATTCTGATGCTGATGGGTCTGAAAAACGTGGACTTCGGCGACATGGACCAGATGGTTCCCGTGGCTCTCATGCTGATCGGTATGCCCATCTCCGGCTCCATCGGTCACGCCATCGGCCTGGGCCTGATCTCCTATACCGTTATCAAGGTGTTCAGCGGGAAGGCGAAGGAGGTCTCCGTACTGACCTATGTGATCTCCGCCCTGTTCCTGATCAAGTTCTTCCTAATCGTGTGACGAAAACGCAAAAGGACCGGCTCGTGAGAGCCGGTCCTTTTTTATGTGTCCAGATACGGTTTTAGCAATTCTTTTGCGGGCCTGTCGTATGCCACTTCCCGGAAAGGGAACCGGGCCAGCGCCCTCATGCGGAGAGGGGAGATGTGGCAGTAGCCGCCGGGGTACTTTTCCAGATACCGCTGGTGGTATTCCTCAGCGGGGTAAAAGTTTTCCAATGGCTTCAGCTCCACAGCAAACCGGGGCGCCGCTGATGCCTCCAAAGCGGCAATTTGGCGGATGACACGATCATCCGCCTCGTCCACCCAGTAGACCCCGGTCTGGTACTGACTTCCAAAGTCCGGCCCCTGCCGGTTGGGCGTCTCCGGGTCAATGACGGCAAAAAAGACGAGCAACAGATGCTCCAGGGAGATTTGTTCCGGGTCGTATTCCACCCGCACCGTCTCCCGGAAGCCGGTGACGCCGGAGCAGACTGCCTCATAATTGGCTTTTTCGGCGGAAACGCCGTTGGCATAGCCTGCCGTCACATTCACCACGCCGGGCAGGCTCCGGTATAGCCGCTCCATGCCCCAGAAGCAGCCTCCCGCCAAATAGATGATACTGCCCATATCAGAAGAACATGCCCATGAAGCCGTCGGGCATCTGGCGGCTCTGCTCCCAGATATCCTCGAACTGCACCCGGTTCAGGGCCGTCACATTGCCCTCGGACCCTGCGGCCTGCCGGGGGTCCGTAGGGGGCTCGTCCAGGTCGTCATAGGACTGATATAGTCCCACCCGAAAGACTTCCACCTTCCGCCGGGGACAGCCCCGGCTGTCCAGCTCCAGATACAGCTTCCAGGGCTCATCCTCTTCCTCGTGATCCCATTCGATCATGTAATACTGCATGATGTTCTCCTCACTTGTTGAAAAATGCTTCAATATCTGCCCTGTCCGCCTGCACGCTGCCCTGGGCGAAGCCGCCCCGTCCGCCGCCCCGGCCGTTCAGAGTTTTGTTCAGGCCCTTCACCAGGGGAGAGATATCGGCGCCGTCGGCCCGGACCAGAGCGTAGGCGTACTGTCCGTCCTCTCCGGCGAACACCGCCGCCAGACCACCGGAACGCTTTGCCACAGCGTCCGCCAGCCTGCGGGCGCTGTCGCCCTTCATGGCGGACTGGAACAACACCACATCACCCTTGCCCTCATTTTCTCTGGCAATGGATTCGAATACCGATTCCTCCAGATGGGCTACCCGTGCTTTGACGGCGGACAGTTCCGCTTCCAGCCGTTCCACAGCCGCCAGGGTGTCCTGTGGCTTGACGGAAAGCTGTTGGCCGATGGCCTTGGCCTGGTCGTAGGTCCGGCCCAGATAGTCCAGGGCTCGTTTGCCGCACAAAATCTCGATGCGGACGCCTTCCCGGAACTTTTGGCAGGACAGGACCTTGATCAGTCCCACCTGTCCCGCGCGAAGCACATGGGTGCCGCAGCAGGCACAGCAATCCGCTTCCGGGAAGGTGACAATGCGGACCTTGCCCGTCAGCTCCTTTTTGCTGCGATAGTCCAGTGCCGCCAGTTCAGCGGGAGAGGGATAGTCGATCTCCACCTCCCGGTCGGCCCAGATGATCTCGTTGGCCTTGCGTTCGGCGTCCAGAGCCTGCTCCCAGGAGATGTCGGCGTTGTAGTCGATGGTCACCACGTCGGCACCCAGGTGGAAGCCCACGTTGTCGCAGCGGTAATCCGCACAGAGGATGCCGGAGATGATGTGCTCTCCGGAGTGCTGCTGCATGTGGTCGAACCGCCGGGCCCAGTCGATGTGCCCGGTAACAGTTTGCCCAATTTCCACAGCTCTATCGCAGGTGTGGAAAATGACCCCGTCTTTTTCGTGGACGTCTGTGACGGTTACCTCTCCCAGTGTCCCGTGGTCAGCAGGCTGCCCGCCGCCCTCTGGATAGAAGGCCGTGCGGTCCAGCACCACCTGAAAGCCGTTTTTCCCGGCCTCACAGGACAAAACGGTAGCTGAAAACTCATCCATAAAAGGGTCGATGTAGTAAAGCTTTTCCGTTTCCATGTGGAAAACTTCCTTTCATTCAAGAGATGGAGACAATGAAACGCCAGACAGGTTCCGCCAGGAACCAGCCCGCAATCGCGGAGAGCAGATTGGCGGCGATGCCGTATAGTGTGGACCAGGTTTTGGATTCCTCCTGAAAAAAGCGGCGGTAGACCCATGTCTCCGACACCAGAATGAACAGTTCCATGGGGAAGAACCGCATGTAGTAAGAGAACCCCAGGCCCCGTTGGAGGATCGTGACGCCCAGCACCAGAAACAAGCAGACCTGGGTGATCAGGTTTGCTGCCAGGAAAATCAGAATATTCCGTTTTGATTTGTTGAATCCCATTAACAGGAACAAAGCGCCCTCCAAAATCAGGGTAGGCAGCAGCGTGGACAGAAATTGCAGTCCATAGCTCATACTGGCCGGGGGAGCGAAGGCTTGTTTTTTCGCCCAATCCACCTTAACGGAGGACTGAAGACTGGGGCGGACATAGGGTTCAGAGATCCAGGATTCACCGGATTTGGTAACCATCAGGATCCGGTATGTCTTCGGTACGCCCATATAGCCGAAGATGTGGAGCCCCTTTTCGTTCGGATACAGATCACCCCACATAGGCGCACCGGTGGACCCCTCCGCCGTACAGGCGTGCCAGCCTTCCGGTACCGCTGCCCGCAGAGCTTTCAGCAGGTCCTGATCCAAAGCAGCAATTTCCTCGTCAGAGTAACTCCATTCCAGACCGTCAAAGGGATTGGTGTTATCCGCGTAATTCCCCTCAGCCAGAATATCCAGGTAATATGGTTCCTCCGGAGGATTCACCACTTTCACAGTCAGCTGAGGCTTGGGCCCCATGTCCGCAAAGACCGTGACGGTCAGGACCGATACTGCCAACGCAAGAAAGAGCAGGGAGCGAAACCAACGTTTCATAGAAACTCCTTTCCCCAAAGCAGTAAATTCAACAACATAATGTATAATATAAGACGGATTATACAAATGGTGATTGGCTTTTGGGCTTACAGCAAGCACAGAGCCTGCTTCCAACTTAGTACCCGGCGGCAGGCGGTGTCGATCACGGCTTTGTCCAGCGTACTGTTTTCCACGGCTTCCAGCACCTTGGGGATTTGCGTTCGGTAATCGGTGGTGAGGACCAGATCGTTTCCGGCCTCCAGGGCCATGACCGCTACGGCGCCGTCCCCGGCATAGGCGCTGACGGCGTCCATCGCCAGGTCGTCAGTCATCACCACACCGTCAAAGCCCAGTTCCTCCCGCAGAATGTGGTGGACATTGGGGGACAGGGAGGCGGGGAGGTCTGCGTCCATGCATTCCACAATGTTGTGGGAGACCAGCACGGCGGTAGTGTCTCCGCCGCGATCAAACCCGGCGGAGAAGGGGAGAAAGTCCCCGTTCACAAAGTTCTCGTAGGGGCGCTTGTCCAAGGCGATGCCGGTGTGGGTGTCGGCGTTGTCACCGTAGCCGGGAAAGTGCTTCAGCACGCTGCCCATGCCGTCAGCGGCCATTTGGCCGGTGACAGCGGAGACATAGTCCGCCGTGGCTTGGGCGTCCTGGCCAAAGGAGCGGTCGAAAATAAAATCGCCGGAGCTGGTGGAGACGTCCGCCACCGGCGCCAGGTTCACGTTGAAGCCCAGAGCGCCCAGCAGCACATCCTTCTCCCGGGTGTCCGCCAGGATGCGTTCCATGCCGCCCAGGGCGTACAGTCGTTGGGGAGAAGCAAATTTTTCGCTGCGAAGGTGCGGATTGGAGCTGACACGCACTACGGTGCCGCCCTCCTCGTCCACGCCGATCAGCAGGGGGATAGTGGCCGCGTCCTGATAGCTTTGGATGGTCTGGATGAGTTCGTTGGCGGTTTTGTCTTTTGTATCCCGGCCAAAGAGGATATAGCCGCCCAGATGGTAGGCATTGACGTCCTCAATGGCGTTTTCCGCCGGACAGCGGACGAAGAACAGCTGGCCCACCTTTTCCTCCAGGGTCATGGAGGACAGCAGTTCCCCCAGGGGGTCCGGTTCCGTGGGCGGGGGAGCGGGCTCCTCAATGGGAGGAGCTTCCGGTTCGGGTTCCTTTGCCGGGGAAGTGTCGCCGCAGGCTGTGAGGGAGAGTAAAGTCAAAGCGGCCAGCAGTGCCGCCAGCAGTCGATTCATAGGCACCTCCCGAAATGTGATGTGGATAGTGTATCACAAAGCCGGAAAAAAGGAAAGGGCGCGGGAGTTTCCCGCGTCCTTTCCGGTAAAATCACTGTTATTCCTCGGGCTTCACCAGGGCAATGTGCAGCTCGTCCAGCTGTTTCTGAGTGACTTCGCTGGGGGCGCTCATCATCACATCCTGGGCGTTCTTGTTCATGGGGAAGGGGATGATCTCCCGGATGGAGTCCTCGCCGGCCAGCAGCATGACCATGCGGTCCACACCGGGAGCGATGCCCGCGTGAGGGGGAGCGCCGTAGGTGAAGGCGTTGTACATGGCGGGGAACTTGGCTTTCACGTCGTCCTCACCCAGACGGACCAGCTCAAAGGCCTTGATCATGATCTCGGGGTCGTGGTTCCGCACGGCACCGGAGCTGAGCTCCACGCCGTTGCACACCAGGTCGTACTGGTCAGCGGTGATGGACAGGGGGTCGATCTCGCCCCGCTCAGCCTTCAGCAGGACATCCAGGCCGCCGGCGGGCATGGAGAACGGGTTGTGGCAGAACTCCAGCTCACCGGACTCATCGCCAATCTCGTACATGGGGAAGTCCACGATCCAGCAGAAGGCGTACTGCTCCTTGTCCATGTGGCCGGGGACGGCGGCGCCCAGGGTCTTGACCAGGACACCCGCGGTTTTCTGGGCGGCGCCCAGAGCACCGGCGGACAGGGCTACAAAGTCATTGGGCTTCAGATTCAGAGCGGAGACCACCTGCTCCTTGATGGGCTGGACAAACTTGGCGATGCCGCCCACGATCTCACCGTTCTCATCCAGGCGGAACCAGTAGGGCTTGCCGCCGGAGACGACCTCCACGTCGGCCAGGGTCTTGTCAATGAACTTGCGGGTCTCGTGAAAGTCGGAGACCACCACGGCCTTGACCTTGTTGCCTTCAAAGGGACCGAAGCCGCAGCCACCCAGCACCTCGGTCACGTCCTGAACCGTCAGGTCGATACGCAGGTCGGGCTTGTCGGAGCCGTACTTCTCCATGGCTTCCAGGTAGGGGATGCGCAGGAAGGGCGCGCCGCTGGCCCGGTCATACTTGCCGAATTTGGCGAAAATGGGAGGCAGTACGTCCTCGCACACGGCGAACACATCCTCCTGGGAAGCAAAGGCCATTTCCATATCCAGCTGATAGAACTCGCCGGGGGAACGGTCGGCACGGGCGTCCTCGTCCCGGAAGCAGGGGGCGATCTGGAAGTAACGGTCGAAGCCGGAGGTCATCAGCAGCTGTTTGAACTGCTGGGGAGCCTGGGGCAGAGCGTAAAACTTACCGGGATGGTTCCGGGCGGGCACCAGATAGTCCCGGGCGCCCTCGGGGGAGGAAGCAGTCAGGATGGGGGTGGTGATTTCCAGGAAGCCGTGGGCAGTCATGGCCTGCCGCAGGGCGGCCACCACGTTGCACCGCAGCACGATGTTCTGCTTCACGGCGGGGTTCCGCAGATCCAGGTAGCGGTACTTCAGCCGCTGGGCCTCGTCGGCCTCCCGGCTGCGGTTGATCTGGAAGGGCAGCTCGTTGTGCTGGCAGCGACCCAGAACCTCCACCTTGGCGGGGACGACTTCAATGTCGCCGGTGGGAATCTTGTTGTTCTTGCTGTCGCGCTCCCGGACGGTGCCCTCCACGGAGATGGTGGACTCCTTGGTGATGGCCTTGAAGGTGCTGACCATGTCCTCGGTCTCGGCAACCACCTGGGTGGTGCCGTAGAAGTCCCGGACGACGATGAAGGCCAGGCTGGCAGAGACCACGCGGACGTTCTCCATCCAGCCCACGATCTTGACCTGCTTGCCTGCGTCCTCAAGGCGCAGCTCCCCGCAGGTATGGGTGCGATTCTGCATCATAGTTGGTTATTCCTTTCTGTATTAAAATACTGTCTCTTATACACATCTGACGCTGCCGACGATATGCAGTGTGT